>CAZFDW010000349.1:0-7205 GCA_964517865.1 uncultured Chitinophaga sp.
TGCAGGAAGCGGTCGATGCGTCGTTGATCGGCGGCATGATCCTGCAGGTTGGTGATACTGTTTATGATTCATCCCTGCGATCCCGGCTCAAAGAGCTGAAGGGTCGTCTGGTGGAGAAAGCACTCAATGAAATTCAAAGCGGACGAGATCGCTTCAGTCATCCAGAAGGAGATTGAAGACTTTCGCGGTCAGATTGTGACCGCAGAAGTGGGTCGTGTGATTGAGGTTGGTGACGGGATTGCCCGTTGTACCGGCCTTTCTACAGCGATGTCGGGCGAGATGCTGGAATTCTCGAACGGCACGCGCGGGCTTGCGTTCAATCTGGAAGAGAACAGCGTCGGCGTCGTGATTCTCGGGGATTACCTCAAGATCAAAGAAGGCGACGAAATTCGGTCCACAGGTAAGCTGTTGTCAGTGCCGGTGGGTGATGCGCTTCTGGGCCGCGTGGTCGATCCGCTGGGGAACCCGCTGGACGGCAAAGGCCCGGTACTGACACCTCACTCGCGTCCCATGGAATGGCAGGCCGCCGGAGTGGCGGAACGTCAGCCGGTGAGAGAGCCGCTGCAGACCGGGATCAAAGCCATCGACGCGATGACTCCGATCGGACGTGGTCAGCGCGAACTGATCATTGGTGACCGCAAAACCGGTAAGACCGCGATCGCGATTGATACAATCCTGAATCAGAAGGACACCGGCGTCATCTGCGTCTATGTGGCCTGTGGTCAGCGTGGCTCTTCAGTGGCAGGTGTGGTGGAGGTTCTGCGTCAGAATGGAGCATTGGATTATACGATCGTTGTCGCTGCGAGCAGCGCCGACCCTGCTCCGGTCCAGTACTTCGCACCTTACGCCGGTGCTGCAATGGCTGAGTACTTCATGTACCAGGGTAAGCACACACTGGTAGTTTATGATGACCTTTCGAAGCAGGCCGTTGCGTATCGACAGCTTTCATTGCTGATGCGTCGGCCTCCCGGGCGCGAAGCGTTCCCTGGCGACGTGTTCTATTGCCACAGCCGATTACTGGAACGGGCGGTGAAGCTCAACAACGAGCTGGGTGGCGGTTCGATGACGGCATTGCCGATTGTGGAGACGCTGGAAGGCGAAGTTTCGGCCTACATTCCGACGAACGTGATTTCAATCACAGATGGTCAGATTTATCTGGAATCAGACTTGTTCTGGAAGGGCATTCGCCCAGCCATTAACGTCGGTGTCTCGGTCAGTCGTGTGGGGGGTAACGCTCAGAACAAGGCAATGAAGAAGATCGCAGGAAGTTTGAGACTCGACCTTGCCGCGTTCCGTGAACTCGAAGCTTTCGCTCAGCTCGGTACAGAACTCGACAAAGCGACTCAATCGCAGCTCGATCGCGGCTATCGGATGGTGGAACTGCTGAAGCAGCCTCAATACGGTCCTCTGCACGTCGCCGATCAGGTTGTCGCGATTTATGCCGGGGCCAAAGGATATTTTGATAAGGTCCCGGTGAACGAAGTGCAGGAAACTGAACGTCAGTTGCACGAGTTTATTCGGACGGAACATGCGGACATGCGTGATAAGCTGATCGCGCAGGCGGCACTGTCAGATGAAGTTGAGGGCATGTTGAAGAAGGCGCTGGAAGCGTTTGTGGCTCGCTTGGCATCGAAAAAATGATATCGAAAGGCGGCGAGCGGCTGGGCGTTAGCCCTCCGTGTGAGTAGTGGTTGCGAGACACGGAGGGCTTACGCCCAACCGCTCGCTTTTGGGGTGTGATTGAATTCATGGCTAACAGACGCTTACTTGTCAAACGGCTCAAAGCCGTGCGTAATATCCGGAAGATTACGCGCACGATGGAGTTGATTGCGACCAGTCTTTTCAAAAAGTCGATGGATCGCGCAACCGAAGCGGCTGAGTACACTCGTAAGATCTCGGAAATCGTCGGAGATCTCGGGCGCGCAAACCTGAAGTTTTCACATCCATTGCTTGAACGCCGCGTCGAAGAGAAGCGCAGCATCCTGCTCGTGTTGACCGCGAATCGCGGTCTGTGCGGCGGCTACAATGCAAGTGTACTGAGACAGTCACTCGCTCATATTCGAAGCCTGAAAGAAAAAGGGATCGAGTTCCAGTTGGAAGTTTCGGGCAAACGTGGGATTAAGTTCCTGAACTACCAGAAGATTCCGATTCACACGCAGTACACGACATTCGAGGACCAACCGGCGTTTGCGGCGGTGGAGGCATTGGGAAACCGCTACGCAGACGACTTCATGGCAGGCCGAATCGATCGCCTGGATGTGGCGTATACGCAGTTTGTGACATCTTCGAAGCAGTTCGCCGTTGTGGAATCATTGCTGCCGATCGGCAGTCTGGTTGGCGGCTCAGAGGCAAAGCCCGCAGCGGGAATTGACTACGAGTTCCTGCCGTCGGCAGGTGAAATTCTGGCGGAGATTGTGCCGGCGGCTTTCCGTGCGAAACTTTTCAAGTGTTTCCTTGATGCAGCGGTGAGCGAGCAGATTGCCCGCATGGTTGCAATGAAGGGCGCCACAGAGAACGCAGACGAAATGGCAGGCAGCCTGAAACAGCAGTACAACCGTGCTCGACAGGCCGGGATTACATCGGAATTGGCAGAAATCATCGGTGGTGCGGCAGCACTGGGTTAATTATTTACGTTTTTGAAACAGCAGTCACGGGGCGATTGACCCATGAGTGAGACTATGACAGCAGGTAAAGTTTCTCAGGTAATTGGATCGACGTTTGATGCCCGGTTTCCGGAAGAGCATCTGCCAGACATCTATAACGCCGTTTTGATTGAAGCGGACGTCAAGGGCAACAAGGTCAAGGTCACCGGAGAAGTTCAGCAACATCTTGGCGGTGGCCGCGTCCGCTGTGTGGCTCTGGGTAATACGGACGGCATGCGACGTGGCATGGACGTGATCGATACCGGCAAGCCGTTGTCGGTACCGGTTGGCAAAGCCACGCTGGGACGCGTATTTAACGTTCTTGGCGATGTCATCGATGGTCGCGGACCTGTGGCCTGCGAAGAACGCTGGCCAATTCACCGTCGCCCTCCGCTCATGGAAGACCTGAGCCCAAAGGCCGAGGTTTTTGAAACGGGGATTAAGGTAATTGACCTGCTGACACCATTCGTGCGCGGTGGAAAAGCGGGATTGTTCGGAGGCGCTGGTCTCGGTAAGACCGTAATTCTGACAGAATTGATTGCTCGTATCGCCAGTGCCCACGGGGGCTATTCTGTCTTCGCCGGAGTGGGCGAGCGAACTCGTGAAGGAAACGACCTTTGGCTGGAAATGCAGGAAACCAAGATCGGCACAACAGACCGGTCGGTGATTGAACAGACCACGATGGTGTTTGGTCAGATGAACGAACCACCGGGTGCTCGTCTGCGAGTCGCACTGTCAGCTTTGACCATGGCCGAATGGTTCCGTGATGCGACCGGAGCGGACACTCTGTTGTTCGTCGATAACATTTTCCGATTTTCTCAGGCTGGCTCAGAAACGTCAGCGTTGCTGGGACGTATGCCGTCCGCAGTAGGTTACCAGCCAACGCTGGGTACTGAACTTGGCGAACTTCAGGAACGTATTACCTCGACGAAAAACGGGGCTATAACATCCGTGCAGGCCGTTTACGTACCGGCGGATGACGCAACCGACCCCGCACCGGCAACGGCGTTTGCTCACCTGGATGCGTTCATTTATCTGGAACGACGAATTTCTGAAAAGGGAATTTACCCGGCGATCGACCCGTTGGCGTCGTCAAGTCGACTTCTGGATCCGCAGTACGTTGGTCAGCGTCACTACAACGCAGCTCGCCGTGTTCAACAGACTCTTCAGCGATACCGCGAGTTGCAGGACATCATCGCGATTCTGGGTGTGGATGAATTGAGCGAAGACGACAAAATGGTCGTACATCGCGCTCGCCGCATCGAACGATTTCTGTCGCAGCCGTTCCTTGTGGCAGAAGTCTTCACCGGCAAAGCAGGAAAGATTACACCGCTGGCTGATACAATTCGCAGCTTTGAAGAAATCTGCGACGGCAAATGGGACCATCTTCCGGAGGCCGCATTTATGTATGTAGGTGCGATTGAAGAAGCCGAAGAACAATTTAAGAAGATGCAGGCTGGGGCATAGTGCTTTGTCAAGGCTCGATTTTGTGGTAGGCCGGACCAAGCGAAGCGCCGTTCCGGCAATTGGCCGACCTGCCGGAACTAGTGCTTTGTCAAGCGTTCTTTGATGGCACACATTTGCAGGAAGCACTGGCAGAGCCAGTGGCACACATTTGCAGCAAGCACTGGCAGAGCACTAGTGAATCACTCCCGCAGGATGGCCGGTCGATGTCCTCCTGCTGTTGAAAGAAATCATCATGGCGGAACTCAGACTGGTCCTTGTCACTCCGGAACGAACATTGTTCGATCGACCGGTCGCATCCGTCCGTGTTCCATTGTTTGACGGTTCGGCCGGGTTCTATCCAGGACGTGCACCGCTGGTGGGGCGGCTGGGGATCGGCGAATTGCGACTGACGGAGGCATCCGGTGTTGTTGAATCTTACTTCATCGAAGGCGGATTCGTGCAGGTGAAAGGGGCGGTCGTTTCCGTACTGACAAACGCCGCGATGGCGACTTCAGAACTCAGCCGCAAGGTCGCCGTGGCAAAACTTGAAGAAGCGAATGCAGCGCACGGAAAGACCGATGAGGAATTTGCCGCTTCCGCGCGTCGGCTTGAAAAAGCGCGGAAGATGCTGGCGCTGGCGAGCAGGGATTAACAGCCATGAACAAGTTTGATGCTCGTATTGATGCACTTGTGATGGAAACCAGAACGCATTGGGATTCGTCTGTGGGCGTTCTGTCCGACGAAGACCGTCGCTGGGTCGCAAAGTCCATTCACGATCAGCCACAGTTGGCGTCTCACATCGCCTATGAACGCAGCCATACCGGGTTTACCAGGTCGATTACTGTGACCCTGGAAGATATCCAGCGGCTGTATCTGTCAAGATAGATGCGTCGCAGTGCCGCCGGCGACATGATGACGCTGGTCATCAGCCTCCTGTCTTATCACAGCGTGACGGATGATGGCACATTCGTTTAACCGCGTAGGCAACGCCCCGCGCTTTGTATTTCAAATAGAACAATCGCGGCCCGCTGGGCACGCGGTTAAACGAGTCTTTGCCTGCCACGTGCAGAATGCCGCAGCGATTTCCAGCCACGCGATGGACATGAATGTCCGCCATCCTTTGCACACATGGCTACCGGCTGCCCTTTTTTGCGGTGCGATAGGATTCCGGCCTGTGTTGCCGTATGATTGCTTAACGCGCATGCCGCTGAAATGTTTCGGTGGCGCAAGAGGGCTGTTTGCCGCATGCGTCGGATCGTGTTTTGATGTGGAAACAATGCCATGCGTAAGTTGATGATTTCGACTGTGATGTCAGGAACGTTGTGTATTGTTGCTGGATGCAGCGAAGGTGATGCGCCGTTTACAAAGACTGGCGAAGCGAAATCCGTCGAGCCCAATGATGTCGCAGTTGCGCCAACAATTGAACCAGATTCAAGTGCTCCCCCGCAGCTGGATCTTGTTGAACCAACGCCTGCACTTGATCAAGTACCTGCAGTCAGGCTGACACCTGCCGATGAACCGAGTCCGGCAGATGAACCGAGTCCAACCTTACAGCTGACAATCGGCGATGCTGCTCCTCCGATTTCCATTGCGAAATGGATTAAGGGAGATTCGATCGAAGCGTTCACGAACGACAAGGTCTTTGTGGTTGAATTCTGGGCAACCTGGTGTGGGCCGTGTCTGGCGGGCATGCCACACATTGCATCACTGCAGACAGAGTATGGTGACAAGGTCAAGATCATCGGCGTCAGCGAAGAAGAAGAAGAGGTTGTTTCGGAGTTCATGGGACAGAACTCGCGAGACGGAAAGTTGTGGTCAGAAGTGCTGACGTACACGATTGCAGTTGATGAAGATGGCCAGACAAATGCGGCATACATGAAGGCCGCCGGTCAGAATAGCATTCCGTGTGCATTCATCGTGGGAAAAAGTGGCAAGGTGGAATGGATCGGCTATCCGGCGGACATTGACGATCCGCTGAAAAAAGTGGTCGATGGAACCTGGGACCTTACCGCCGCACGAACAGAAATGCTTGCTGCACAGGAAGCCGATAGGGTGATGCAGGAAATTGGCCCGAAGATCGAAGCTGCTCTTCAAAAGGGTGACTTCAAGTCGGCCGTCGTAATGATTGATCAGTTAATCGAAAAGTTTCCGGAGATCGACCAGTTCAAACAGTCTCGATTTCGGTTTCTGTTGGAAGGCGAAATGTTTGACGAAGCAAATAAGGCGGCGGAAGCTCTGATCAAGGCGTCAAATGACAACGCCCGTGAGCTGGACCAGTTGGCCTGGATCCTTGCCACCGGTGTACCAGGCCCTGGACCGGATCTGGACATGGCACTCACAGCTGCAAAACGCGCTGAAGAACTTACCGAATCAAAGGATGCATCCGTCCTGGAAACTCTCAGCCGAGTTCTGTTCAGGAAGGGAAACATTGAAGACGCGATTGCGATTCAGAAGAAGGCCATTGAAATTGCTGGCGCAGAGATAAAAGAACGATTAGAAGCGGCGCTTAAGGAATACGAAGCGGCGCTGAAGGGCGACGACACGGAAGCCACGCCAGCTGAAGGTGATCCTGCCACACCAGCTGACGACGCGGCCAATTGAGGAAACGGGATACAGCCGACAGTGATCTGGCTGTAATCCACTCGGTCATGAATGAGGAAAAAAATGGCGAGCGGCATGCGTCAGCTTGCCGGTACAAGAACGATGTACCGGAGGGCTGACGCCTAATGGCACTTGGTTTAGAAAATGTGAGCCGCAAGGCGCTAGCGGTCTGTTGATTTAATACCAACTCGAAGCGCCAGCGAGGCGAAAAAGGCGGAAATCCTCGCTGGCGCTTCGGGTTAGTATGGGTTTCGGTTCGAAAACAAGACTAAATCAACAGCCCGCTAGCCGCGGGTGTGTGTCTGCCGTGTTTTCAGTCGGACACCGGCGGCTAGCGCCCAATGGCAGTCACTTTGTCAGCCGCAATCGCTTGTAGTCCCGCCTTCAGGCGGAATAGACATGGGAAAACTCGTACAATTCCGCCTGAAGGCGGGACTACGAACTCAAAGTGACTGCCATTGGGCTAGCGCCTTGCCGCTCAGGTAAACCAAGTGCCATTCGGCTGACGCCGCTCCG
>CAZFDW010000350.1:0-7198 GCA_964517865.1 uncultured Chitinophaga sp.
GGTGACTTTGTCGGCTCCCACGGTCAGCGACGAATACAGATCGGGCCGGCGCTGTGCGAAGTTGCGGCTGGAGCATCGGACTTCTCGGATGTGTTTCAGATTGATTGTTCCCGTGATGAACGATTCTTCCTTTTCGGGACATCGCGCCAGGATGCTCGCCGGAAGGTCGCCGATCATCGTGCCGCTTCCGTAGGCCTGGTTCGTCGAAATCATTGCCACGTGACTCTGAAATATCACCGACTTCACAATGAAGTCTTCGACTGGTCCCGCTCGGCCGTTCATCCACAGAATGATCTCCGCACCCTTGAGTGACAGTACGCGGGAGCTTTCCGGAAACCAGCCGTCATAGCACGTCATGATTCCGACTCGACCGAAATCAAGATCGAACACCGGCAGATCGTCGCCCCGTTGCATCGTCCATTCGGGATCGTTGCGCAGGAACCAGTCGCGATCCTTTCCGGCTGGCGGACGATCCCAGGCCGGTTCTCCTTCAAACTGATCAACAGCGGCGTGAGTCTTGAGGTACTTCCCCATGATCTCGCCTTTGCGGTCAAAGATCAGAGCTGTATTCGCGTACTTGTCGTCATCGAAATCTTCCCAACAGCCGATGACCACATAGATGTGATTCGCGGCGACCGCTTCGGATATGCGTTTTGTTTCGGGACCGGGCACGGAAATATGTCCCAGCACGTACTCCGGAAACACGACCAGTTGTGCTCCATCTTTTCCAGCGCGATCAATATACGGCAGCATTTGACCGACGGGGTCGTAGCCATCGCGTGGTAACTCCGTCTTGTCATACCCAAGAACCTGAACGGCCGCAACTTTTACGGAATCGGTCGCGCCAACGGATGGATCTGTGGTCGGTGGATTCGCCTGCGAGCACGCACCATGAACACATCCAATCAGGAGAATGGCGAAAGAGATACGGCACAGAGTGACTGGCTTCATGAGTGTTCCTCGGTTGAGTCGGAATGATGGCAAGTCCCGCCGCGCGATGACAGACTACTGCGGCCGGAACACTATGATACGCCGGGTGGAGTTGAATCCCAACCGTCTGACGCTTTCGAAAACGGACAGGAAGATCCAGCGATAGTTACTCAATCGGATGCTGGCGTCTTCGTCGGTTGCGTTCACGGAGCGATGGTGTCGAATGTGCTCACGATGACCGCTCGCGGCAATGTCAGCTACTCCGTCAGGCTGACGACATCCGCCACACTTCCGTCAACGCTGATTGTGCCACAGATTCTCAGAATGACTGTGCGAGATGATGTGGACTCTGACGGTTTCAAATCCGTCACGATGCTCATGCTGACCGTCGTACTGCCGGTCGTCGCGAAGCAGTTGCTGCCGACACTTTGCCGACTTTACACTTCGTCATGCCAACACGGTCGCGAATCTCGCCATCCTGGGGATCATTGCGTGGAGATCGCCGTCGGCCTCCAGCGCGAAAGACTGCAGGTGACGGACGGTCGGCTGATAGGTCTGCTGCTCCTGATCAATGTCGGATGCTACCTGGCGGGATATCCGAGCGGAGTGGGCTTGTGGCGATGAGTGCCCAACGATAGGAAGCTTAGGCATTTGTTCAGGAAGCTCGGTGGTGAGATCTATCTCACGTCCTTTTTCACTCAGGACGAATCGTCCTGTATTTGCGTTTTTTAGTAACTCATGTCACGCCCTCATGAGTAGTGTGGGCGGCAGCGCTTTTCGGTTGCGGTCGCGACCTGCCTTGTAACTTCGCCGCAGGGAATATGTTATCATTTCGACTGCGCAATCTGACCGCAGGTCAAGCCCGCGCCAATCCCATTGATTTGTGCTCCGGCGTGTCGGACCGGAGCAGTTAAGCCGACTTCGTTTCCCCCGTCGGTCGTGACCGCCGGAGCTGTGTATGAAGTGCTTTTTTCGGGGTCGGTCAACTTCACCGGAGTAGAGTGAAAACAAAATCTCATCCAACTCATGACGGTTAGTCCTGAGCGCGCAACGGATGTTTCCGGCCGGTTGCGTTTGTCAACTACGCGCGTTCAATCGGACGACAGCGAGCAGATGAGCTTGCCACCCGAACAGCGTTCGGGCGAAGGGGCCGATGCAGGTTAGGTCGGCGCGCCGGGATCGCAAATCCCGGTCGTTTTTTGGCCGTAAGCACCCGGCGAAGGGCATGTTGTGGGCATGGTTACCCTCTGGATTTTTCCGGGAGGGTCACAGGTGGTGTGTCACCCCAGACGAGCACGCGTATTACGAGCCATTTCCTGCTCCGCAACAACGCCAATGCTGAATCCTCAATGGCGAATGGCGATTCTGCGCAGAAACCGGACACCAAAATTCCGCCTGCCGCAGAGATTCCGCTAAAAGTGCTGTGTCCCCACGGTTTCCCACTACCTTTCTATGTACGCTTCAACGTGGCACTTCCGAGACGTCGCCAGCATTACGGCTTCACGCTCTTTCTAGACACGCTGCAACACTCGATACGGAGCCTCTGGCTAAGAGTTACTCCGGCGGGAGTCCCACCCGCTTGTCATCAAACCATTTCCAGTCCGCACGTGCATGGCTTTATTATGCAGCCTGGTGCGGTACTACTCTCGAACTTGATTGTCGACAATAAGGTGTGGCACCAAAGCCCGCAAATCAGCAAGCTGATCGTCGCGGAGATACGGAACGTTCAGCCAACGCAGTCGTGGAAACTTTTGAAGTTGGGGAATGAACTTCGCGGGTGTTGATGAACGGATCACAATTGCCGATACGTGGAAAGTATCTGTTTTGGGATGTGAAGTAACCGTCACGCGGCACTGGTCTGTGAATGATCACGTGAAGAGATCACACACTTGAATGCCTGCGTTTCTGAGCTCTGTGAAAACAGCTTTCTCGGATTCTGGTAAGTCGGTGCGGGTTCCTTCGTGAGCCGGGAAAACGGCGGACGCCCTACGGTGAGAGTTCGAAGTAGTTTGCGTCGCCGGTCCGATTGCCACCGCAAAAAGCGCCAGCAAACTCACGGCCACCGCGACACCCGAGGAGCGATTGTTGTTCATGGCAGTCTGCCTTGCGGCCTAACGAATTGCGATCTATGCGGCTGGCGATTACCCGACGTATAGATCGTGCGTTGAACTTTTCCGCTTTGTGGATTGGGCGCAAGTCTGCGTAATCAATCAGGGTCACTCAGCGGGACAGTGGGAAGGCTACCCTTGCAGTTGTGCGTTTTCAAGCCAGCAGTGCTGAAGTGACATCGCTATCCGCCGTTTGATGCGTCCAGACGACATGCCTGGAGACGTTCAGCGAGCTGGCGGTCAAAGAGCCAGATTTGATGCGGCTGGTTCTTCAGGCCTGCGTAGCGGCGTTGGTGAATGTGCAGAGTGTGGAAGCGATTGACGTGGAATTGAAGAGACGGGCTGTGGTGGGGAATTGAGGTCCAAGCCGCTTCGGTCGATGCCGACCAACGCCCGTAGGCGAAACGGGTCTTGGTGCATCATTGGCGGCGACGTCAGCAGGTTAGACATCCCGGTTTTATGCGGAATTCGAGATCAGTTCGATCATTTGCCTGGAGGCATTTACTCACTCAGGACGGTTAGTCCTGAGTCAGATACGTTGCTGACATATCTGTCCCCAGTTGTGTCAAATCAACCGGATTCTGGCGTCGCGGGCCTGGCCAGAATAGGTGTCTGGCTTGACGTCAATTCGAACACACTTGTGGGACTCGTCGCCACACCTTTCGGTGGGTTGGCCAATGCTGACCGACGCGCGTTAGATCTGATCGTCCACAAACGACCGGCCTCGTTCGAACAAAAAGCTGAGCCCGATGCAGGCACACTAAGTCGCATGCATCGAGTCTTCGTCGCGTAGTTCGTCATTTCTTCGCGTGAGGTGTCGTCGTGTCCAGTTTCGCTCCGGCGGCAATCGCGAACATTTTGTCCATTTCTCTGATGTACAGGCGGTAGTTGGCGAGGACTGACACAACATCACCTTCCGAATCTGCCGCATACTGCTATCACTTTCCGAATGGGCACTTTCAGAATGACTGGACGAGCGAGTTTTTCAGAAATAATCGTCCGGAATAGAAAACATTTCAGCAACGGTGGATTGTGGGTTGACATCAAGACTGCCCGGCGATATCGTAAGCATTCACTTACACATTTGTCGGAGTATTCAGTGGCGCGACCCAGTCAAGCACAAGAGCAATCAAAAAAGCTATTGCCAATCGTCTGCGAGGTCTTCAGCGAACTCGGATACCGACGAACTACAACTGCCGAGTTGGCCCACCGGTGCGATGTTCGGGAAAACATCCTGTATCGACTGTGGCCGGACAAAAAAGCGATGTTTTTGGCGGCGATCGATGACATTTTCAGGTCTCGGGCTGAAAAATGGAGCGAGATCCTTGCGGATCACCCCGCGCCCGAACAAGCTGTTGAACGCATCATTGAGTATGAGTCGCACCATCAGGGTGAATTCGGATTCTATCGAATCGTGTTTACCGCCCTGACAGAAACTGATGACGATGACATCCGGGTTGCACTGGTTGGCATGTACAAGGGCTTTCATAAGCTCGTATGCCGTCAGGTCGAAGCGGGACGCGGATCGGGCGGCGTGGAGTCCGGCTTGCCGACGGAGATGGCCGCCTGGGGGTTGCTCGGGCTGGCCACAATTTCCAACATCATTCGGGAACTGAAGCTGCTGTCGCCGCGTCAGCGAGAGCGAATGTTTGCCACTGTAGCGAAGTGTCTTGTGGGTGGTGAGATTTCCTAGTATTTTTTGGTCAAAATGTAAGTATTTACTTACCTTTACGGGAGAGTTTCGATGAGCAATGTTCAGGATCGCCGTTCGTTTCTTACGGGTGTGTTGGCGTCGCCGTGGCTGGCGAGTGCATTCATGAAGTCTGCTTCCGCAGACGAGATCCGACAACGTCCCACGCTCGATATTCATGCCCATCTGTTTGGACTTGGAGATGCCGGCACGGGTTGCCGGATATCCGAGGCCATCGCCGATGGGGCGGCGTTCCGATACCTGATGGCGACGCTGTATTTGCGGGTTCCAGGAAAGACCGTTGATGAGCGATACGAAGAGGTGCTTGTCGAGCAGGTGAAGGGATCAGGCCTTACCAAAGCTGCAGTACTGGGGCAGGACGCAGTCTACGATCGTCACGGCAAGGTGGACTGGGATCGCACGTCGTTTTATGTGCCCAACGATTACATCTTCACCGTCGCGGCCAGACATTCGGAAATCATGATCCCATGTCCTTCAATCAATCCAAACCGGGCTGACGCTATCGAGGAACTGATTCGATGCCGCAAAAAAGGTGCCCGGCTGCTGAAGATTCATCCGCCGACACAGGGTGTGGATGTCGCAGATTTGCGAGCACACCAAGTTCTTTCGCTGTTGTTATGAACTCAATATGATCGTCCTTGTTCATACGGGCCATGAGCACAGCGCTCCGGTGATCAACAAGGACCTGGCGGCACCACGTCGTTTGGAACTGGCCCTGGAACAGGGATGCACGGTCGTGGCCTGCCATGCCGGAACTGGCTGGATCAGCGATTCCCCGGATCAGCTTCCGGAGTTTTTGTCCCTGCTAAAACGCTATCCGAAATTGTGGGGTGACACTGCAGTGCTGGGTACCGCTGGGCGAGTTCGTGATGTCGAACGTCTGCTTGAGGATAAGGAACTGGTTTGCAGTCGATTGTTGCACGGCAGCGACTTTCCATTCCCGGCTGCTCCCATGGCCTTTGCGGCCAGAATCGGAGAGGCAGCCGCGAATCACATCGCTGCCGAGCCCAACTTTCTGAAAAGGGACTTCGACCTGAAAGAGGCACTTGGCATCGGACGAACAGATCAAAGGGGTCAGGCGTCTTTGATTTAGAAGTCAAGGAAAAGCAGATGAGATTGATCAAGTATGAAACGAAGAGAACCACAACAGGGACACAGGGCTATCGTTGACGGTTTGACCTGAGTTGGTAATACAGGGTGGATACGTAGTGTCGGGGTTCGTTGATTTGTTGCGGAACGGTGGCTGGTCATGGCACGATTGACGCAGGTGGAAGTGTTTCACGCGGATGGAAATCGCGATTGTGCATGTCATGAATCGCAGGGTACGACGATGTTTTCTGCTGGGGGGATGTCGTATGGCATCGCCACAAAGCGCGACGCCCGACAGGGAATGAGTCTGTGGCGATGATCGCTCTTGTCCCTGAAAGTTTAAGCACCTCAGTTTTCAGACAGAACGGTTATCCGAATTCGGACGATAACGTGAGTTGACGCATCTCAGCAGGAGACAGGTTCCCATGCCAACCAATCCTTATTTCAAATGTCACTGTTGTACGCACGGGATGTCCCGATACTACCGAGCCACGGTCTACGATGCCTTGCCGACGCCCAACTGCGATGATTGTCAGGGTACGCTGGTGCTGATTTTCGATTTCGGCGATGACAGCGATTGTCAGACACTTCTCGTAAATGGGCACACGTGCTACACGCCTCTGGTCCTGACGTTTTTGGAAGCGAACGTCTGTTGTCTGAAGATTTACCACCTGTTTTTCGTTGGCCCGGGGCATACCGGACTCAATATGGACGTTGAATTTGAGAGTCTCCCGGATTACCCGAATTATGAATACGGCATTGAAGAGTGTCTCGAAGATCAGCTCCTGGTATTCAAGAGTATGATGGGAGACGCCTGTGACTATTCTGCTTCCACCGTTGAGGTGGTGGCGATTCCCCCTGACTCACTGTTTGAATTAACGAATCCACTTAACGTTTGCTGGCGGAAGCGGTTGGGAGCCTGCCGAGTGGTCGTCAACCCGCCGTGGCTGGGTGAAGCGAAACGTGGCATCGCTTCCAGCTGTACGTCCTGTGGCTGCGAAGGGTCGCAGCCACTGGTGCCCGGATCGACGATCTCGATTGGGGGAAGCGATTGTGGCACCACAGCATGCGGCGCCAGTGCTGGCGTGAACGTGACCAACGGCAATATGTCATTTAAATTTGGACCACCTGATTCAGGGCCCGAATCGCCGCCCCTGGCCATCACGATCAACTCGCAGTGGGGTGCAGCGTCATCGCTCGGTCACGGCGGCAGCAGTCTGTTCACGCAGAGCGTGGCATGGCTCAATTCCACAGGAGCCAACGTCTACAAGTGCGACGGTTCGGTCTACTTTCATCGCTGCAAGAATGGAGACTCGGGCATCTACGTGCCCCCTTCTGACTGCACCGATGTGCTCAAACA
>CAZFDW010000351.1:0-7170 GCA_964517865.1 uncultured Chitinophaga sp.
AAACCGACACACCGGAGCAGCCAACAATTTGATTTGCGAGGGCTCGCCTCGCCGTGAAATAGCGCAGTCGAAATGATCACAATTACCCGTTGACGAAGCGGCAAGTGTGATCGCGACGTCGGCATGGAACGGCTCCAGCCCAGACCACTCATGTGGGCGTGACATGAGGAGTTTAGTAAAATAGGAGTTTGGCAGAATGTGTTCGCTACCTCGGTCGTTTAGTCCTGAGTCAGAAACACCAAAAGCGTAACAAGAGGACTGTAGATTCTGTCCTTCCAGCACGGATCAATCTTCTTCAGTGCGTGACTCACAGGCTTCAGGTAGCGACATTGCTCAAGTCAAAAGAAGAATTCGCCAGCAGACTTGCCGCACGGTACTCACCGCGAAGCGGCACGTTGGACATGAACACCGGCCGCAGAGTATCACGGATACCAAGCCCGCCTGGAGCGGAGGAGGAAGCCGCGTCAGTCAGAGGATTTTGGTCTGATTGCACGCTCACACGGCATCGTAACTCCACGGCTTCCGTAACTCACGCCGAAGCCAGTGATTGGCATCGTCGTCGCCGATAAATTGCTCGGTCTCGGGATTCCATTGCAGCTTGCGACCAAGGCGGAGCGATAGAACTCCGAGATGGCAAAGCGATGCAGAACGGTGGCCGATCTCTGCTTCACAAATGGGAGCCTTCCGTGTGCGAATACAGTCGAAAAAATTCCCCATATGGTCGTTGCTCTCGTAGAGTCGTATGCCATCGGCCGCCAATGGCGTAGTGAGGAACTCCGGATTGCTGGCTTCAATCGAACCACGTGTGACCCAGATCCAGCCGTCGGCTCCTTCAAATTTCACGCCATGCTGTTGCCCTTTTGGATCTGCAACTGCGCCATTCCATTCGTTGGCCGCTGTGCTGTGGCATGAATGCGTAACGCCGTTGGCATAGGAATAATTGACAGCGTATTCACTGAACGCACTGAATCCATCGGGAATCATTTCGACCAGCGGTTTGGCTTCGATTGACACTGGTCCGCTGCGTTCAAGTCCGAGACCCCACAGCGCAATATCGTTGTGGTGTGCTCCCCAGTCAGTCATCGTGCCACCGGAGTAGTCCCACCAGTACCTGAATGTGACATGCGTTCGCTCTCGAACGTATTCAACCTCCGGGGTTGGTCCCTGCCACATATTCCAGTCGAAACCAGAGGGAGGGGACGACTTCGCGAACGGGCCTTCTCGTCGTCCACGTGGCAGCCAGACAGAAATGTGCTGCAGTTTTCCAATGCGTCCGTTGCGCACAAGTTCGCAGGCCAGCCTGAAGTTTTTGTCACTTCGTTGCTGACTGCCTGTTTGCAGGATGCCACCGGTGTCGCGCACGGCGGACACGAGGTGCTGCCCCTCTTCAATTGTGAGTGTCAGTGGCTTCTCGCAGTAGACGTCTTTCTTCGCCCGCAATGCGGCCAGCGAGACCAGCGTGTGCCAGTGATCCACGGTGCCACAAATGACAACCTGAATGTCCGTTCGATCCATCACCTTCCGAAAGTCTTTATAGGTCTCCGCGTCTGGCCAGAGCTTCTTAGCTTCGGCCAGCTGGCTGTCATCAACATCACACAAGGCGACAATGCGGCCAAACCGTGAAGCGTTTTTCGCGTCGCCTTTCCCCATGCCTCCACAACCGATCAGCGCGATCGCCGGTTGATCGTCCACTACCGTTGCCGCAGCGGCTGATTGAGCCAACTCGTTCAGGTACCAGTTCGGCAGAGACGTTGCCGCGGCCGCCGCAGCGGCTGTTTGCAGAAAACTTCGTCGGTTGGTGCTCATGACTGATTTATCCTTATCGTTTGAGGATGAAAATCACTTCTTCAAATAGCCGTTACGAATCTTGTGCAGCTGTTTCCAGATCGCGGCATCCGTGGCCTGAGGGGAGACGCAGGCAAAAATGAAACTTCGGTCGTTCCTGGTCCATGTCTGAATGTCGAGGTTGAGCGTTTGTGGCTTCTTCGTGGCGAACGGTTCGACCCACTCCAGAGTGCCAGTGTAGAGCACTGGCATGTCCGCATTCTTGTCGTCCAGAGTAATCGTGGCATCGGATTCCGCTCGTTGCAATTCCAGCGTGAACGTCGATGGATCGACCTGCGGGAGATTTCCTTTGCGTACGGCCTTGTACAGACCACGGTAGTACTTCAGGAATTCATCTTTGACAACGGCTTCAGTCAGCTCTGGCATCGGTTCGAGTTCGAACACAAAAGCATAGCTGAAGAAAGTATCCGACGCCGGGTTCATCATCCCAGGGGCAAACCGGATATGCTCAGAACCTTTCAGCTTCATCTCAGGAGCAAATCCCGGCGGAAGTTGAATCGTTTCGCCACCCCACTCAGCCGGCGCGGCAAGCTTTGCTGTGCTGGGCTCATCGGCAGCCAGAATTGTCCCGGCCATCAGCAGAATAACAGTGAAAATGCGAAGCAATGTAACCTCCTGCCAGCGAGCACTGAGCGAACACGGTGGGTCGCACTTTAGACGACAGCATCAGCGTTGTCACTCGAACGGTGTCGATCCGGTCCTGTACCTTCTGGAGCGTACACAAATCGGCATGTCTGATAGACTGGTCGCACGATGACTTCACAGTACCACGGATAAATCCTTCGATGCAGACACGATCCATGATTATGGCACTGATCGCGACCGTGATGTCAGCGACAGTCTTTGGGGACGACAATTGGCCTCAGTTTCGAGGACATGGAGGCCTCGGAATCGGCAGCGGCAATCCGCCAACGGAATGGGACATTCAGACAGAACAGAACGTCGCGTGGAAGACTCCGATACCTGGTCTGGGACATTCTGCTCCAATCGTGTGGGGTGATCGCGTTTTCCTGACAACGGCGATCAACTCAGAGACGGACGCTCCGGAACTGGAATGGGGCTTTGCCAGTTCCCCGATCATCAGCGATGGTCACGTCATTGTGCAGTGCGACTGCCTGAATGCCAACTTTGTCGCGATCCTGATGTGCCCTTTGTTGTCGGGATGAATCGTGGGGAACTGACGGACGTTCCCAATCGTGCTCTCACCGGTAAAACGGCTGTCCCTTGAGCCAGCGAGGCCCATATGTCGGTTCCGGCGCATTGACTTCCAGTGCCCCAAGGTCCGGCGCGCGTCCCTCGAAGCCATCGTTGACCGTCGGAATCACGACGCCTGCATCCACTGCTTTGCTGTCTGGCTTCAGCCGAAAGTTCAAGTCCATCGCATGATACACCGCGTGGCGTTTGGACGGATCGGGTGGAGCCAATCCCTCGAAATCATCGAAATCAACTTCGATCCCGTGTGTTTCCTGCATGGTCGCCGTACGAAAGTCGGCCAGGGTGGCGAAAGTTTTCCAATCCCCGGGCGCTGGCTCGTAAAATCGCTGACCGGCTCTCGGACCCAGCCAGGTGTACTGTTCGGCCACGCCATTGTTGGGTCGAAACCCGTTGTAATCAGAACTGAAAGCATCCGTCGCGTTCGCCCATGTCATGATGCCACGATCGGGCGTGTCTCTTCCCAGAAACAGGTTATTCCGAAAGTGCATGTTGGACGAAGGATCGCGGATGGTCTGTTCACCGATGATCGTGTTGTGATACACAAAGAGCCCGGCTGGCTTGGCCGAGAACTTGAATGCGACACCCGAAGGAACGTGATACAACAGGTTACCGATGAAATAGGCCGGACCGCCGAAGATCGGCTGGGCCGTATATCCGCCGTGCGCTGCATTGATCCCGCGGTTGTTCATGACGCGAATGTTGTGGACTCCTCCATCCGTCTCCACAAAATCATCGTTGAACATGTGGAGGTCATTGTTGTAGATGTCGATTGATGAAGCACGCTGGTCCGGATCTTCCGGCGGCGTTCCATAAGTCGAAATGCCGATCCCGTCGTGGAAGTAAGCGATCGAATTGTGGGCAATGACGTGCCCCGGTCCGTAGACTTTGATTGCATAGTAACTTGTCAGCTGATGCGAACCATATGGCCCGGCACTGGCCCACAGCGGGCCGGTCCAGCCGATGAGCCGAAAGCGGTCATCGCGGCCAAGGAACAGATTGTCCGCAATGTAGAAATCGCTGGAGCCGGCGTATTCTGTCCAAACGCCAAACCCCACGTTCTCAAAGCGGCAATTCTTCACGGTCAGTCCAACCGCCCCGAGCACTTCCTTCTGGCCGGCAAAGATCGCGACATCGGTGTCGCGAATCGTCAGCCCGTCAAAAATGTGATATTTCGACGCCATGACGTCGAATAGCCGATGATTGCCAGCACCATCAAAGATCACCTCGCCATCACCGGCCGACTTGATCGTGATCGGTTTTTCCGGCGTAGCCTTCAGGGTCAGCGACATTGTCCCGTCGAACGGCGTCATCTGTGGATCGACGTAATTCAGTCGATCGGACTTGTAGAGTCCGGCATGCATCAGGATCGTATCGCCCGGCTGGGCCTTGCGTTCCCAGACAGCGTTCCAGTCTCCCAACCCCGCGCCGTAATATGCCTGCATGAGACTCGTGAAGCTCGGTTCCTGACGGACGCCGTCATAGTCCACGGGATAAACGTGTCGCGTCAGTCCGTCCTTAAAAGGCTGCGGTTCGCTGCGGGTCGTCACTCGAACGGTCTGCGTAGTCTCGCCAACCGCCCCGTCCGGATCGGTGAGCTCAAACCGGCACTCATATTCCGTTCCCGGCTGCAGATTGAGAATGCTGCCAGCGAAGCCATCGGGAACCGTGTAGTCCAGATGCTCACGTTCCCTGTAGATCTTCTCGCCACCGATCCGCACCAAAGGCAACGCTGGTCGCCACGCTATGTCATTGACCTTGCGATACTGGACCGCGACGGCTGCATTCTGATTTGCATCACCACGAATCTGCCACTCGAACCCCAGATTCAAAAGAGTGGGATGCTCAACGACAAACCTTCCGACCTGAGTACCGTTCTCGACATCGGCCCCGCATACGGCCAGAAACAAACACAAGAGAGGCAGGTACGTCATGTTCGAAACTCCACTCGATAAGCCCAGTCGTTTAATCCTGATTGGCAAACAGCATATCAGCCGTCGCCTGCGGCGCGAATCATTCAGACGAACTGCCCGCCGCGTTCTTACCTGGAGATTTCAAGCCTGTTGTTTCGAAATTGATAATCCTGATAGCCCCGTTGTCAGTTCGCTGCGATGTGCGCCCGCATCATTAAAGCGAGTGGTTGCTGGACAACACACGATGCCCATCAGCATGATATGCACATTCAGGATGACTGCAGGATCACAGATGGTGCGGAGATCAATTTCAATGTCATGGCCCGATTCACATCACCAGCTGATGCAGGTTGTGGAGCGTCAGAAGGCAAGTTCCGGGATTCTGTGCATTCCGTACTTTGCGACACTCCAGAATGCTGAAATGTCAAGATCCACGTTTGAAAGCACTCAGCAGCAGTTCTTTTTCGCCGTGCGATTCTTTTCACGCGCCATGGCGGCGCTGGCCGCTCGGATTCAGGATTCGACGACGCGCCTGCCACTGATCCACAATCTGGCAGAAGAACACGGGCTGGCCGATGAGGATGTCGCAGCCGGAAACGGAGAGATCCGCACGCAGGATTCGGCGGGAGATCATCATCCCTTTCATCCGGCATTGGCTCACGATCGCACGTTCCTGGCGTTCCTGGAACGTCTTGGGAGCGCGAGAAGTGAGGTCGTGGATCTCGGTGTGAATGCAATCGGCGGCGATTCTCGGGAGGGCGAGGCTCCTGCCGAGCCGACTACAAATCCAGAAACGCACGGCTCGGCAGGAGCCTCGCCCTCCCAATTTCACAATCGAACGCGACAACAACCGGTTGCCAATCCCGCGACCGAACAGGAACACATTGAGCGACCTGCCGTCCGAGCCTTCAACCTGGCCCTTTGGGCCGCTTGCGCCATCGAGCATCCCTCAACCGCGTTCGCCTGCCTTGGTGCGATTGAGTATGCGTTTGCAGACATTTCCGCATTGATCGGTAACAGCATTGTTGAACGTGGATGGATGAGCCGTGACAAACTGGTTCATTACAAGCTGCACGCTGAAATCGACAAACGGCATGCGGGTGACTTCTTCAGTGTGGTCGTGGATGACTGGGCCGATGACGCCGCCGGCCGCCATCACGTTGAGTCGGGACTTTCGCTCGGGTTTTACCTGTTCAAGCGGCTCTATGACGACCTGCTGATGGAGGCGAACAATCATGAGTGAGCCCAACTCAAAGCCGACAACGCTGCCGCCCGATCTGATCCTGACTCTGCATCACCTGGATCACTGGCGTCACATTGTCCGGTTGATTGCATTCGCGGTGATCTATTCAGCCTCCGCCGGGATCGCCGTGCAGTGGTCGCAGAATATTGATCAACCTCTGCAGTGGCTGCTGCTGATTCCTCTTTATTTGCTGGCCGCAGCTTCGCTCCACGGAATCAGCCTCTTCACGCATGAAGCCGTTCACGGCACGCTGTGTCAGAATCGTCTGCTCAACGATATCTGCGGAGCCATCTGCGCGTTTCCGGTGCTGCAAACGTGTCGAGCCTATCGGGTGCTTCACCTGAAACATCATGCGCATCTGGGTGATGCCGGAGATCCCGATCATTACGACAACTATACTCGCTGGACATGGATGGTGTTCATCATGAACTGGCTGCGGTTGCTGATCGGCTATCCGGTCTATATCACCGCCATCCCGATCCTTGGCTTTCGTCAGGGCAATCGACAGGATCGCATCTGGATCATCACGGAGGTCGTCACGCTGCTGGGGTTGATGGTCCTGATCGGGATGTCCGGCGTATCGACCGCATGGATCATTCACGGCTGGCTGATTCCGATGCTGCTGATCAATACGATGGTGAACATTCGAGGCATGAGTCAGCATACTCTGCTGGAACACGCTTCTGACCCGATTCAGGGGACTCGAACCATTCTGACCATTCCGCTCGTTCGCTTCTTTATGTGCAACGAAAACTATCATCTGGAACATCATCTGTATCCGGGAATTCCGTGGCACAGCCTGCCGCAGGTGCATAAGTCGCTCAACGTTTCTCTGTCCGCCGCAGGTGCCCCCTACATTCGCTCGTATGCGGCATTTGTGCGTGAGTTCCTGATTCACAGTATCAAACGCAGTCCGCTTGGCAGGAAAGCTGAACCCGAGGCAAAATGAACCGTCAC
>CAZFDW010000352.1:0-7155 GCA_964517865.1 uncultured Chitinophaga sp.
TGGATGAAAAGGCCGGAGACTTTGAACGCGAGAATCCCAATTCCGCAGCCGTCTGGCACTATGTCGGAGAAGACTCGTCCGTTTTCGAAACCACGATGCATCGTACCATGGGCACGGTCGCCGTCAGCGATGACCTCCTTTATGTGCTCGACTTCAGTGGTCTCTTCCATTGCGTCAACGCAAAATCCGGGAAGGCGCACTGGACCTATGATACGTTTGCCGAGTGCTGGGGCTCGCCGCTGATTGTCGAAGAGCATGTCTACATCGGCGACACAGACGGTGACGTGGTGATCTTCAACCATTCCGCCGACATCGGCATTGCTGCGCCCGAGGGCATTCCTCTGGCGGAAATCAACATGGAGACATCGATTTCTTCGACGCCGGTCGTGGCGAACAACGTCCTGTACATCGTGACCAGAAACATGCTCTACGCGATTGAAGCCGGTGAATGAAACGCATGATTCTGCGGGACTTTCGGGCTTCGAATGGTTAGCCCGGGATCAGTCGGCAGCGTCCGTATTCCTCCGTCCACGCGCGATTCTCCACAATTGTCATCTATTGCGCGCTCCGCTGAGCCGTAGATGGCGTCTGAACATTAGGAGCCCTGGTAATTCTCCATGGCCGTTGGTAGTGCCCGTTATGTGGAGGAGCGAGTGATGATCGCGAAATACAGTTGCTTATCGGTGATGTTGGTATTGCTTGCAAGTGGAACAATTCAGCCGTCGGCAAGCCAAGCGCCGGACGGCGAGACTTTACGTCTGCCGTTTATGGGAGATTCGCCTCCCGAACTTGTGAGTCAAAACGAACACTGGCTGACAAAATCACCGCCTGTCACCCTGGCCGGTTTGAAAGGGAAGGTGATCTGGCTGCAGTTCAACTTCTGAGAGAACTGTACGTCATCACGAAACCACCTGGTCAGGTGGGAAGAAGAATTCGCAAAACAGGGCCTGTCCTTCATCGAAGTGTCCGGTGGAGAGTTTGCCACGTTTGAGGAATCTGAGCAGGCCTGTCTGACGTGGCAGTTGCAACATCCCGTCCTCTGGGACGCTGGAAATCGGAATCATCGGAATTTTGGAATCAAGAGTTGGCCGTCGGTTTATTTGATCGATCTTGATGGGAAAGTGTTCTGGCACGGAAACCCAAATCGGCTTTTTGCTCGGCCTGAGGAGCTGCAACACTTCCGGAGTATGCTCGAAGAGCACTTGAAGACGGTGGTTGTCGGTCGAGACGGCAAGATTGCGTCGATCCGCAGCAGCGTCGATCCGGTCACGGATACCGAAGAAGTCTGCCGGATCGTCGCGTCAATGGCCAGATAGACCGAAGCAAGGTACAAGTGAAAGGAAGTGCCATCGCCCTCTCGAATGTGCACACGCTAAAACTAAGGGTCTTGTATGAAACGCTTCTTGATCGTGCATTTCCGTGTCATTGCCATCACAATTGCCTGGCATTTTGCGATGATCGACTGGCTTGTGGTCGCTGAAGACTGGCCGATGCTGGGTCGGAATGGGACGCGCAACGGTGTCAGCACAGAGACCAACGCTCCGACGGAATGGTCGGTCGAATTGCGAGAAGGCGACCGCGTGATCCGCGAATCGCGGGGAATCCTCTGGTCAGCACCGCTGGGTTCGGAAACGCACTCGTCTCCCGTTGTGTCAGACGGCCTGGTCTGGATCGGCACAAACAATGAACAGCTCGGGCCTAAAGCTTTCGCAGAACTTCACAGCGTGTTGAAGTGCTTCCGAGTGGCCGATGGTGAGCTGGTTTACGAATACATTTCGCCGAGGCTCGGAACTCGCATTCAGGACGCCGGCTGGACGGGACTGGGAAGCTCGCCGCTGATTGAGGGCGACCGTCTCTGGCTGACGACGAATCGCAGTGAAGTGCTCTGCTGGGATATTGGCCCTGTGATTCGGGGCGAGGGAACTCCGCGAGAACTGTGGAAGCTGGATCTGATCAAAACGTTCGACACATTTCCGCACGTTCCTCTGATGGGCCCATCTCGGCCCTGTTCGATCGGCGCTTCGTGGAATGGCCGGATCTTTGTAACCACCAACAATGGCGTGGATAACGATCGATACACGGTTCCGAAGCCCGAAGCCGCCAACGTGGTTTGCCTGAATAAAGATACGGGCGAAGTGTACTGGAAAGACAGTTCCCCCGGTGCCAACATCCTGTTGACGCAACTGTCCAGCCCTACCGTGGCAGAGATTGGTGGTGAGACACAGGTCATCGTTCCCCAGAGCGATGGTTGGGTGCGGTCGTTTGATCCGATGACCGGGGCTAAACTCTGGGAGTTTGATATCAACGCGAAAGAGTCTGTTTATTCATTCACACGTTCAAAGCGACTTTCGTTGCTCGGGAATGCTGTTGTTTACGAAGACCGCGTGTATTTGGCCTCGGGACTGGATGTGGAACAAGGCGACGGGCCTGGCCGGTTGGTGTGCATTGATCCGACGAAACGTGGAGATGTCAGTCCGGAACTGGCCGTTGACGAAAACGGCACGCTATTGCCAGAGCGGCGAGTGCAGGCAGTCAATGTGGCGGCCGGAGAGAAAGCCATCCCGAATCCCAACTCGGGCCTGGTTTGGGAATTCATCAGTTGCGGCAAAGAGTTTGAAGACCAGATGCACCGCACGATCGGTTCGGCCGCCATCGCGAACGGTCTTTTGATCGTCAGTGATTACTCGGGAATGGTGCATTGTCTTGAGGCATGGAAGGTGCATGGCACCTTCGGTCGTGACCCGCGGGTTACATAATGAGTTCGGTAGTTTATTGTTTTGCAAGGCCTTATGTGGTTATCCATTACAATGGCACTCACCGGACGGCTTGCGCCGTTCCGCTAAATGGAGTGGTGCATCGTGCATTGTTGCTCGTGTCTCCGACGCGAGTCTTCCCCGCCTCGGAGAGACGGGCAACATTACCGAGGTCCAAAATGTCCAATGCAACAATCACAGAAACGACTACGGGTGCATCGAATGAGAATGTCCCGACAAAGACGTCTGGTGTGACGAAGCGAATCGTCCTGATCCCAGGTCAGGGCTCGTACCTTCTGGTGGGTCAGCCAGCTGACTCCGATGCTCGTGGCTTTCGTTATGCCGGGCCTGTTTCATTACAATGCTACGGAAATCCCTCAGAGTTCTCTCGAACTCTGCAACGTAATTCGGAAAGCCGCTCTCATGACCCATTTTGCTCAGTTGTTGCCTCAGGATGAATTCAATCGAAAACTTGAGGCCGATGTTCATCCTCCAGACTGGAAGAACCCAACTCCATCTGGCCGCTACAACCTGGTTGTGATTGGAGCCGGAACTGCTGGCCTTGTGACGGCTGCCGGAGCGGCCGGACTGGGAGCGAAGGTTGCATTGATTGAACGCAGTCTCATGGGAGGCGACTGCCTGAACGTGGGATGCGTCCCTTCAAAAGGTGTGATCAGTGCAGCTCGTGTAGCCGGAGCAGTTCGCAACGCCCGCGAATTCGGAGTGAATGTCCCTGAAGACGTGAACGTTGATTTCGGTGCTGCCATGCAGCGAATGCGACGTCTGCGGTCTCGTATTAGTCCAAATGATTCGGCCAGACGATTTCGGGGTCTGGGTGTCGATGTTTTCTTCGGAGACGCTCGTTTTGTCAACTCGAACACCATCGAAGTCGATGGGATGAAACTGAACTTCAAGCGAGCAGTCATTGCCACCGGAGCCCGTGCAGCCGCCCCGCCGATTCCAGGCCTGGATTCTGTCGATTATCTGACCAACGAGAACCTCTTTTCACTGACAGAGCTTCCTCGTCGGCTGGGAGTTATTGGCGCTGGACCGATCGGCTGCGAGATGGCGCAATCGTTTGCACAATTCGGTTCGGAAGTGTTTCTGGTCGAAGCCGAACACGGCATTCTGCCGCGTGAAGACCGCGATGCGGCCGAGATCGTGCAGCGCAGAATGGCCCGAGACGGCGTCAAACTCCTGTGCTGCGGCAGGAACCTGGCAATCAAGAGCAGTGATGACAACCAAAAGAAAGGCAAAATCCGACTCACAGTTGAATCACACGGCACTGGGTATGACGAACCAATCGACAAATTGTTGCTTTCGGTCGGCCGAGCGCCGAACGTCGAGACCCTGAATCTGGAGGCGGTCGGCGTGGCGTATCACAAGAAGGGAGTCACTGTGAATGACCGCATGCAGACGACCAACCCGATGATCTATGCCGCCGGAGATGTCTGTTCTCCCTGGCAGTTCACGCACGCTGCCGATTTCATGGCACGCATTGTCATCCAGAATGCGCTCTTCAAGGGACGAAAAAAATCATCTTCGCTTATCATTCCCTGGAGCACATACACCAGCCCGGAGATTGCTCACGTCGGACTGTATGAAAAGCAGGCCGAAGAAAAGAACATCAAGGTTGATACATATGTGCAGAAGTTTCACGACGTTGACCGAGCCATTCTGGACGGCGAAGACGATGGCTTTGTCAAAGTCCACGTGCAGAAGGGAACGGACCGGATCGTCGGGGCGACGATTGTTGCGTCTCACGCAGGCGACATGATTTCGGAGATCACGCTTGCCATGACTCACGGCCTCGGCCTTGGAAAAATCGGCAGCACGATTCATCCGTATCCGACACAGGCCGAAGCCATCCGCCGACTCGGGGACCAATACAGCCGAACTCGCCTGACTCCGTTTGTGAAGTCGCTGTTTCAGAAATGGCTGGCGTGGACACGCTAGAGCAATTCAATCGGAGGATTCCGGGGTTAACGGCCGTAACCGCCGCCTCCGCCACCACTACCGCCTCGACTAAACAGCGTTGAGATTCCGCTGCTGAATTCTTCCTGCGTGATGACTTTGTCGCCGTCTTTATCACGGACCGCGGAATCGGGGCCAGTCACCAGCCTGAAGTGTCAGGCTGTGGAACACAAACATGGAATCAGGTGCCTGGCACCTGAAAAACATGGAATCAGGTGCCTGAATCAGGTGCCTGGCACCTGAAAAGTGGCACCTGAAAAGTGGAAAGGTCGTTAGTGGCGCAGTTGGGAATCCGTCTGGGCCAGTCTGAGAGAAACTGACTGGTCCATGGACTGCGGCAGCCTGCTGCCGCCTTCCTCAGCCAGCCTGCTGGCCCAGTTGTGCCAGGCACTATTCCATAACCACGCTCAGTCCCAAAGTCCCGCAGCAGGCTGCGAGCATCAAAGCGGCAGCAGGCTGCCGCAGTCCAGGGAAATCGTCCAGTGACTATCCCGCCGAGGCATGAAATAAAAAAGTGACTGGCACTTAGCTGCGATCCACGACGAGACACGAGAAGTCGATGGATGAGAACCCGAATGCCATTCAATGAGACGTGGAAGTTGTCCTGCGTTTCATGGCGGAAAACGGCTCCTTCTGAAACGCAAGTCGTGACGTAAGACAGCTTGAACAACGTCATCAGCCAAAAAAGAACTCTTGCTTTACCAAAAGCGATCGCCGGCGCAGGGATTGGGCGAAACGGTGCGGTTGGATTGACGATGGTCACCACCATGTGATATCGCCGTTCACGCATTCGGCCAAAACGAGGCAAATCACCATGGCAATCCGGAGTTTGATTGCGGGAATTGGTAGCGCAGTCCTTCCGCAATGGTTGATTGGTCGTAGAATCCGGGTGAGCTTGGAGAAACTTGACGAAGTCAGATCGTGTCAGAGACGTTATGGCCAAAAAGGCAGCAAAATCAACAGCGAAACCGAAGGCCACCCCGAAATCGACGGCTGCAGCCAAATCCGCTGCTGCAGCGAGCTCGGAAGCCGGAGAGTCATCAGCGCCTGCAAGCAGACCTGCGACCGGTAAGAAACCGGCAACCGTAAAAGGAATGGCCATTCCTGACAGATCAGCGAAGGTGGCAGTGAGTCCCTCGTCCTCGGTCAACGAGGCAGATCTCGAACAGCGAACGCTTGAGATTGGTCGCGAATTGTTTGGCCGCGTGCAGCATCGGGCACCATCGATCTTTCACGGTCGGTGGTGGGAAGATCGGCTCATGTCCTGGGCGATGGGCGACGAAGCTGTCAAAGTCCAGATGTTCCGCTTTGTCGATGTCCTGCCGATGCTCAAAGACCATCATGCCATCGCGCGGCATCTGGATGAGTACTTCGAAGACGTCCGTGACAAACTTCCGTGGGCAGCTCGGGTCGGCCTCGATCTCTCCGTCAGCAATACGATCCTCAGCCGCGCGCTCGCATATAATGCCCGCACGAACGCAGCGCGAATGGCTCGACGATTCATCGCGGGCAGCAATGTCGATGAAGTGCTGTCGTCAGTCCGCAAGCTGCGCAGCAATCGGTTCGCGTTTACGCTCGACCTGCTCGGCGAAGCGATCATCAGCGACAGTGAAGCTGATCGATATCAGCAATCGTACCTCGATCTGATCAATGGGATGTCGCAGCAGGTCAACGAGTTTCCGGATGATCTGTTACTTGATTCCGATCATGAGCGACGTATTCCTCGCGTGAATGTAAGTATTAAACTCTCGGCGCTCGACAGTCAGTTTGCTCCGATTGATGCGGAAGGAACGATTCGTCGTGTTTCCGCGCGACTGCGTCCAGTGCTGCGGGCGGCACGCGAAAATCATGCTTATGTGCATATTGACATGGAGCAGAACGACTTTCGAGAACTCACGTTCGAGATTTTTCGACGCATCATGATGGAAGATGAATTCCGCGACTACGCGGACTGTGGCATCGTGGTTCAGTCGTATCTGCAATCCGCAGAAGCGGATCTCAATCGAATGCTGGACTGGGCCAAAATACGCGGCACACCAATCTGGATTCGGCTGGTCAAGGGGGCGTATTGGGACTACGAAAATATCGTCGCGGAATACCGTGGCTGGCCCGTTCCCGTGTATCGTCGCAAGTGGCAGTCAGATGATTGTTACGAACGCCTGACTCGGATCCTGATGGAAAACCATGAATGGCTGCGGCCGGCCCTCGCGAGTCACAACCTTCGCAGCCTGGCGCACGGAATTGCTTTGGCTGAAGAGCTGCACGTTCCTGATCGCGCGATGGAAATCCAGATGCTCTACGGCATGGGCGATGAACAGGCGCAGCTGTTTCTGGAGCGTGGATACCGCGTCCGCATTTATACGCCGTTTGGCGAACTGATTCCCGGGATGGCGTACCTTGTGCGTCGTCTGCTGGAAAACACGTCCAA
>CAZFDW010000353.1:0-7143 GCA_964517865.1 uncultured Chitinophaga sp.
TATGTCGCCGCAAAATCGCCAGCCGCCCGAATGTGGTGCCTCTTTCCGCTTTCAATACGGGAAAGGATTTGCGTGATGTCGGCCATGGACTACAGCTCCGGGACAAACGGGATTTCCTGCGCAGCGTACTCAGGTCGCGAACAGCCGCCAATCCACTTGTGCCCCGGATATCAAAACAGCAGCCATCCCTGATCAATTCACCGCGATCGTTCATTTTGCCTTCGTCGTCGGCTTCTGCTGTTCCATCGCCTGACGACCTACCATGACTTCGGTGAAGCCTTTTAAGTCCGTCCAGAAAGTACCTTCGCCAGCGTACAGCATATCGAGTTGCACGTCTTCAGGAAGTCCGGTAGCGAACACCCATTGGTTGTAGGCGCTGCCTGAGCCGAAAGCATCCACGGCCAGCTTAAACAGTTCGGATTTCGCTTCAGCTTCGACCTGTTTGGCACCGGCGTTTGCTTTACCCAGGGTCACGCTGGCTTCTGCCTCCACCTCTGCGGTCTTGCGAGCCACGACGGCGACCAATTTCAAAGTTTCCGCTTTGGTTTCTTCAGCTTCCTTGTTTCCTTCTGCGGCAACCTGGGCAACCATCTTTGTGGTTTCTGCAACGATGCGTTCATTTTCCAGATCCACCTTTTTCTCAGCTTCACGAAGTGTGGCTTCGGTTCGAGCCGTCAGTAATTCCTGTTCTCGCGTCAGTTTCAATTCATCGGCAACGAACTTTTCCTGAATGGGTTTCCGAACTATCTGCGGGATATGGATATTCCGGACAAAGCCGTGCAGCAGGGTCAGGCCCTTGTCCTCGAGAACTTTATGAAAAGCTTCTGAGACTTCTTCCTGAAATTTTTGACGAGTGTCACCGACCAGCAGATCGACAGCTCCCAGAGATGACCCTTTGTTTCGGCAGATGCTTTCAATCTGTGGCACGACGACCTTCGATTCGACAGCGTCCAGTTTTCCGAACTTACGAATCACGTCCGCTGCCTGATCCGGCATGATGCCCCAGACTGCTGTAAAATCCATATGAATTTTGAATCCATCGTTCGATGGAAATGCAATTCCACTGTCGTCATCCATGACGGCGGGTTCACCACTTTCATCCAGCAATGGCTGTCCATCCTTGCTCACAAAATTTGATTTGATCGATTTCTCCGCATACCCGACTCCAATGGAATCGACGTGCTGTTCGTTGGGATTGATCGGATAGAGTCCGGGTTGCAGGACTTTATCCTGAATACCGGCTGTGGTATTTGTCAGCTTGTTGTCGGTCAGATTTGTCACCACGCCAACGTAGCCGGTTGGAATGGAAACCCAGCCTGCAGCGTTTGTTTCTGCGCCCTGCGGGACGGATGCTTTCGCGAGGACTTCGACCGCATAGGCGTAGTCGTTAATGCGATACGTTCCCGGTCCAAAAGCCTGGCGAAGAATGCCCTTCTCATTTGTCTGATCCAGATCGCCATCGACCAGAAACTGTCCGCCCGTCAGATCTTTTCCCATCTTGCTGGACACAATGGCCACCTCTCCGGGATGCACGATGGTGTCAGGTACAAGGTGCGTTTCCCACCATCCGATCCAGCGAAAATGTCGTCCCGGGCCAAGCATGTCTTTGAGAATGCCGACTTCCAGCGGCCGACCGTGCTCATCGACTTTGGCAAACTGCCCCGATATGGCCGGTGGCCGGTTACCAGGGAGAAATGGCAGTGGTGGGCCCTTGTATCGCATCACCAGACTGGAGCCTTCCGGCACATACGTGCGATTGAAAGTCCATTCAAACATCTCGTACGCAATCACGAGCAGGAGAAAAGCGGGGACTGCCATACCGGCTCTGGACAACAGAGTACGGGCGGAGGAGTTGTTCTGGCTCATAGAGAATTCTGCCTTAAGGATTGAAGCAGTTTTGTAACGTCGTGCAAAAGTTCACAGCGGCAACTTCCGTTGGAGAACAGTGCCGGTGTCTCGGTGCTGAGGGTCGATTATTTGGAATCGGTACTCGTCGTCGTGGTCGGTATTGTGGCTCTTCCTCCAGGCGAGGATTTTGCTTCCGCTGCAGACTCCGCGAACGATTCGAAGATCTTCATGATGGGGCTGTCAGCCGTGTTGACCATGATCCGTCGGTACGACGCAGACAGTTTTTGATAGAGGACAAATTGAGCGTAGCCCTGACCGTCTCCCTCAAAGGCTTCCACGGCCTTCTTCCAGCCTGCGGCCTCGGCCTCGTTGTCGAAACGAACCACATCCGCTGCGGCCTTGCCTGTGGCCTCGATGGCGGCAGCTTCGTCGATGGACGCATCCAGCTTCAACTGGCCAACCGCCAGATTCTCGTTTGCTTTGGTCACCGCCACTTCCTGTTCCTGCATGGCCTGCGTAGTGACCTTCACCACGGCCTGCTCAGCAACGACGACTGCCTGTTTCTGCAGAACCAGAGCTTTTTCCACAGCCAGCTTTTGTTCTGATTCCTGCTGAAGAGTCTGCTGCTGATACTGCAGCTCCTGCTGCTTTGCAATTTCACGTTTTCGAACCGGATCCGCAATCTGTTCGGGTGGTCGAATCTTTGTAATCAACGCCTGAATCACTTCGATTCCCACTGGCTGACAGGCTTCCCGCATCGACTTCTCAAACGCTTCCTGAAATGCCGTCCGGGTCACACCCTGAATGAAATCGCGGCCGGAAGCGTTCGAACCCTGAAGTCGGCAGAAGCTTCGGGCATTTGGCATGATCACCGTATGCACAATCTCCTGATCGATCTCCGGACCGTTTTCGCTCTGGTTGAACAGGACATAGACCTCGGCCGCCTTCTCAGGAGAAACACGAAACTCGATAGCACCGTCCAGACTGACCCAGAAACCATCCTTCGTCGGGAATCCCATGTCGCCTTCTTCACCGAGATTAAATCGCTGGCTGCGACAATCGACGCGATCGATTCGCGTGATGTATGGATTCACGTAATGCGTGCCCGGCTCACGTGTCAGCTCCTGCACGCCTCGTTCCCCGGACTTCACCAGCAACTGGTTCGGATCCTCGGCCAACGGAGCCGCCAGGTTGGTGACGACACCCTTATATCCAGCCGGAATCGTCACGGGTTCATGCTTTTCGACAGCGTAGACATAGGGATTGATCGGATAGCGTCCCGGATTGAGAATGCCCGGCATGATGCCCTTCGTCGTGGCTTCGCCGTCCGCATCAACTTTGGCCAGGAAGTCGCCATAACCCAGATCATCGCCGGTCAGGCTGACTTTGACACCCATCTTGCCAGGCTCAATGACTTCCTGCGGAATCACTTTCCACGACCAGACGTAAGGATTGTAGAAGTAGCGACCTTCAGTCAGGACGGCTCGCTGAATCCCCTTGTGTTCCAGAGACGGCGCGATCTCTTGTCCGTTGGTCAGATCCTGGCCGGTTTTTCGGATCAGGATCGCGATCTCACCGCTACTGACGTCAATTCGAAAGCTGGAGTAGACCATCCAGCTGATCGCCACCGCAAACCCCGTGAGCAGCATCACGGCGAATAATCCGGCTCCTGGGTTTCGACGTCCCTGACTCAGGAATGGATTTGAAGGATTGGACATACAAAAATCTCCCGCAGGCTGACCCCTGAAACAGGACCAGATACTCGACTTCCGAACAATGATCTCAATGTAGGTGACCAACCGCAAACGCAGGTCGGGATACTTTGGATCAAAAAACGTTAGTTCGCGGTCGCAGCAAAGCGGGCAGAATCCGCGTGCTGTGGCGAAAAGGCCACAAAAACAAAAGATTTCGGATGAAACCGACCCCGCACGCTGGCGAGCGGCATGCGTCAGCTTGCCGGTACGATGCAATTCCATCCTCCGCCGGCACATGCGAAGACTTGCGATTGTACGGATTCCCAAGGCGAGCGGCTGGGCGTCAGCCCTCCGTGGAAATCGCCGCGACGCAACACGGAGGGCTGACGCCCAACCGCTCGCCATAGTAGCCATCACGCTCCGCGTGATGAGCCCGGTCAGGGCAGCGTCGCAAATTGATCCGACTCAACTTCGGAAGGATCTGTTGATGTTGGTAGTGCTTCGGTTGATGACAGTGGGCTGATGAAGGCTCGACTCAGAGAGTCAAGCTACGGCGAACCGCATCAGGCCAGTCGCTTTTCTGCGATTGTTCCCTTCGGCGACGTTTTCACGTCATAGCCTTGTTTTTGGATTTCCGTACGCAGGCTATCGGCGGCCGCAAAATCTTTCCGCTTGCGGGCGTCATCCAGTTGTCGACAAAGGTCTTCAATCGCCGCGTGTTCACCTGAAACCTGAGCGGCTCCGGATGATGTTGACCCGAGCGGAGCAATGCTGAGTACTTCGTTGATGCGATTGAAGGCACCCAGCGCGGTGGCCGGATCAGACGGAGTGGACGATGCCCACGGCAGGATCGCTCCCAAAGCACCGGCGACGTTGAGGTCGTCGGCCAGAGCTTCTGCAAATTCCTTCAGGATCGGGTAATTCAAATCCACAGGTTCCGCCTTGCCTCCACACGCCGCTTCCAGCTTCGCACGGAATTCGGTCAGACGTTTTACGGCACCGGCGGAATCCAGCAGACCCTTCTTTGTGAAGTTCATGTTGGCTCGGTAATGCGACTTGATGAGTTCCAGTCGCAGCACGGCCGGATGCACCTGAGTCCCCGTCGCACGACCTTCCAGTACATCTCGCACGGTCCAGAAATTTCCTTTACTCTTGGACATCTTTTCGCCTTCCACCATCAGGAAGCGGGCGTGCATCCAGAATCGAGCGAACGTATCTTTGCCAGTCGCACCGCATGTCTGAGCGATCTCACATTCGTGATGCGGAAAGATCAGATCTTCGCCGCCAGTATGAATATCGATGACATCGCGCCCCAGACGCTTACGCGCCATGCACGAACATTCAATATGCCAGCCAGGATATCCCATGCCCCACGGCGAATCCCATTTCATGATGTGGGAGTTATCAGCTTTCCAGAGCATGAAATCCGCCGGATGCCGCTTGTTCGCCTGGTTCGCATCGCTGATGCGTCCGCCCGCACCCGTGAGCAGTCGGTCGAGGGTGTTGCCGCTCAGCCTGCCATAGCTCGGAAAACTCTCGACGCTGTAATACACGACGCCGTCCTGCCCGACATAGGCGTGACCGTTTGCGATCAGCTGCGCGATCATCTCCTGCATGTTGTCGATATGTTGCGTCGCGTGCAGAATGTTGTCGGACTCGAATGCAACCTTGACACCCAGAGTCTGAGCGTCCTGCAGAAATGCGTCTGTATAGAACTTCGCAATCTGATACGGATCATCGGGATTCTGGACGGCTCCTTCCGGAACCCTGCCGGACTTCTTGTCTTCTTTCACGCGTCGTGCTGCGGCCTGCATCTTGTCTTCGCCACCACCGTCGGCACTGGCATCGTCGGTCATGTGACCGACGTCCGTAATGTTCATGACGTGATGAACTTTGTGGCCGAAGAATTCGAGAGTACGACGAATTACGTCGGCGAACAGGAACGAGCGGAAGTTTCCGATGTGTGCAAAGTCGTAGACCGTCGGTCCGCAGCTGTACATTCGCACGCAATCCGATTCGACCGCCTGAAATGTTTCGGTGGTATTGGTGAGCGTGTTGTAGAACCTGATTTCCATCGTTCCGTCTCGGGGGGGAAGTGTGCGGCGTGTGGGGAATGGCTCAAGGCCGGTGCCTCGCGCGAGGATAGTAAAACGGCGACGCTGAGTGCAGTGCGGATCGGGGACGTGGTGCGCAGATTCTCGCGAACTGTTAGTCGTGCACTACCTGCTGCAACTCCGCCAAAGCCAAATCAACGCGGTCAAGGACGTAGCCTGCCTGATCCCGAGACCCTTTCCCGGACCGCCGGTCGCGCAGAATCCTGGCGGGAACTCCGACCGCGATGCAGTAATCCGGCACGGGGCACAGGACCAGCCCAGGGAGACATCAGTATCCGAGAAGATCGTGCCAAATCCGAGATGGCAATCGCCCGCACATTCCCGCATCGTAAAACGGAAGAACGCATTTCGCAGATGTACGCCAGGCAACCCCGGTATCAGACTCAACAGCTGTGACCAGCCGGAAAACGCACGATCGCTCCCGGGCACGAGCAGTCCTGTTCGCTTCGCCAGCAGTGCCGGCACTTCAAACTGAATCTGCAGGCCATACACAAACAGTGCCAGCAGCAGCACGGCGATCAGTTCAATCGCGGGGCCAACTGACTTTCCAAAGCCAGGTCAATGGTTTCTTTCGTCACGCGCGTTGCAGATTGGCAACGCGAATCGAATGAACATCACCCGCACTGTGTGCCGATTACTCCGACTTTGCACGTGCTGTCGTCATTGCCGATTGTCCGTTCCGCAGAGAGGTGCGGTACGCCCGGCATCGCCGAAAAAAGAACAGTGGCTGCAACTGTGATGCTGTTGCTGGATTCCGAGTGATCAGCATCGGGATCAGAAACAGACCCCGTATCGACCACCCGCTGGCGTAAAAGGAAGGTTTACGCTGAACCTGCAGCGCGACATTCGGGGCCGTCGGAACTGCTGGCATTGGGCTGCGGAAGCGAGGAAAACGCCAAAACCGCGGGATGCCATCGCCGAAATCCCGAAATTCGTCCGTGAATCTGTCAAGGATCGCAATATGGGGTTGCTATTGCGGTTCCGTGCGGGTAGCGTCACGAAATCTGAATTCGATTTAGACTCCTATTCAGCGTTTGGAAGGCTGCCGTGTGGCAGCAACACTGGTGTTTTGTTAGCTGAAAAGCTCAAGGGTTTCGTGAATGAGTAAGAACATTTTTGTTGGTAGTCTCGCGTGGGGCACTACGTCAGAAGGAATTGAGCAGGCATTTGCTCAGTACGGAGTTGTAACGTCTGCTAAGGTCATCAGTGACCGCGAGACAGGCCGTTCCAAAGGATTTGCTTTTGTGGAGATGGAAACTGGTGGCGACGAAGCCATCAAGGCATTGAACGGTTCGGACATGGATGGTCGCCAGATCGTAGTCAACGAAGCTCGTCCTCGTGAAGAACGAAGCGGTGGCGGTGGTGGTGGCGGGTACGGTGGTGGCGGTGGCGGCCGAAGCGGCGGTGGCGGTGGCGGCCGGAGTGGGGGCGGCGGCTACGGTGGTGGGGGGGGGGGTGGCGGGGGGAGCGGTCGCTACTAGTATTTG
>CAZFDW010000354.1:0-7094 GCA_964517865.1 uncultured Chitinophaga sp.
AGGAACCGTTTCCGGCAAAAATGACGTATTCGGTTCCTGACACCTTTGTTTTCCCCGTACGACCAGATCATTCTCCAACACGTAGCGGCGAACGCCGCTTGCACCTGCCCCGCCGTCGCTGCAAGCATCAAGCCTGCGATCCTCATGCGAGAGTTGGGAGGGAATCTTCCGACAGAAAATCGGAGATTCTGAATCTTGAACGGAAATCGTGTTTCAGCATGGTGCCATCGGGCATGTTCGGCTTAACCGGTTGCGCTAGCCGCAGGTAATTCACTTGCAAGAAACCGGCGGCTAGCGGTCTGTTGAATTAATATCAACCCGAAGCGCCAGCGAGGCAGAAATGGCTAAATGCCTCGCTGGCGCTTCGGGTTGGTATGACCATGAGCCCCAAAAATCACTAAATCAACACCCCGCTAGCGCCTCGCCGCTCACAAAAATAGCGGTATTCAGACAGACTCCAGGGGAGCCACTGGGCAGAAGGTTTGCGTTTGGGTTCCTCTTGAGGACAAGAAGGCAGGCACCAGATCCCATTGTTCAACATTACAGCTTTCCGGTACGATGGGGCATCATAATTCTCCGCCGAGTCAGCGGCTTCCTTGAACCAGGCAATGCAGCCGAGGCGGGATAAGAACAGCAACTGGAACCGAAACGACGTTTTTGGGCAATCTCAAGCTCGACAGCCATGCGATGATTCCAATTGTTGCCTTTCGTTGTCCAACATGCGGACTGCTTAAGCATTTCGCACCGAAATAGTGGTGCTTCGGCCAGCGCGACGGACATGAATGTCCATCCTACCGAAATCTATGATTCCTGTTCGGATCGCTCTGTGGCGTGACGGAAGCTGCCACTCGGCTTTTCAAGCGACACCGGCCCAATATGCGGACGCGGGACTCTGTTCTGTGGTCCGTCGCTTGTGCGTTGAATCTTTGCCCCGAGCTGATTCAGTTTCTGTTCGAACGCATGGTAACCTCGATCGAGATGATACACGCGGCGGATTTCGGAATGACCTTCCGCTGCCAATGCCGCCAGCACCAGTGCGGCACTGGCGCGCAGGTCTGATGCCATCACGGGTGCCGCCGATAATCGAGCGACACCGTGGATGATGGCGGAGTTACCCTGAATCCGGATGTCGGCTCCCATCCGCACCAGTTCTGCGACGTGCATGAATCGTTCTGGAAAGACAGCATCGGTGATCTGACTTTCGCCAGCGATTGTGGACAACAATGCCATGAATTGCGCCTGGCAATCTGTCGGCAATCCCGGATACGGTTCTGCTGCCAATTGCGCAGGACGTTGCATGGAATTGGCACGAATGTGCAGCGTGTCGTGTGTGGTGTCGATCGAAACGCCGATCAGTCTGAGAGCATTCAGGACGCATGTCATCTGCGTCGTCGGTGCGTTCCTGATGGTTACGTCGCCGTGAGTGATGGCGGCCGCGATCGCCAGTGTTGTGGCTTCGATCCGATCAGGAATGACGGTGTGGCGCACATCGTGAAGTCGGTGCACGCCGTCGATTTCCACAATCGATGTACCAGTACCGGAAATCCTGGCACCAGCGGCATTCAGAAATCGTGCCAGGTCCTGCACCTCTGGTTCTTTGGCTGCGGAACGAATGATTGTGCGGCCCTGTGCGAGGGAGGCGGCAACCATGATGTTGCAGGTGCCCGTGACCGTGGGGCCATGCGGTCCACACAGATCCACATCGGCGCCGCGAAGTCGCGAACCTTCAGCAACAATGTATCCGCCTTCCAGTCGAATGTCGGCACCCAACGCAGCCAGACCTCGCAGATGCAGATCAATCGGACGATTTCCGATGTTGCAGCCGCCCGGTAATGAAACTCGCGCCGTTCCAAATCGAGCGAGCAATGGTCCGAGCACGCAGACACTGGCGCGCATCTGTCGCACTAATTCGTAAGGAGCAACGGATGACCGCACATCACGAGCGTTGATAAGGATGCTGCCGTCGTCAAGCGGTTCGACCGCTGCCCCTATCGACTGCAGCAGTTGTCGCATCGTGGCGACATCCTGCAACTGCGGAACCTGATCGAGGGTGACTTCACCGTCAATGGCCAGCGTTGCGGCCATGATCGGCAGCGACGCATTCTTGCTGCCGCCAACGTGGACAGTCCCTTTCAACGCATGGCCGCCTTCCACACAAAACATGTCCATCATCAGCTTCCTTTCTGATCACAATCGCCTACACGATTCCTTCGAGAATTCTGTTATTGCCGCTGAGATCACGGCGAATACTCGTGGAACTGAATCCCGATTCCGTCAAGAGTGTGGCGACTGACTCACACTGTGCCGGATCAAGTTCCAATGCGATGAATGCGCCGGGTTTAAGTATTTTTACCGCGTCGACTGCAATCCGTCGGACGATGTCCAGTCCATCTTTGCCGGCAAACAGTGCTTCTGGCGGTTCGTGCTGTGCGACTTCCGGCTGCAGGGATTCGCGTTCGTCGTCCCGAATGTAAGGCGGGTTGCTGATGAGCCCGTCAAACAGCGTGCCGCCAGCCAGCAGCGGTTGCAGGACGTCACCCGCCAACAGCGTGACGCGGTCAGTCACTTCCAGTTTCTGCACGTTGCGCGTCGCAATCTCCATCGCTCGCTCAGACAGGTCGGTCGCGACAATACGGCACAACGGTCGTTGTCGGGCAATGGTGATTGCAATACATCCGGATCCGAATCCGACTTCCGCAATTGTCCGCACCTCATCTTTCGGGATGCGTTCCAGGCAAACGTCAACGAGCGTTTCGGTTTCCGGTCGCGGGATCAGCACACCCTGTGCAACTTCAAAGCTGCGACCGTAGAATTCACGCGAGCCGATGATGTAAGCGAGCGGTTCACGCGTCGCGCGACGCTGAACGGATGCTCGCATCTGCGTCCGCTCGGCTTCCGTCAGTGCGTTGTCAATATCGGTATAGAGCCGGATTCTCTGGCATTGACGTGCATGAGCCAGCAATAATTCCGCTTCCAGTCGTGGCGATTCGACACCCTTTTGTTTCAGAAACCCTGCCGTCCATTCCAGAATTCGCCGCACGGTCCAGACATCAGCACTTGCAGGTTGGTTGCCGGGTGTTGACATAAGTTGCGAATACAATCAATGGGTCGAATGAGACTTATGTTCTGTCACACCGTCATTGATGGATTGCGTGCCACTGGCTTTGCCAGTGCTCCCCGTTTGCAGGAAAGCACTGGCCGAGCCAGTGGCACACATCAATACACGCCAGACAGAGCACTCGTAGTTTTTGTTGCGTGGCCGGGATGATAGTTCGAACCACGAAATTGTTCTACTGCTCTCATGCGGCGTCTCAATCCTCCGCCTTGCTCCCATCGCCGCACATTTTGACGATCCTGGGATCAAAGCGAGCCACCATTTCGACAAGATCCGATTGCTCCGCCATCACGTGCTCAATGTTCTTGTAAACCATCGGAACTTCATCCGAGCCAGCCGACAATACTTGAATCCCCCGTTTGGCAAGATTCTTCTGCACGGTGCGAAAGTTGAACTGGCTCAGGGCCTTCGTACGCGACATGGCTCGCCCCGCACCGTGCGAAGCTGAGTTCAGGCTTTCCGGATTTCCCTTACCTCGCACGATGAACGCCGGATCGGCCATGGATCCCGGAATCACTCCCAGTTCACCCTTGCCCGCCGGAGTTGCCCCCTTGCGATGCACGATCACGTCGCGACCGTGGTGATGTTCCTTCCACGCGAAGTTGTGATGATTTTCGACACCGGCAATCACCCGCGCGCCGAGCAATTGCGTCACCAGGCGATGGATCACCGCGTGATTCGCGGATGCAAATTCGCCCATCAGATTCATGGCAGCCCAGTATTCCTGCCCAGCCTGTGACTCCATGTCCAGCCATGCCAGGCGGTCAAAATGTTGATGCCGTTTGGGCATGTTCGCTCGAGCCATATTTGAATACGTCGAACAGACCGACGCTCCCGGACCGCGGCTTCCACTGTGACTCAGCAACGCGACATACTGGCCTGCGTCGAGATCCAGATCTGCCGACCGGTCGGAGATGGTCACCACACCAAATTCAACAAAGTGGTTGCCGGATCCCGATGTGCCGAGTTGCCTGCGGGCCTTGTCTTTGTTCTCACGAGTGATCCGGGTCACCGACCAGTCCTCGTCCATCACTGGATGATCCTGAGGTTTCCTGTGTTCCGAGCCGACTCCGAATCGAGTCCCGTTTTCCAGGGCATTTCGATAAAGATCGAATCGCTTTTCCAGCGTCTCCACCGGCATGTCAAGAATTGAGATTTTCATGCGGCAGGCGATATCCACACCGACGGCATACGGAATCACAACATCCTGAGTTGCCAACACGCCTCCGATCGGAAGCCCATATCCAATATGCGCATCCGGCATCAATGCCGCACCGACGGCCGCTGGAATTCGACATGCGTCCCGCATCTGCTGGTGAGCGCCTTCGTCGATATTCGTCCCCCATGTGCGATACTCGATCGGCACGAATTCTGGCACCGGATCCTGTTCCGTGAGTTCTCGTGCCAGCCCGTCCAGCACGGCATCCCCGAGAAACAGCTGAGGATTCTCGGCGACCAGCCGCAGCCGGTCCTTGATTGTCCGTTTGTCAAACTCCGGCAATTCCACAAGCACTTGAATCGCCCGAATCGCCTGATTCACGGCGTGCCTCGGTATCCCGAGTTTTTCCAGTTGTCGCGCGTTCATAAATGAGGATCCATCGTTTAACCCGCTGCCGAAGGCGAGGCGATTGTGCCGATCCGACGTCAGTTTTGCACAGACACAGCTGGCTGCGAAAGGCTCACAACTATTTTGCTGCGGGAGCAGTTTCAAGTCACCATTGACGCTCCAGCGGAGTTTGCCTCCGCAGGGCGATAATCACGACTCGACAGGGACAAGCCCGCGTCGTGGCTTGTAAATGGTTTACTCGGCGTGTGAGGAACCAGCAGGCTGGTTGCCTGATCGCAGCTGGCGGCGGAGCAATGCGGCTTCGATGAAGCCTTTGAACAGTGGATGTGCGTTGTGTGGTTGTGACTTGAATTCCGGATGATATTGAACCGCCACGAACCATGGATGTGATGCGAGCTCCACGATTTCTACAAGGCCGCCATCGGGGCTGGTGCCGGCGATGGTCATGCCGGCGTCGCTGAACTCTTTACGGTAGTCCGGATTGAATTCATAGCGATGACGATGACGTTCACTGATTTCGTCTTTGCCGTAGGCGGTCGCGGTTCGTGTGCCGGGAGTGATCACGCATGGCTGAGCTCCCAGACGCATTGTGCCGCCCTTGTAGCGAATCCCTTTTTGTCCTTCGAGCAGACAAATCACCGGATGCTGTGTGTCGCTGGAGAATTCACTGCTGTTAGCGTCCGCAAATCCCAGCACGTGTCGCGCGAACTCAATTACGGCACACTGCATCCCGAGACAGACGCCGAAGAACGGGATTTCATACTCTCGTGCGAACTGAATCGCCTGAATCTTCCCTTCAATTCCCCGCATTCCAAATCCGCCCGGAACCAGCAGGCCATCAACGCCCTTCAGCAGCAGTTCCGGCTCCTGGCGTTCCAGTTCTTCGGCTTCAATGCGTTTGACATTGATCTGCGTGGAATGTGCAAAACCGGCATGGTCGAGTGATTCGTAAATGGATTTGTATGCATCGCGGTGTTCGATGTATTTACCAACGACAGCGATTGTGACTTCGTTGCGAGGGTTTCGGATGCGATGCATAAGCTGGCGGTAGTCGTCCATCTTCAACGGGCCCGCGTTGAGTTGCAGCTTCTGGCAAATCAATTCATCCAGGCCATGTTCGATGAGGCCGATCGGCACCTCGTAGATGGAGAATTCTTTATCGACCTCTTCGATTACAGCCTTCTTCTCCACATTGCAGAAGAGCGCGATCTTGTCGGTGTGCTCGCGACCAATCGGGCGTTCAGTTCGCACAATCAGAATATCGGGCTGAATGCCGATTTCACGAAGTTGCTGCACGCTGTGCTGTGTTGGTTTCGTCTTGGCTTCCCGGGCGGCCTTCAGATAAGGGACCAGCGTCAGATGAATGAACATGACATTCTCTTTGCCGATGTCGAGCGGAATCTGACGAATGGCTTCCAGAAACGGCAGACCCTCGATGTCTCCGACCGTCCCACCGAGTTCCGTGATAACGACATCCACATCCGGAGTCGCCAGACTCAGGATGCAGGCTTTGATCTCGTCCGTGATGTGCGGCACAACCTGAACAGTGTGACCAAGATATTCGCCACGGCGTTCTTTTTCGATCACGGACAGATAGATCTGACCGGTCGTATAATTTGAATGCCGATTCAGTTCGCCGGAAGTAAAGCGTTCATAGTGGCCAAGATCAAGGTCCGTTTCTGATCCGTCATCCAGCACGTACACCTCGCCGTGCTGGTAGGGACTCATCGTACCGGGATCAACATTGAGATAGGGGTCCAGCTTCTGCATCCGGACCTTAAGGCCGCGATGTTCCAGCAGCATCCCGATCGATGCGGAGGTCAATCCTTTTCCGAGAGAACTAACGACACCGCCTGTAACAAAAATATGCCGACTCATATTTCACCTGCGTTCCCGTCGGCGGTGAAAGTCCCGCGTTCAGAAAATGGCTGCTGACGGCACTCGGCTCAGATGGGGGCCTTCGCTGCCACGGGGACACTGAAAGCCCCGTCTTTCAGGAAGTGCTTCATACAGGACAGACCACCTGGCCTCAATGGAGCACGGCTGCATTCTTGCCGAACCACGACAATTGGTCGTCCGATTCCGGAATTCCTGAACATCGGGCATTAAAAAAGGGGGGGGCAGGAACCAATAGCCAAATGACACAGCGGATGCTCCACACTATTGGTTCCTGACCAGTTCTTTAACAATGGCCCGCTTAGTTGTTGGGAATCTGCACTGCAATTATGAGCGAGAATGCCACTTTGGATCCAGTATTAGACTTCCGTTGTACGTCCATGCGACCTCACCATTCTGGACTCTGACAGCCCGACTGATGGTGTTGTTTTCCAGCCACGAAAAGGCACAAGAGACACAAAAATCACTCATTTCATGGATCGTGTTTTGCTTTCTTTGTGCTTTTTGTGTTGTTTC
>CAZFDW010000355.1:0-7084 GCA_964517865.1 uncultured Chitinophaga sp.
GATCATTGATCCTTCTTTCAGGGCGACGCGTGTGAGTCCTCCGGGCAGCACCCACACCTCTTCACCATACAGAATAAACGGACGCAGATCGACGTGTCGCGGAGCCAATGTCTGATTGATAACCGTCGGCACTGTCGAGAGTGTGAGCATGGGCTGCGCGATATAGTTGCGAGGATCCTTGCGAATCGCTTCCGCACAATCTTCCCGTTCTTTCATTGACGCCTGCGGTCCCATCAGGATACCGTAACCGCCCGATTCGTTCGTCGGTTTGACGACCAGTTCATGCAGGTGACCAAGCACATAGTCAAAATCGGATTTCACGGAACACAGATACGTCGGCACATTCTGCAGAATGGCATCTTCGCTCAGATAGTAGCGAATGATCGCAGGCACATACTGATACACGGCCTTGTCATCGGCCACGCCTGTTCCTGGAGCGTTCGCCAGCGTCACATTGCCGCTGCGGTAGGCGCGCATCAGCCCCTTAACGCCCAGCATGCTGTCGGCGCGAAACACTTCTGGATCAATAAAGTCATCATCGATTCGACGGTAGATGACATCCACGCGTTGCGGTCCGCGCGTGGTCTTCATCCAGACCATGTTCTCGTCATCGACAAACAAATCACTGCCATGCACGAGTTCCACGCCCATTTGTTGAGCAAGAAACGAATGTTCGAAGTACGCAGAATTGCAGACCCCCGGAGTCAGCACGACAGCTGTGGGTGAGGAAATATGGGGCGGTGCGGTTTTGAGCAACGTCTCCAGCAGTCGCTCGGGATAGTCTTCAATGGACGCGATAATTGAGCCGTAAAAAACTTCCGGCAGCACACGTTTCATGATCTCGCGATTTTCAAGCACGTAACTGACACCGGACGGACATCGCAGATTGTCTTCCAGCACGTACATCGTACCGTCGTGATTTCGCACAAGGTCTGTGCCGACGACATGCGTCCAGACGCCGCCGGGTGGACGAAAGCCCTGGCACTCCGGACGATACGTTTTTGCCGTCTTAACCAGTTCTTCCGGGACGACGCCGTCTTTCATGATCCTGCCGTCGCCGTAGACGTCGTCCAGAAACAGATTGAGCGCCCGAATGCGTTGCTTGAGTCCGGATTCGATGATCTGCCATTCGTCCCATGCGACGGGGCGCGGCACGACATCGAAGGGCCAGACCTTTTCGTTGCCGTCATTGTGCCCATAGACCGCGAAGGTAATGCCCTTTTCGAGCAGTTCTTCTTCAGCATGTCGCTGCCGTTCCGCGAGCATCTCCGCCGACAATGAGGCAAGACCGTCCGACAGCGCCGGATGTCGCGGTGTGCCTGCCGAAGTCAGAAGTTCATCAAAGTTTCCAGCAATCTCAGTCACGTCCTCAAGCTCTCCACACGATTCTGTGCGTGGTTGTCACGAATTCAGGCAGTATGGACGCAAAATGCACAGAGTCCAGGCACTGGTGCATCCTTTTCGAAATACAAGTGCACAGAAGGCAACAATCATGCCACGCCTCGTGTCGCCTTGAAAATCCGTTTATTCAGCGTTGGTGACTCCCGAATTCGGTGTAAAGGCTTTAGATTGCTGGCACAGCAAACAGGATCTTTGAGTTGCGGGAGTTATCGTGTGGCCGAAAAACGATTACCATCGAACGATGGCGAACGGGACTTCGAGTTTCTGAGTTCGGGCGGGGACGCAGGCGTAACCGACGCGGGAGACGCTGGGTTGCGAGGAGAGCCCCATCGGATGTCCATTGTTCCGGTGACAATCGAGGACAGCAGTGGTGATCCGTCCGCTGAAGCAGTGGTGCCGTTGGAATCGGACGTTGCTCCACTTGCATCGCCTGCGGGCGGTGAATGTCAGGCTTCCGGCACAACCTCAGCACCGAGCATCGCCGTGAACCTTGTATCAGCGACAGATCATGTCAGTCGCAAATTGTTTGTCGGAGTTACCGGTTATGCAATCGCCTTGACCCTGTTGTGTCTGGGATTGCTCCTGACAGGCCGCATGTCGCTCTTTGGAAACCATGCCCTCGAGAGCCTGCCGGATTTACGGCCATTGGCACCGAACGAATTTCGCAAAGTGCCTGACAGAGCGGATCTGCCGGATGGTCATGTCATGCGGCTCGGCGAATCGCGGCGATTCGGGGACGTGGTGGTGACGCCCGTGCGACTTACCAGAGAGCCGTTGCAGTTTCAGGGATTCCTGTCCGGCGCGATCGAAGAGAAGCTCACGACGGCGCCAGTCCTGAAGTTGTGGCTGACGTTTCAAAACGTTGCCGTTGACTATGAATTTCCTCCGTTCGATGCGGGCCTGATGTCAGATCGGACACCAGCCGATTCGCAGGACGCAGCGACACTGGCCAATACATTTCTGACGATCGGCAATCCGTCCGGTGATTCTGCCACCACGCGGAGACTGAACTTCCTGCATTCCATGGACAACAATTTCGTCATCGTGGGGCAGGAATCGGCAAAGGTTCTGCAGCCCGGCGAATCGCTCACGACATTCGTTGCCGAGAGTCATGAAGAAGGTGACGTCCATGCTGAGGATAGTACGCCGTGTGTATGGCGAGTTCAGTTCCGCAAAGGCGTGAATATGTTCAGCGGTAACGGAGTTACGACACTGATTGATATCAAGTTCTCCGGAGCCGACGTCGGTGCTTCCGGGTGAGAAAGGTTGAGACTCTTCCGATCCACGTACAGCACTAATTCGACTGTCCCATTTGTTCGTGGTCCCGCCTTCAGGCGGAAACTCAGCCTGCTAAACCATGAGCATTCAGCCCATTTTTCGGCGAAAGCCGGGACTACAAGCGAATCTTTGACTGTCGCACTGAAAATGCATTCTGAAACGAGGCATCCCCAATCGCAGCCTGCTGAACCTTGCAACGCACGTCTGGTCGCGGATGCGGTGAAGAGTGTGCGTGACCTGTTGCGGATGTCCGACGATGCTCGACCTGTCATCGGTGTGATTTTAGGATCGGGACTTGGATCAGCGGCCGATCGGTTTCTGGCAGCCGGTGGCAGATCGCTTGCGTATACCGACATTCCAGGCATGCCGTTGCCACATGTCGTCGGGCATACCGGGCAATTGGTGCTGGGGCGGATTGACGGCATCCCGGTGGCAATGCTGCAGGGTCGCGTTCACGGTTACGAAGGCCATTCAATCGCAGCTGTCGAATTCGGAACTTGTCTGTTGCATGGGTTGGGCGCTCGCATTTTGATTGTGACCAATGCGGCTGGTGGTATTCGTGCCGACTTTCAGCCCGGTAGCCTGATGCTCATTACCAGTCACCTGCGACCATTGGCGACGGGTTGCGTAATGGGGCGTCCAGACTCCCGTGATGTGGAATTGCCTGGACTTTGCGGACTTGTAAATGCCAGATGCTCCGGGGCGCCAAAGATGCACGATCTGTTGTGGAACGAAGACCTGCGCAACCAACTCCGTCCCATCAACTCGCCGTTGCAGATCCACGAGGGTGTGTATGCCATGATGACCGGTCCAAACTACGAGACACCTGCTGAAATCCGCGCGATGCGGCGACTGGGCGCAGATGCTGTCGGAATGAGTACCGTTCCTGAGGCCCTGGCAGCCGCGTCGTTGGGAATGCGAGTGCTGGGTGTTTCCTGCATCACAAATGTGGCCGCAGGGCTTTCCACGGCGACTCTCAGCCACGCCGATGTCACAGCCACAGCCGCCGCCATCGAAATTTCATTTGCCGACTGGCTGTGGAACGTCATCCGTGTGATCGGCAGGAAGGACCTGCGTCTGGTCAGCGATTCGCCTGTCGGCTCGCCCATGCCGCCAAAAGTTCTCGATTGATTTTTACATTGTGCCGCGTATCGACGGGAAGACTGCGATGAAACAGAATTCGGCTGATCTTCGAAGTCAGCGGATTCTGAGCCCCCAGTTGGAGCAGCTCATCACGCAGTTGCAGGCGAGCCCGTTCCGACGCAGGAAATTTTCCGGGTTCCGGTTCTGCCACGATCACCGGAGACTGCCGTCCCTTCGCACCGGTTCCAACCAGAGCACAGCGGTAAATAGCAGGATGATTATTGAAGATGGCCTCGCAGCAGACTGAATACATCGGGCCGGTCGGTGTGGAAACGATGTGAGCTTTACGTCCACAAAACCAAAGCCGCCCGGCATCGTCAAAATAACCAACGTCGCCCATGCGATGCCAGAACGACTCCCCATCTTTGATCTTCGCCAGTTCCGTCGCATCCGGTCGCCGGAAATACTCCCGTGTCGCCACCGGGCCGCTGACAATGATTTCTCCGATCTGTCCGTTGGCAAGGCTGACGGTCTTCTCGATTTCCCGCAACACTTCCGGACTGGTCTCGATAATACGTACGCGCATGCCGTCGAAGACGTGTCCGACGCACGTGCCGTTTCCGACTGCCGTCAGTGCGGCAGTTTCTTTGAGGACTTCTCGCGCTGAGATCGAAGCCACCGGCAGGCATTCCGTGGCTCCGTAGGGTGTAAAAAAATCGGCAGACAGATCCAGTGCGTTCGTCATCCGTTGCAGTACGTGATTGGGTACTGGTGCTCCGGCAGACAGGATTCGTCGCAAAGTGGGCAACCTGATCTGTCGTTCCTCACAATATCGACCAACACGATTCCACATTGCCGGCGACCCATAGGCTTGAGTCACATTTTGACACTCAATCGCTTCCACGATCCGCTCTGGATTCACGGTTGCGGGTCTGGTCGGGTCCATTTCCGGAATGACAGACGTCACCTGCATCGCAAGGTTGAACAACGAGAAAAGAGGAAATCCCGGGAGATCCACCTCCCCTGGCTCAATCTGATACCGATCCCGAATCAACTCGACTTGCGCGTTGAACATTCCATGTTCGTAGTGGACTCCCTTTGGTAGCCCGGTACTGCCGGAAGTAAAGATAATGGCTGCAGAATCTGTCGATGTCGTGACGGGCATCGAGATGCAGGATCGTCGGCCCGCAGTAACAAGCTGCCGATACGATTCACACCCAAGGCGACGATTTCGAGGACCCACCACAACGTTGAACCGTGCATTGCGGAATCGCCATGGCATCAGACGACGGACAACATGCACCGGCGTAATTGCCACAAAGCCATCAGGATCAACTGTGTCGAGGCAGCCGAGGACGCTGCGTTTCCCCATCCCTGGATCAATGAGCGTGCAGCAGGCTCCTGCCCGCATAATCCCGAATGTCAACGCAATGAATTCAATCGAAGGTCGCACCATGAGCACGATTCGATGTTCAGGTCGCACACCAAACTCGATCAGGCCACGTGCAATGGCATCAACTTCTGTGTCCAGTTGCTGAAAAGTCACGTGCGTCCATGCCACGCGCCCTGCCGGATCCCGTGTTTCCGGAAAGACTACAGCGCGTTGGTTTGGCACCAATGCGGCGGAAATTCTTAGTCGGTCAGCGATATTGAATTCGTCGTCAGCCATTCGATTACGTATGCATTGCGAAAATAAGGAAGATCAGTCTCGTAATGACGAGTCGTCAGATCGCACAGGTGAGGCAAGGATGACTAAAGATTCCCGCAAGTCAAACCAGCGAGACTTTTTTACATTTGCCGAATTAATCCGGCGGTTCGCCTTCGACCGGCAATAACTGCCTGAAAGCTCGCATCACGGAGAAACATCTCAGAGAATTTCTGACGATGGTTAAATAGCTGCATCTGTTGCTCTTCGCGGCCTGCAAATCCCGGCAGTCATCGCTGCTGACTGGATTCCTGTCACACACCGGACAATTGAACGCTGTCTCCTGTCATGGCGAGTCCAATCGCTCCGACAGCGAATTCCTGCGCTGGTGTCGCTGATCGGATCAGGCCCCTGACATGAGACGATTTCGTCAGGAAACGACGGGCTTCGGGTTTCACGGAGTAGGGCTGTGCGGAATGGACGCCACTCGAATTGTTTCAGGAATGATGCTGAAGATGTTGAGCGCGTTGCAGTCCGCACGCACGTCTCGGCGTTTATCTGAAATTCCAGATTTGCCTGTCCATGCCCAGAAGAGGTTTTGCCCCGATGCCGCGTATTTGCAACGTTCAATCATCCGGTCGATGTAATTTCCTCGCGATATGTGCTTCTGCCGTAAGCCTCGGCGCGATTTGTTGCAGCTTTGATCCTGTTCCTGCCGGCGAAGACCTTCAGGTAGTTCGAGTGAGTTCGGCAGTGACTACAGCTGACAACACGTCGGACGTTCCGCTCCCTCCGGGCCTCCAGGCCAGCCCTTCCGATACTGTCAACTCCGTTCAGTCGATCGGCGCAGTTCAGCCCGTCAGCAGCGGCGACCTGAGCAACCACGACGCAATCAAATTTTCACTGTTGTTGTTGAAAGACGGCGGGCGCTTCATTGACAACATCGACAACTACCGCGTCACGTTTGAAAAGCAGGAACGCATCAAGGGCGACATCGGTGCACTTGAGACGATGGAATTAAAAGTCCGTCATGTTCCGACTTTCAGCGTCTACATGAAATGGAAAACCGGGGATGCCGGGCGGCAGTTGCTGTACAACGATGAATATGACGACAAGCAGATGGTCGTGAAGCTTGGTGGCCTGAAAGGCCGAATCCTGCCAGCGTTGAAACTTGACCCGCTCGGCTCTGAAGCCAAAGCCGGAGCACGCTACCCGGTGACTGAAGCGGGCATCTCCGGCATGATCCGACAGATGATTGTGCATCGCGAAAATGATCTGAATCACGGACATGGCGTGGATTGCAGCCGACTGGCAAATCAGGTCTTTGACGAGCGCGAGTGTTACTGCTTCCGATACGAATACAGCGAGCCGAAATACAATACGCTGTACCGTAAAAGTATGGTCCTGATGGACACACGCTACCATGTGCCTCTCAAGGTGACGAATTACACATGGAGCGAAAACGTCGAAGGCATGACACCGGAACAGATCGACGAAATGACAATGATCGAAGACTATGCGTTTCGGCAGTTGGACATGGGTGCGAAACTCGTCGCCGAAGATTTCAGCCGCGACAATCCTGCTTATCGCATGTGAGGCAATCGACCAATATGAAAACCTGAAGTCGCGACCAGCAATGGTCGCGACTTTTTTCGCGGCTCGACGTTATGAGCACCT
>CAZFDW010000356.1:0-7052 GCA_964517865.1 uncultured Chitinophaga sp.
ACATTCATGTCCGTCGCATGGCCATGAAACACGATTGCGGCCAAGGCTATTGTGCCTTGACAGCCGCTCGACAATGCGACGGTGCCCGGTGAATGTCTCGGACATGAATGTCCAGGCTACAGGAATCGCAGCTTTGAATACCCTCAAGCGAATGCCTCATGACCATCCACCTGGTCTGCGGCGATTTCTGCCGATCGTGTGTGCGGGGGCACTCTTCGAACGGCGAACCCTGGTCAGATTGACACGTTCGGATCTTGCCGCGAATCTCAGTCCTCCCCGATACTCTCAACTCATTGGTGCGGATCTTCAGATCTTGTGACCTGCCCGCACTGACAGATGTTTGTCTGGCCGCAGATGTGGACTGAGCCGCGTTCATGCGATGCATCACTTGATCGGGTGATTTGGAGAGAATTGAGATGTTTCAGAATCGCACGGTTTGCCGTTGGCTGCTCATTTCGATGTTCGCGTGCAGCCTTTCCGGCTGTGCCACGATTGTGAGTGGTCGCAAGTACGAGGTCACCATGGATAACAGTGGTGGTGCGACTTATTTCAGCGTACTCGACGACGAGAATCGCGTAGTGCATTCCGGTGTGACTCCGCAACAAGTCACCCTGAAATCCAGTTCAGCCCCGTTTCGGCCTGCCAAATACCATGTGGTCTACGCTGGCCAGGACGGGCCACAACAAATTGATTTGAATACGAGTATTAACTGGTGGACCGCAGGCAACATCGTGATCGGTGGTGTGCCAGGCATCGCGATTGATGCAGCCTCCGGTGCTCTGTGGAGACTGCAACCCAACGTGATCGGGCAGGTTCCATCGCAGAGCGTCGTATCCAACCCGACGCAAGGTGCCGCTGTTCTGGCCGGTCACTCCGGCCAGAGTTCGTCAGCAGGCGATGTCGCAGCCACGGCTGGTCCAGAAGACAACGTTCGGCACGCCTCATTTAATAATCCGGATTCGACAGAGCAGACAGCCCCGGGCTCTTCTGCAACTCGCCGATCATCACAGGAAGAACCCGTTCATCAATAAATCCTTGTTTTCGGGGCCGCGTCTGGGGCGTGGTTGTGCGAAAGTGCAGGCAATCCCGTCGGCGGAGCGGCGGGTGTACCGTACACCCGTCGCTCCGCCGACGGGATTCAGATCATCGAATCGGATTATTCTGATCCTCGCGAAGTGTCATCCGAGGTCGCAGCGCGGTGGTGACCGGCGGTGCGGGTTCGGCCGTTTCCCCGGTCAGCATTTCCAGCATCCATGCGCTTGCCTGCGGGATGACAATGGTTTTCTTTTGTGACCCCGTCTTGTCGTCGATCGTGATCGTAATTTCCGGACCGGCGGAGGTCGATACCAGTGCCGGTGTCGGTGTCGGGCGTCGATCGAGTTTCGCAGCAACTGAAGGTGCAGCACCCGGATGCTCAAGCAATGCATCCGGTGAGACTTCGGCGAATTCACTGAATTCCTCAGAATCAAGCTGCGATGTCGTCGGCTGCGGTCTTTTGGCAATCTTTGGATCGGGCTTAGAACCGTCCGTTGCAGGTTTTCCCAGTTGATCTTTGAACATCTCGGACGGATCTTCACCACTGCTCGCAGTGGTCGGCTTCAGGATTGCGTTGAGTTCGCAATAGCTGACCAGTTCCAGAATCGCACCATGTGCAGCATACAGTCCTTCTTTGGTCTTTCGATCTGCACAACTGCAGACTCCCAGAAGTTGTCCGTTGGTGCTGAACAATCCGCCTCCCGAACGGCCGCTGACAGGATCAGTCGTACAGATATACATCGGAGGACCATCGTAACGATCCAAATCGACCAGTTCCGTCTCCAGGCTCGTGGGATCTGCACCGCCGTTGCAGCCAAAGCTGATCATTGGCTGGCCTGGTTTGGCTGCAGCAATTTTCGGGCTGAGTGCCGCGACAGGAAATGTCTTTGAAGTTCGAATCCGCAACAAAGCAAGATCTGCATCGTTATCACCGCCGACCAGTTTGGCGGGATAGGTGACTGCTTTTCCGTCCTCAAACACATCCACTTCCACGACGGCGTCTTTGACTGCGATGTTCAGGAACAGGTGCGCACATGTCAGAATGATGGCTTCACCGGTTGCACTATGAACAATCGTGCCGGTACCGACGTCCTGTAAATATTCACCCTTTTTCGTTTCTTCCGTGGACATCCCCGCGACCCGAATCCGAACCGTCGCGGCAAGCGCCGTTTTCATGGCATTGGATGTCAGATCCCGGGTGGAAGCGGGATCCTGGCCTCTCAGCGTCGGGCTTTCGGAATCCTTCGGTTCCCTGCCAACCATGCTGCGGAACATGTCGCCGAGCGAACGTTTCTCCGGCACAAGGACGACGTCAGGACGGTCGCCGGGTGCATCCTTCTTCGCCTTTGGCGGTTCGGCGAGGGCTGCAGATTCCGCTGACGCAGTGCGTATTTCGGATAACTCCGCCGCCGCTTTGTTCATCGCGCGACGAAGTTCATCTTCACCGGTGAGTCCCACGAACCGACGGACTTCTTTACCTTCAACCAGTAGCACGAGCGTCGGGATGCGATCGACGTTGAAGCGTTTTGTCAGTTCCGGGTCGTCCGAGATATCAATCTGACGAATCGGAAATCCCGCTTGTTCCATCCGCTGCAGAATGGGAACCATCTGTTGACAGGGTCCGCAGTAGCCCGCAGAGAAATCGAGCAGTTGCACATCGGGCGCTGTATTTGATGGACCATCAAAGGCCATCATCAGGAACATGATCAGCTTCATAGGTGGCTTCCATGCCTAAAGTGAATGTGAGCCCGGATCGAAGTTTTCCTGCAATTCTGCATGAAACTTCGACCGCGTTGTCCGGTCGCTGAATTCCATTTCAAGCGGTTCGGGCGTGTTGTCAGAATTACAAAAAATTCTGGCAACTTATTCCGAGGCAGTGACGAAACATCAGTTGATTCCACCTGCCTTCTGAACAAACTCCATTTCTGCACATGCTGTGCCTCTTTGGCCAGGACTGCCGCAGTCAATTCTTCAGCGGCAATTCCTGCCGAAGAGGGCGGACGGTAGCCATTTGCCGAAATTGAGGAAAGACCAGATTGGCGGAATCACGACCACGTCAGAACTTACACGAATTCCGCCAGGACTCTGTCTGAATGCCACTGGTTTTGTGAGCGCCAAGGCGCTAGCGGTCTGCTGATTTAATACCAACCCGAAGCGCCAGCGAGGAATTCAGCGTTTCTGCCTCGCTGGCGCTTCGGGTTGGTATGACGATGAGCCGCAAAAACCACTGGCTGTGCATACTGAATCAGCCGCGTGCGGCATACATACCAATGGCCGCCGGAAGCACAAAGCCGATCTTGACCTGAAATCCGCTGCTCGACTGTAATGTGTCGGCACGCAACACAGCGAAATCATTCTCGCGCGGCCAGAAATGAGTCCGGCGAGCGGAGTGGCGTGAGCCCAATGGCAGTCACTTTGAGTTCGTAGTCCCGCCTTCAGGCGGAATTGTACGAGTTTTCCCATGTCTATTCCGCCTGAAGGCGGGACTACAAGCGATTGCGGCTGACAAAGTGACTGCCATTGGGCGTGAGCCCTCCGGTACATTGTTTTCGTACCGGCAAGCTGACGCATGCCGCTCGCCAATTCAGCGGGCCATTGTTATTTCAGGCGTTCTAATCAGATGTTTACCACTTTCGACAGGTATCTGCTGGGCCGACTGCTGCATACGTTTGCAGTTTTCTTTGTCTCAGCGTACGGCCTGTATATCGTGATCGATCTGTTTACCAACGTCGATGACTTTCAGGATCACTCAGCGTCGCACTTCGAATTGATCGGCCGTATTGTCGAATTTTATGCGTACCGTGCCTGTGAGTTCTTCGAAATGGCCGGTCCGATCCTGATCGTCATTTCGGTGATCGTGGTCCTGGGACTGCTGCAGAAGCATTCGGAAACGTATCCGATCCTTGCGGCAGGCATACCGGCCTTTCGACTGATCAAGCCACTGCTCATCGCAGCCGCGATTCTCAACGGGGCCTTGATTGCCAATCAGGAGTTGATTATTCCCGGTCTGGCCGTCCAGTTGCAGACGCCGCGCGGCAACAAGACGGCTCAAGTGCAGAAGGTCGAACCAGTCTACGATTACTGGAACTATCTGATGCACATTGATGGAGACCAGGTGCTGGTTCACAGTCAGACGCTGCTTGGTGCAAGCTTTACGTTGCCAAAACCGGAGATTGCAAGTCAGATCTGTGTGCTGAAAGCGGAGAAGGCAACGTTCATCAGTGAGACGGACAAACAGCGTTCCGGCTGGTTGCTGCAGAATCTTGTCGGCGTCCTTGACACAGACCTGCTGACCGAAGAGGGACGTAATCGCATCATTCCAGCCAGCAACGGAAAGGACGTGTTTATCGTATCGGAAGTGAGTTTTGATCAGCTTTACAATCGCGGGCGAAATCTGAAGTTGTTATCGTCGATGCAGTTGATTCAACGCATTCAGAATCCGTCAACCGGCCCGATGCCCGTGCGCGGTCAAAGCCTGGCACTGCACGCAAGGATCACACGGCCATTCCTGTGTCTGCTCAATATCGCCATCGCATTGCCCCTCGTGATGCGGAAGGAATCGCACAGCCTCATTGGGAACATGGTGGTTTGTGCGGGCGTGCTGGGGATGCTGTACGTTGTCACTCAGGGATGCTTTGCGCTGGGTTCGATCGGACAACTGAGCCCTGATCTTGCCGCGTGGCTTCCAGTTATTCTGAGCGGCATTCTCAGCACCTGGACGTCAGGTCTCGTGCAGACATAGCGCAAGCGCGGGAGGATTCGTTTAACCGCGTGCCCAACGGGCCGCGCTCGCTGCGTCCCACAGGCTGGATTCCAACGCGCGGGGCGATGCCCACGCGGTTAAACGAGATTGCCTTCGTCGTTCGCACTCAGTTGATCGTCATGCCGCAGCAGGCATGAGTTCGGCGGACACGGCGTCGATCTGGCCGACTGTGATCTGACCGAGTTGTTCGGCGAAACCCACGAGCAGTGCCATGTCGCTCAACCGATTGATTCGTCGTGGGTTACCCGCTGTGATTTCATACAATCGCTGCAGTGCGTCCGCTGAAAAGATATCCGAACGGCCACCGGACTGCAGCAGGCTGTTGCGGACATAGTCGCACGTTTCATTCGCCGTGAAACCCGTGAGCGCAGTCGTTACCGCGATCCGTTCACTGATCTGATGCAGTTTACGAATTTTCGCAGACAACACCGGCTGGCCGACAAGCAACATGGCCAGCATTGCATGGTCCTCGGATTCGGCCAGATTCAACAGCGGCTGCACGACATGCAGCATCGCTTCCTCGGAAAGCAGATGTGCGTCATCGAAGCACAGCAGCGTCCGATGGCCATTGTTGGAAAGGCGTCGCAGGGAGGTCAGGATCTCACGAAGGACTCCGTCATTTCCTGTGGAGATCACTGGACTCACCGACGCAAACATAGCAATTTCACTGGCAACAAGGCGCAGCAGATCGTTCGGCGAGATCGCCGGGAATACGATGTGTACCAGCGGCTGCAGGTCTTTGTGATCGGCAGTCAGCAGTTTCACCAGACTCGTCTTGCCCGTCCCGGATGCCCCAAGGATCAGCCCCGGGCCTGCCAGATTGTCCAAAGCGTATTTCAACCGAAGCAAAGCCGTTTGATGACTCTTGCTGCGATAGAATCGCGCGGGATCCTGACGCTGAGTAAACGGCTTTTGATTTAGTTTCCAGTAGGCCTCGTACATGCGACGTGCTTTCATCTGACAAAGGAAGACACCAGAGTGCAGCGATTCGAATTCCAGACTGTCAGTTGGCCGGTTGGATGCGCCCCGCGAACTTCACTTTGCGCAGATGTTGCTGATCCGGACCGTAATCTGTAGATGTCTGAATTGCGGATGCACTGTTTGCGGATGCACTGTTTGCGGGGGCGGATTCTTCAGATGGCGGAAAATACAAGCCGCTGTCGAATGAATCCTGTGATGATTCAAATGGATCGGCAGATTCGAGCTGCGTCTTGCCGTCGCCCACAGATCCGGAGTCCGAGAGCACCGCTTCGAAACTGTCGAGCGAATCCGGTGAGTTTGATGCAGAGCCTGATCCGGAACTACCCGTGTCGGACCAGACGATCGCCACCACAATCAAGACGACGACGGCGGCAGCTTCGCGACGCTGTTCTCGCACACGTTCCCAAAGTGATCCGATGCGCAGTCGCAGCCTGGCGCGGCCGGATAACTGCAGAGCTGACTCAACGACGACCGACTTTTCCGGTTGCGTGGTTCGCGTTACGCAACATTCTGTGGACTGGGTCTCGAGACCACCATCTTGCATGGCAATTCCCCTCCTGAAAGACTGAACAAATCGGCGACATGCTGCGCAGAACGGCTCTCCGCCACTCAGCGTCGCTAAGCCCCTCCGGGGGGCATAAGGCCCCGAAAAATGCAGACGCGGATCGGTCGCAGCGGAATTTGCTGCTTCGAGGCCCCCCCCCGGATTTCAAACACGCGCATCGTGCCCAGTCGCTAGGATCGACAGACGGACGCTCCGAACTTTACGTTTCTTCCGATTGTGCCGGTTGTTTTAACGCTGCCATAAAACAGAAAAATTGGCTATGCTCTGACTGGCGGTGATCATGTATTTTTTTTCGACTGCCGGTCATTCTGAATTCAGGAGTGTGCAATCGTGGCCAAGAATGTTTTCGGAGACGATCTGCTCGTCTGTTCCGCAGATCCGCTCACAGGATTTTTTCGCACTGGAAAATGTGAGACGTGCGGTGATGACCAAGGAATGCATACCGTCTGCGCGGTGATGACGGAGGAGTTTCTGAGGTTTTCGAAGAAGGCTGGCAACGATCTGTCCACGCCGCATCCGGAGTACAGCTTTCTCGGCTTGAAACCCGGTGATCGCTGGTGCTTGTGCCTTCCACGCTGGATCGAAGCACTCGAAGCCGGCTTCGCACCGCAACTGGCTTTGAGGGCAACCCATATTTCCGCCATCGAACACCTTTCAATGGAAGTGTTGTTGAAATACGCAGTCGATGCCGACGGCTACGTTTACGAA
>CAZFDW010000357.1:0-7032 GCA_964517865.1 uncultured Chitinophaga sp.
GATCGACCATTCCTCGGAATCTGTCTGGGTCTGCAGTTACTGATGGATGTGTCACTTGAAGACGGCGAACACGAAGGACTTGGAATCATCCCCGGCAGCGTCCAGCGTTTTGATCTTCCGGCGGAATACAAGATCCCGCACATGGGCTGGAATCAACTGGAATGCAGTTCGCAGCCGGATCATGGATTGCTCGGAAGCCCTGGCCCGGAACCCTGGTTTTACTTTGTACACAGCTATCACGTCGTTCCGACGGATCGATCCTGGATCGCTGCGACAACTGACTATGGCCGTCCGTTTGTTTCAGTCGTCGCCAGAAGCAATGTTATGGCGACTCAATTTCATCCGGAAAAGAGTCAGTCGTGCGGGATGCAGTTACTCAGAAATTTTCTGGCAGTCACTGCGGAGCCGACGACGGCAAGTGTGCAGATGCCCTGAAGATTGCAATCCTGAATCCCCCATATCTTCCCTTGACAATTCTGACCTGAAGTTCCTGCATGCTCCAGCTCCTTCCCGCAATTGACCTCCTTGAAGGTCGATGCGTTCGACTGCGTCAGGGAAACTATGACGACAGCACCGTGTTTTCGGATGACCCGGTGGATATGGCGCTGCGCTGGCGCGATGAAGGTGCTGAACGGTTGCATCTCGTTGATCTGGACGGCGCGAAAGCCGGACGTCCGGTGAATCAGGACGTTGTGCGGCGAATCGTCACGGTCACCGGACTTCCCTGTCAGTTGGGCGGCGGTATTCGCTCCGAAGACAACATCCGTTCGACGATCGAAAGAACCGGCGTTGATCGCGTTATCATCGGCACGAAGGCCCTTCGCGAACCGGATTGGTTTGCTGAGATGTGCGCAAGATTCCCGAATCAACTGGCTCTTGGCCTGGACGCGCGGGATTCGATGGTGGCGACTGACGGCTGGCTGGAAGTTTCCACAGTCTCCGTGACAGAACTGGCGCAGCGATTCGTAGGCATACCACTTGCGGCTGTGATCTATACAAACATCGCAAATGACGGCATGATGCAGGGCATTGACGAACAGACTCTGAACGACTTCCGCACGCTGGCCGATATGGGTCTGCCAGTGATCGCATCCGGAGGTGTCACAACGATGGACGACATTGCTGCCCTGAAAAAACTTGCCGCTGGCCATCCAAATCTGATCGGTGCGATCACAGGACGGGCGATTTACGAAGGCACCATCGGAGTTCGGGAAGCGATTGCGTTTCTGAAAGCATGAGGCACCAATGAAGACCGGATTCCTGACACTGGACGCGATCGAATCGTTCGACCGCGACGGCTACATCGTCGTCGAAAACCTGCTGGACGCCGAAGAAACGGAGCTGCTCGGAACAATTGCCCGGCGAGACCATGTGCTTGCGGCATCTCGGACATCGCGCACCGATGGTGAAGGCGGTTCGGTCGATCTCGTCGTGGAAAATGAGCTGCCGACAGATTCCATCTACTCGGCCATCGTGCAGGCCGCACCCCTTGTCACAGCGATGGAATCTCTGCTGGGCGATGAAGTGTATCACTATCATCACAAGATGATTCTCAAAGAACCGCGTGTCGGCGGTGCATGGACATGGCACCAGGATTATGGCTATTGGTACAACAATGGCTGTCTGTTGCCCGATATGGCCAGTTGCATGTTTGCCGTCGATCGCGCGACCAGGGAAAACGGTTGCCTGCAGGTCTTGCGAGGTTCGCACCGCATGGGCCGGGTTGATCACATTCAACGTGGTGATCAGACAGGTGCCGATATGGAACGTGTCAACGTCGCCTTGCAGCGTATGGAACTGGTGCATGTGGAAATGGCACCGGGATCGGCAGTGCTGTTTCACGGCAACACGCTGCATCGTTCAGACCAAAACGTCAGTGAAAATCCACGCTGGGCTTTCATCTGCTGCTACAACACCCGCAGCAACAATCCGTACAAGGAAGGAAGGCATCCTCATTATTCGCCACTGCAGCGAGTTGCCGCAGATGACGTCGCATCAATTGGTCGCAGGCATCTGCACACTCTCCAGGCTGGACATTGAACTCAATCTCCGAAAGACTGAAATCCCTGGGCCTTGAACTTGGCTTCGCACAGATCGGGATTGCCCCCGCCGTGACGCCAACGGGTTTTCATCGATTGCTCCAATGGATTGATAACGGTCATTCAGCGGATATGCATTGGGTCGAACGCCGCAGGGAGGCTTACCGCCATCCGGATGGCGTCATGCCGGGAACGCGCAGCGTCATCATGGCTGCAATGAATTACAACGACGGTTCCGAACCTGCAGGCGGCGGACGCGTCGCTCGGTACGCATGGGGATCAGCAGACTACCATGACGTGCTGAAACCGCGATTGCTGAAGCTGGCAGATCTTTTGCGAACGGAAGTACCGAACGCACGCACACGCGTCGTCATCGACACGGCACCGCTGCTGGAACGCGACTTCGGGCGCCTTGCGGGCATCGGCTGGTTTGGAAAAAACACGATGCTGATCAGTCGTGCCATCGGCAGTTGGTTCTTTCTGGGTGCCGTACTTACCGACGTGGAACTTGCCTGCGACAATCCCGTAGAAAAAAACTACTGTGGTTCCTGCACCCGTTGTCTTGATGCGTGCCCGACCGATGCTTTTCCTGAACCCGGCGTTCTGGATGCGCGACGCTGTATCAGCTATCTGACAATTGAGCATCGCAGGGAACCGATACCACATGATCTGCGAAATGGCATCGGAGAGTGGCTGTTTGGCTGCGACATTTGTCAGGACGTCTGTCCATGGAATCGATTCGCTCCTGAAGACACGCTGCCGGAATTTCGCCATCTGTCGTCGATGAATCCTGTGGACTGTCGAGAACTGTTGACGTTGTCAGCCGAACAATTCGCAACCCGCTTCAAAGATTCTCCGTTGTCTCGACCTGGCAGAGCAGGGCTGTTGCGAAACGCGGCCATCGTGCTTGGAAACGCGAAGGATCGCTCTGCCGAGCCAGAGCTGCTTGCCGCGCTCGACGACGAAGAGCCTCTCATTCGCGAAGCCGCCGCATGGGCACTCGGCGAGCTTGGTCAGTAAGTCATATAAAACTGAGTTCTTGAAGGTGGAGAAGGCCAGATGAAGTATTCCGGCGAGCGGTTGGACGTCAGCCCTCCGTGGAAAACGAGAGGAACGACACGGATGGCTGACGCGGGGAGTTCCGCCAAAGTGTGTGAAAAGAATCACCAACTTAAGGTTTCTGTTACGACACGGAGGGCTGACGCCCAGCCGCTCGCCGGTGCTCGGGGTTTTACGCTGATCGAACTTTTGGTAAAGTTCGGCATTATTGCGTTGCTGATGTCGCTCGTGCTGCTAGCTGTGAACAACGCACGGAAATCGGCTCGACGAATTGAGTGTGCGAATCGAGCGAAAAACGCCGTAGTCTCTGTGTCTGTTCTTTTTGTGGATCTTGTGTCTCTTTGTGGCTAGAAACAACAGCACGCACAATCGCAGTTTTGCTGGCCACGAAGACGCACCGAAAAGACACAAAGGAATCGCAGGACAGGGATTGCTACGCATGGTTCGGCGAATTGATCTGGCTCGTGCGCAGAATCTGTGGGTGAAATCGATTAGGAAAAGTGGCGTAGTGTCGTGTGAGTGCGCAGGCAGGGCGGCGTTAAGTTTATCGCATTCGGCTCAATCCCGAAGTCAGAGAAGGGCACGGTAAGCGAAGCTCACCGTCGCCGCTTCGGTCTTGAGCCCTGAGACGGCGCTCGGGTCGCATTCACGCACCCTACGATTCTGATCCCACCTTAAATCAAAACGTCTTGGGCAAGCCGCGAACGACGCATCTCCGCCATTTCCTCCAACCTGCGGTGTTATTAACAATAAGTGAATCTGTCGCCAGACAACAAGCGGTCTGAATCACTTAACTTTTGCCTCGCCAAGTTTGCCGAGGCAATTAACCGTGGATACAATGAGCGTCTGTGTACGCGGCGCATGAGGCGCTCCGGGCCATCATGGAGTCCCGAACCGCTCGACTCTTTTCAGTGTTATGAATCCAACTTCCGACAGCCAGCCCGCTCCGCAGACTCCGGAACAGTTTGCTGAGTTTCTCAGGAAGCGTGTGCAGGAAGCCATTTCGGCGTCCGTGCATCATGCTTCACTTTCGCAGCAGTACCTTTCCCTGTCGCAGCGATTCTCGGCGCTGGCAGAGCAGGCGTCGTCAGGAAATGCATCGCTCGCCTTTCAATCGGTTCACCAACTGGAACGCGAAGCGAATACCGGAATTCCTGCTGGGCCCATTGCGGCAACGTTGTCATCTGCGGATGCATATGCAGCGCAGCCAGCCGCATGCCCGCCACTTTCAACAACGAACCCCAGGATCGCATTTCTCGATGTTCCTGGTCCGGCGCTGAACGGTCCTGCGTTTTATTCTCCGTCTGCCAGGTTTTCGGCAGCGGAAATCGGCGCAGACCCGGCACCGACGAATGCATGGCCAGTCACGGACGCAACAACCAGTCCAGTGGATTCGTCACTCACCGACAGGGCACCGGACGGGTCAATACGTGCGGCTGCGGCTGCCACTCTCGCACCACGCAGGAAAACACGACGTCCGGTTTCAGTGCGATCGGTGCTTGAACGCGCTCGACAGGTTGGGCTGGAGACCTCAGAAAAAGTTCGCGTGAAGGCGAAGAAATCCGACCTCCAGCCGCAGTTGCGCACAACGACCGAAGAACTGACATTGGAATTGAAACGCGGGAGCAAACCTGCCGTCTTGAGTCTTGTACTTACCGGACTGGTCTTGTTCATTCTTGCATTAAGGCAAATGGAGTTCTTTGAGGACGCACCGGCACCGCCAATCATCGCCAGCTTTTCCGACTCAATAGAAGCGGTGGAAGAATCAGTTCCGATTGAAACGCCGGCAGAAGAAACAGGCGAACAGCTGGAACAGCCGGTGGAAGAGATGACTGAAGAACCGGAGCCAGAGCCAGTTTCGGAACCCACGCCCGAGCCGGAACCGATCCCCGAGCCCATGCCGGCAGTCGAACTGGCCAATGCCTCGCTGCCGGAGACTCCGGACGGCACAGCTCCATCGTCGCCGGAACCAACCGACGGTACGGAGCCGGAAGCAGGCGATAATCGCAGTGAATCGGGTCGCAAGGTGTTGCTCGCGAAATTTGGCGGTTCGGCCGCCAGCGAATCCGCCGTTGGTTTCGCACTTGAATGGTTGGCTGCGCGGCAACGAGCCAACGGATCATGGGATTTTATTGACGTCGGACCATGTACTCACAAGGGTTCGGTCAACAATCCGATCGGAGGCACGGCCTATGCGTTACTTCCGTTTCTGGCTGCCGGACAGACCCATAAAGAGGGACAATACCAAAAACATGTGCAGGCCGGACTCGCGTTTCTCACCAGCATCGGCGTGGTTGCTCCTGCCGGATACGATCTGCGCGGGGTTGTGAACAAAGCGGACGACGATACAGACCCAAACTACGCCTACTACGTTCACGGTGCGGCGACGCTGGCATTGTGTGAAGCCTATGGCATGACCAGGGATCGCAAATTGAAACCGGCCGCAGAAGGAGCCATCTTATTCCTCGTCAACTCACAGGACCGACGTGGCGGTGGCTGGCGATACAATCCTCAACAGGGTGGTTCCACGTCTGCCACAGCCATTCAGGTGATGGCACTCAAGGCGGCTGAAAAGGCCGGAATTAAAATTCCGGACGCGACATGGAAAGGCATTTCCTTTTATCTGGACAGTGTCGCCGTCGATGGCGCGGGACGATACGGTTACGAGGTCGAAAAAAAAACGTACGCCATGTCCGTCACCTCAATGGCGCTGCTCAGTCGGATGTATCTCGGCTGGGGCCGCAATGATGGTGACATGCGCGCCGGTATCGCGTTGATTGACAGGAGCACATCGACTGAAAACTACTACACCAACTATTTCGCGACGCAGGCGATCAAGAACTGGGGCGGCACGGAATGGGAACGCTGGAATGGTCGCATGCGGGATGAATTGATCGCTCGGCAGGAAACGGACGGTCCCGGAAAAGGCAGTTGGATTCCGCGTGATCGAGCAGACTACAGCCTGTCTGGAGGTCGCCTGCTCACCACCTGTCTGGCGACGCTGACGCTTGAAGTCTACTACCGCAACAAACCACTGCTGCCCGAAATCGTGATGCCCTCGCCTCTGGACAATGCGTTCACAGCACCAGCGTCTCCCGCAGAGAAATGAGCGCGGGCCGATCGGTCGCAGTTCCCCGATGAATGTCCGTCGCAGAGCGACTGAACTCAGTCGGCGACGTGGCTCCGAAGAGACTGCTGACTACCTGAATCCCAATCGCTCCCGTACTTCGCAGACTGAGACCCCACGCAATCTCAATGAGCGCAGTGTTTCAGCTTCGTCTCGTTTGGCGAGACGTTTGCCATGCGGGTCGCAGATCAATGGATGATGCTGGTATTCCGGTGTTGGCAGGCTGAGCAGCGACTGTAACAGCCGCTGCACATGAGTGGCCTCAAATAAATCTTCGCCACGCATGATTCGAGTGACTCCCTGCAGAGCGTCGTCCAGGACAACTGCCAGATGATAACTGCAGCCAATGTCTTTTCGGACGAGTACCACGTCCCCCAGAATCTCCGGTCGAGCCTTCTGAGATCCGCGTTCCAGATCCAGCCATTCCAGATCATCACCCGCTGCAGCAATTGCCCGACTCAGATCCAGACGCATCGCAAAGGATGCACCGCTGGCCATCCTGGAATGGCGTTCGTCGTCAGAGAGACGGCGGCACAGGCCGGAATACAATGGTCCTTCCGGTCCATGCGGCGCGGCGCCTGCGGCGTCAATTTCCCGCTGGATGTCTTTCCGCGTGCAGAAGCACGGATACAGCAATCCGCGACCTTGAAGCTGTTCGGCCACCGCCACATATTCGTGCAGGTAATCCGACTGTCGTCGCACGGGGACTTCCCATTCGATGCCCAGCCATGCCAGATCTTCCAGAATTGCAACTTCAAATTCACGACGGCAGCGTGTGAAATCAATATCTTCAATCCGCAGCAGGAA
>CAZFDW010000358.1:0-7015 GCA_964517865.1 uncultured Chitinophaga sp.
CGGAAATATGAGACCGATTTCGCTCTGTGCCAATTGTTCGGCATTTCAATCTTCAGCAATCGGGCATGTTCATCGGCCGCCAGGATCTCCAACACCGACAGCGTGTCGTCTTCGGAATCCTTGCCCAGAAAGGGGTTCAGGATCTCCACCTCAGTAATTCTGGGCTGATCTTTCAGAACCGTCTGCTCTCAGCCCTATTCCCAGGGCTTGTTTTCCAGTGCCTTGTTGGCATCAATCCATGCCTTCAATTCCACCTGATCAGCCTGCGGGATTTTGGCACTGTTCACCACCAGCGGCACCGCGATCTTGAAAGCACTGAGACTGCCGGACTCATTCACCGGGACCGATGTCGCCGCGCGGTTCATCATGCCCTGTGGCAGCATCGGCGGTTGTTTCGTCAGACCGTTCTTGTCTACGTGGCGATAGGCAAAGAACAAATCCGCACCGCATTGCTGCCATGCCGGATCACCAGGAGCCTGATTGAAGTATACGCTGGCTTCCAGAGCGAGGTTGGCGACTTTCCATGTGAGCGCATCGAAATCCACTTTGGCGTCGTAAGCTCCCTGACCAATTCCGAAGGCTGCGCGGCAACGGACCTGTAATGGACGTGCACGATCGTCTACGAGTTTGACAAACGTGCGCATGACGTTGGTGTCCCGTCGACCGCTCGATTTTCGGGGCTGCGTCACGTTAAACAGTGCATCCACCAGGATCAGTTGATAAGGGACCTCAGTGCATGCACGATCGAGTTCTGCTGCGATTGCATCACCGACATTATCCTGTTCCTGAGGAATTACCGACATACTGGACAACACATAACCGATCGCCGCAGCGGCCATGACTTTGACTGAATCGGGTTGATCAGGATCTTTGAGCAGACCAAGCAATGCCGTCATGGATTCGCTGTGATTCTCCGTCAGTCCCGCCGCATTTTTATTGACATACAATTCCTTGATGATCTGAATCGCGATCGAGCGGGCATCCAGATTGTTGTCGAACATTTTCTTTGCCACCGCGAGCACCGTATCACAGTATTTTTGGCGATACGCCTTCGTTCGCTGCGCGTTTCCAGCCTGGCCACCTGCTCCGCGAATCTCGCGGTCCATTTCATTGAATAGATTCTTGACGTTATCGGAAACGGCCACAAACGTCGGATCAGTCGCCTGAAACAGTCGATACTGCAACACCAGACTCAGGTTCTCAAGATCTGCAGCGCCTTCTGCCCCTGTTTGAATACCGGCTGCGACTGGTCGCCGCAGTTGCAGAAACTTTGCTTCAGGCAATCGCTCCAGCGGATTGTTGATGTCACGAATTTTCAGGGTCAGCGCACGCTGATCGATGATTTTCTGAACGCAGTCCTGGTTAGAATTTCCCGGCAGAGGTGGATTTGTGGCAGCGGGAACCTGCGCGGCGGCGGCTTCATCGCTCGCGGCAGTCGGTTCAGCGGCAGCCGGCGCGGCTGTCTCGGCAGTTTCCTGCGCCTGAACAAATCCGTGCCAGGGAAGGCACAACGTCAGCACGATCAGTGGGCATTGGCTGACAGCAACAATACCACTCAGGGTCTGAATGCAGCGGGCAACAACAGGCATAGGCTCACCAAGACAGGAAGACGTCGATGTCTCGTTGGTTTTTTGGGGAATTCAAACTTGCAGCATCCTTGGAAACGTCAGCAGTTTCAAGCTGCAAATCAGAACACAATTCGAGCCGATCCTGGCCCGCCGAGGGTTACCCTTGAACGCCGATCGGCATCTCAGGAACTTCCGGAAAACCGGTTAAGATGACAGGTTCTTTGGTTCACGTCCAGAATCAGAACTGCCGGAACGCCACAATTCAACAGTTTCGTGGCTGTATCCCCGCACGATTGGCAATATCGCATAATCGCTGACCATGTTCCAGTTTACCAGGAGTCTATTTCTGCGGTGGTAACCCAAAGAACCCGTACAACCGGATTTCCGGTGTGCCGACGGCGATCCGATTCGACCACGCCGTGGATCAGAAATCGGAGTTTCTTCGGATCGAGTTCCGGATGTCCGTCGCCGGGGGCTCCTTACTGCGACGCAGTCTGCAGCCAGGGATTGGAATTGAGGAACTGATCGCGCCAGTGATAGTGATCCAAAATGCGGGTCGTGTCGCGGTCGAGCAGGCGCAGGGCTGCGTAGAGAGCTTCGATGGTGGCGAGACCCTCGCTGGGGTCTGCGTAAACTTCAGACTTGCGAGGATACGCGGTCTGAATCATGGGCAGCGATCGGATTTCAACGTGCTGATAAAACGGTTCCATCCGTGCTGCAAGTCGCCATGTTCCGTCGAGCAATAACAGTCCGCGATCAGAATCTGCATTCGATAGAATCGGGCCGCCGATCCCCAGTCGCACATATCCGGTGATGTCGATGGGTACGGGATGCGGAAACGTGCAGAACACAAAACCGTCGCGGTCGCGCAGGGGTTCGACCGAACACTTGCTGCGTCGTTCGCGAGGATGCACAACGATGACAGTCGGTGGCACGGGTGGGTTTGGCGGCACGGGCTCGGCGGACATCGCAATTACTCGTTGCGGATCTTTTCAATTTCCGCGTTCAGATCGGCGATCTGTTTTTCCAGACGGGGGATCTCCTGTGGATCATCCGGCTGGTTCTTTGCGGCTTTCAGCAATTCCCGCAGACGTTGAATTTTATTCTTTGCCGCTTCCGTTTGCTTCTGCTGTTTCTTGTTCAGCGTCATTTGGCTCTAATCCCGTCTTGTGTGTGGCGATCCCGCCGGATTTCTGACATGGGGTGTGCCGGACCGCTGCGAGTGCCGGACCGTTGCCAGTGTCGGCAGCTTATCGAAGTTTTGGATTGTTGCGAACAATGCCCGATCATTCCCAGGAACTTGTTCGATTACTTTGCGAGTCGGTGCTGTCGGGTGGCTTGCAAAAAGTCGTCTTCAGCGCACCACGGACCGACACCGAATCCATTCGCCGCGTGGATGTGCGACCGGTGGAAATCCGCGAAGGACGGCGGTTTCAGTTCACGTCGCAGACCGAAACGCAGCAGACGCACCAGAATCTCGATGCCCGCGAAGCCGCTGCTGAATTTACGCGGCTGTGCCGGGACGTCTACCGCAACGTCCGGCTGGTCACAGATTCTGCCACCAGCGAAGCCCGTACGTCAAGGAAGGGTGTTTGGTTTCTGAAATCGAAGGCGGCGGCGATTGCGAATCCGGATGAGACTTCATCGGCTCCGGAAGTCGAACTGCACAATCGCGTTCGCAACTACCTGATTCCCGAGGGCGTGCCCTGCCCATTCCTGATTCACACGGGAGTCATGTCGCGCGATGGCAGCGTGCGCGCCAGTCATTCGCGCAAGTTTCGTCAGATCAATCGGTTTCTGGAATTCATTCACGACATTGCGGATGCGCTGCCATCGGATCGACCACTCCGGATTGTGGACTTCGGTTGTGGAAAGAGCTATCTGACCTTTGCCACCCACTATTTGTTTTCGAGCATTCTAAAACGCGAATGTCATGTCGTCGGACTGGATCGCCGAACGGACGTCATTGAAACCTGCCGGAAGATCGTCACGAGTCTGTCGCTGCCGAATCTGGAATTTCACGTCGGTGATATCGCAGGATTTCTGTCCAGCGACCCGGTCGATCTGATGATCTCACTGCACGCCTGCAACACGGCCACGGATGATGCCATCGCGCAGGCGATTCAGTGGGACACTTCCGCCATTCTTGCCGTTCCCTGCTGCCAGCATGAATTGAATGACCTTCTTTCCGATGCGGCTTTGCCGCCCGTCACCACGTATGGCATCACGAAGGACCGCTTTGCCGCAATTGCCACCGACACCATGCGGGCTTCGCTGCTCACGGCGAGTGGCTATCAGACACAGGTGATGGAGTTCATTGATATGGAGCACACGCCGAAGAACCTGTTGATTCGAGCGATCAAACGAAAATCCGGCCGAGGTGGTTCGAAGGTGGCAACTGTCAAAGCGATCAAGGAGGTCCGGCAACTGCGTTTGCAGCTGGGAATCGGACCACTGACGCTGGAACGCCGATTGTATGAACTTGATGTGCTGGCGTTGGCCGAGGATCGTCAGGGTTCCGAAACGAATACCGGGCAATGCAGTGAGCGCAAGGATGCCGCATCATGACAAGAACTCTGATCACGCTTTGCACATACAACGAACGAGAAAACATCCGTCAGCTGATTCCGGAACTGCACGCCGTAGTGCCGGACGCCACAATTCTGATCATCGATGACAACTCACCCGACGGAACCGGTCAACTCGCCGACCAGCTTTCCGCTGCTGATCCACGTGTACAGGTCCTGCATCGCGCTGGAAAACAGGGACTGGGCACCGCGATTCTGGCGGGGTTTTATTATGCGATCGATCAGGGTTTTGAGTTCGTCGTGAACCTGGACGCGGATTTCAGTCACAATCCGAAGTATGTCCCGGGACTCATTGAGTGTACTTCACAGTGCGATGTCGCGATTGGTTCCCGCTATGTTCAGGGAGGCAGCGTGGGGGGCTGGACGGTCGGGCGAAAGCTGATGAGTCAATCGATCAATCTCTGGGCAAAGCTCTGTCTTGGTCTGACGACTCAGGACAACAGCGGCAGTTTTCGATGCTATCGCGTGAGCAAACTTGCGGAAATTGACTGGTCACGGACGATCGCCAGAGGATATGCCTTTCAGGAAGAAGTGCTGTATCGCTGTCAGCGCGTCAACTGTCGCATGGTGGAGGTTCCGATTGTTTTTGAGGATCGTCGCTTCGGGACGACAAAGATCAATCTCGGTGAATGTCTGACAGCGGGCTGGGTGATTTTTGCGCTCGGAATTCAACGCATGTTTCGGTGCCGTGTGAAGCACGTAGAGTAAGGCAGCCTGATGTCCCACAACTTCATCTCTTCCATTCGCTCTCGAAAACAGGGGTGCCCGCGAATGGCGCGAAGAGACGTGAAAAATTAAGTTCCGTTATGATCCCGACCGCGATTCAGGTGCGCTCGCATTCGCGCAATTCGCGGGCAAAACACTCCAGGATGAGGGATAGAATCCGTGTCAATTCTTCAAATCCCGATGGATTCTCGTGAGATTCCTCCAGACCGCCCGTCTTCACTCACCTGCGGAGTAAGGCACTCACAATCCGAAAACGCGCAGCGTCCAGCGTTGCTGTGATTGTGAAGCGTTGCTATAAGTCGCCCAATGGCATCACTTTGTGTCCGGCAATCACGTCCGGACGATACTGAAATCAATCAATTTTGGAGAAAATGATCGTGAGCGATAGTGAAAACGGACCTGAACAGGAGCCCGCTCGTGGCCCGGAAGTACAGCAGACGCAGGAAGTCATCGTGACAGATGCAGGTGCCAACGCTGGTTATGCCAATTTCTGTCGAGTGTCCAGCACTCCGGAAGAGTTGATCCTGGACCTTGGTTTGAACCCGACACCGTATGCAACCGGCAAGGTCGAAGTGAAGGTGACTCAGCGAATCATCCTCAATCATTATACAGCCAAGCGTTTGTGGAGTGCACTGTCCATGGCATTGCAACGGCATGAGCAGGCATTTGGGGTTCTGGAGACGGACGTTCGCAAGCGCGTGAAAGCACAGCCGATTTCCTAGTAATGCCTGGCACGATTTCGATAGAATTGAGTAAGGCTTAGCATCGTGACGATGCTAAGCCTTTTTGCTGGGACAGGCGCGGCAGCTCACTTTTCCCGGTCCACGAATTTCACTTGAAGACGTCAGCACAATGACAGATCCACCACCAGACGACCCATTGCCCGAGCCATCCGGGAACGAAGGCCCACACAGCCAGGAGATTCGTCACTCTCACATCGGGGCACTGGTGCCGACACACGTCGCCCGCGGAGTCTTTACGACCGGTGCCGTGGTGTTGCAGGGGCAGCATGAATTCATCGTGGACTTTCTGTTGCGGATGCAACAACCGCAGCAGGTTGTGGCGCGCGTTGTGATGCCACCGGCTGTGGTGAATCAGTTTATTATGGCGCTGCAGGAAAATATCAACCGCTATGAAGATCGTTTCGGACCGATCCATATGCCTGTCATTCCGAATCAGAATCAGCAACGCCAGTCGGCTCAGGACCTGTACGAATCGCTGAAGATCAGTGACGACGTCCAGTCCGGAAGTTATGCCAACGCCGTGATGATCGGACATTCGCCGACAGAGTTTTCATTTGACTTCATTACGACATTTTTTCCGCGTTCGTCCGTTTCGCAGCGCGTGTTTATGGCGTCTGCAAATGCCCGGCGACTTCTGGATTCCATGAATCATTCGTTTCAGCAGTTCCAGCAACGCCTGCGCAACCCGCCGCCACCGCCGGAATTCGACACGGATCCGCCGGACTACGGAACTGGTCCACCGGATTTCAAAACACCCGACGGTGACTGGCCGCCCGGAATGTAGCGCTTGGAAAAGGGGTCAGGAACCAATAGCCAAATGGCCCGAAGGGTGCTGCGCACTATTGGTTCCTGACACCTTTTCCAAGCAGATTGGTGCAATTCAGCGATTCGTCAATGCGGCGGCCATGCGGATGGCTTCCACCATTCCCGATGCGTCGGCTGGTGTCTGCGGGTTCCATGCGCGATCGAATGCTGTGCCGTGCGTCGGGCTGGTGCGAACGATGGGCAGCCCGAGCGTGATATTCACGGCGGCATCGAAGCCGATCAGTTTCACCGGGATATGACCCTGATCATGGTACATGGCCACCACACCATCAAATTCGCCGCTCACCGCGCGGCGGATCAGCGTGTCAACCGGCAATGGACCGGTCACGGATTTCACAAATGACGCACAGGCATCAACCGCCGGGCGAATGAGGCGTGATTCTTCGTCGCCAAACAAACCGTTTTCGCCCCCATGCGGATTCAGCGCGCACACCGCAATGGCGCGACGCTGGCAGTGGATGCGTTGCAGAAAACTATCCATCAGACGGATCTTTCCGACAATTGAATCCTTCGTCAGTAACTGCGGAACACTGGCGATGGACGTGTGCAGCGTGACGTGAGCAAT
>CAZFDW010000359.1:0-6978 GCA_964517865.1 uncultured Chitinophaga sp.
TGGCGATTGTGGTGAACATCAATCTCTTCCTGGCAGCGCTTGGTCTCTCCGGGTTCAGCGGGTTTGCCCCTGCGATCCTGCTGTCTTCTGGCAATCTGATGTCCGTCGCTGCCATCCTGTTGCCGCTCCTCGGCGGCAGCGCAATGCTCTTTGACCGAAAGTCGAATTCGTTCGACCCGTTAATGGTTCAGGTGTGGAGCGGATTTCTGCGTGTCGTCGGAGCTATCACGATGTTTGTCTCGTTCCTGCAACAGGAGACAGAACTTGTGACATCGATCCTGCTGTTGATCGGGTTTGGTACGTTCGCCATTGCAGAATTCGTCGCGGCACTGCGCCACAAGCAAGAAGACCGCGTGTGGGCAAGCTTCACGGTGATCGCGACAGCGGTGTTGTGGATGTTTACCCACCAGCTGATTGAATTCGGAGCAGGGATCAGTCAATTTGTACTGCTTGGCCTGTCGGTGATCATGCTGATCGTCAGTCGTCAAATTTTCGAGCGAGAATCGATCCGAATCCTTGCTCGCCCATTCCGCATGGTTGGATTGATACTGCCACTGGCCGTCGCCTGCATGGGGATCGTAAGAGAAATCTCTGGGCGTGAAGTGATCTGGCCGGGAGCCAACTCTCTGGCTCTGCTGTGTTCAGCCGGACTCTACTTTCATCACGGCATGGTGCGACGCGAACGCGGATTCATCGTGCTGGCTGGCGGGATTCTGAATGTCTCACTGCTGTTGCTGTGGAAAACTCTCCATCTGACCGACCCTCAGTTCTACATGGTTCCCATTGGACTCAGTATTCTGGGCCTGGTGGAATTGATGAAGAAAGAACTGCCAAAATCGTCACATGACCTGCTTCGCTACATTGGCGCCCTGACGATTCTGGTTTCGCCGACATTCGAGATCCTCGGCGGAAGCTGGCTGCACCTGATCACTCTGATGGTGCTGTCCGTTGTCGTGATCCTGATCGCGATCGGGCTGCAGTTGAGGGCGTTGATGTATACCGGCTCGGCGTTTCTGCTGGCCGATCTGGTGGCCATGATCGTGCGATCCACGATCGATCACCCGGCCTTGTTGTGGGTCTGCGGCCTGGGCCTTGGTGCCGCCGTAATCGGACTTGCCGCCTACTGCGAACGCCACCGCGAAGATCTGTTGAAGCGAATTCGGATTATCACCGCTGAACTCGCAACCTGGAATTGATTCTGTGACGACTGTTTTCTGACGACTGATGACTTAAACCTCACTTCTTGAAAAGGACGATTCCCATGACATGGCTTACTCAATTCAGTTTTATCATGCGTTCCAGTTTGACGGCACTGAAGGAGAAAGTGGAAGATCCAGAGCGGATGCTGCACCAACTGATCATCGACATGGAAGAAGAACTTGATCGAGTCCGCACCAGTGTGGCTCATGCTGTCGCGGACGAGATTCAGATGCGGAAACGCTGCGAACGCGAACGTGCTGAAGCAGGCACATGGATGGAACGAGCGACAGCGGCCATGAAGCGCAATGACGAAACGGCGGCGAAGTCGGCTTTGGAACAAAAGCTGGCAGCAGCACAGCGCGCCGATCGTTACGAAGCAGAGCATCTCAAACAGAAGCATGAAGTCCAGAAGCTGCAGGATGCCGTGCGTGATCTGGAAGACAAGATTCGGCAGGCAAAACAGAAGAAGACACTGCTCACCGCCCGGATGGCGCGCGCGACATCGACGCAGAAGATTCATACCGCGATGGATCGAACGACAAGTCAGTCAGCATTTGCTCAATTTCAACGAATGGAAGAAAAAGTTGATCGCGAGGAAGCCCTGTCGGAAGCCTGGGATCGTCTCGACGGCAAAGACCCCGACGCCGCAGAACTGGCCCGGGAATTTGAAGCCCGCGAGCGTCAGGATCAGCTCGGTAGAGAACTGGCACAGTTAAAGTCGCAGTTGGGAGAAGGTGCGACGGGTTGTGATACCACGCATGGGTAGAAATGAGTTATAGCCGGGTTTGTCAGAATTCGGATGTTGACCGTTCAATCAGTTGGCGGAGGTTCGGGTCTCTTCGGATTCCTGAACCTCCGTGTTTTTTTGAAAAACGTTCGATATGTCGTGTAACACTCCACTCCGTTTTCCGCTGCGGCATTCATTGGCTGAGATCTTCAGCCGCAGAATCCAGCAAATCAACGGGAGAATTTCAATGAAACGCTCATTTCTTTATACAGCATTGGTACTCACTACGGCGGTCATCGCGACGGGTTCGGCAACTTTCGGTGATTCAAAAAATCGAATGGGATCCGGCGGATTCAATCGCGGACAGAGTAACAACAATGTTGGACAAAGTGCCGGTTCACTCAGCGGAAAGCTCGGGAATCTGAGCAGCGGCAACTGGAACCGGCACGGAAATGGGAACGGAAATGGGAACGGAAATGGGCACGGGAACGGAAATGGGCACGGGAACGGGAACGGGAATTCAGGCAATGGAGGATCAGGGAACGGTCACCAAGGCGGAATCAGCATCGTCGGCGGTTCAAATCAGCACCAGCATGGAATCAAACTGCCGCATCACGGAAACAACGGGAATGTCCAGAACCAGATCGGGCATAACGGACATTCAATATTGCTTTCAAACGGAACGAAGACGAAGCCAATTGCAATCAACGTGGCTCAGATACTGAAGCACAACGGTCACTCAGTGAACGCTCAGCATCAGATTCACAACATTGTGGGGACCGCTCCGAAACACCTTTGTGTTCAACCCCATTTTTCATGGTGGGTCAACGTCTGTCACAGCCACTGCCATACCAACTATGGTTGCTGGAACGTCCATAATCAATACTGGGACTGCTGGACACCATGCAACTGGCAAGTCGTCCGATGCGAACAGTTCACTTACTACGTTGGCCTGAACTGCACTTACATCCCGGACATGCAGGCTTACGGTGTGCAGTCTGTCAATGGCGGCTCTCCGGCACAGCTTGCCGGGCTTCAGCCAGGTGACCTGATCCTGACGGTCAACGGACAGCCGGTCTTCGATCCGAATCTCGTCAACACCGAACTCGTTCGCGGACGCCTTGACCTTCAGGTCATGCGAGAAGGCTTAGCTGCACCAATTCTGCTGACTGTCTTTCCTCGCCTCGTTCAGAATGTGTCATTCTGATAAGTGACTGGAACGACTTCGATACAATGCTGAAATCTGTGAAAGCTCGACGGTCCGCCGTCGAGCTTTCTCCATTGATACGGCCTCCGCAGATCCTGTTCGATAGCGGAATTCTCAGGAATTCAGTGCCTCTCTGAATCTTTTGCGAATTCAGATCAGTCAAATCCATTTCTGCGCCACGCCTGAAGATCCGGCTCTTCGAGGTTGCAATGAGCCTGAAAGCTGGAGTCGGCAGTTGCTTTTGGGGTGAAATCGGGGAAAATGCCAGACCAACTTGGGCAGATGTGCGCTCAAGTGCGTAGTTCCGCGACGAGATTCTGCAACTGGAGTCGGATCACCGTGTTTCAAATGTCTCGTTTCTCTCTTGTTCGACCGCTCGGTATTCGAGATTGTCTGCTGGGCTGCGGAATTGTCGCCGTTGCTTGCTCGACTATCCAGGTGCAGGGGCAGGAAGCCAGTCTCGCGGTGGCGGCAGACGAAGTCACATCGGCAGTCCAGCTGCAAACAGTGACACCAGCCGATGGAACAACACCGGGCGTGCCGCCAGCAGGAGCGATTCCGCCTGGAACGACTCCGCCTGGAACTATACCGCCAGGGACTGCAGCCCCGGACGGAGCTACTCCACCGGCCGCTCAAAGCGCAGTCAAGCGACCAATCGCCGAAAAATATGTGCCGCAGAAAATCGACACCGAGATCCGTAAGAATCCAGACGGTCTGGTCGCATTCAGTATCGTTGGGCAGCCGTGGGAAGCGGTGCTCCAATGGCTTTCCGATGCGTCCGCGTTGTCGCTCGACTGGCAGGAACTTCCTGGCGATTCAATCAACCTCATCACAACGCACGAATACACGATGGCGCAGGCTCGGGATCTCATCAACCGCCACCTGCTCATGCGCGGCTTTACGATGATTGTGAACGGCGAGGTCATGTCAATCGTACGCACCAAAGACCTGAATCCCGCGATGGTGGTTCGCGTGACTCCCCAGGAACTCGAAACTCTGGCCGATCATACGATTTGCAAAGTCTCATTCAATCTGGACTGGCTGGTCGCGGATGAAGCTGTTGAAGAGTTGAAGCCGATGCTGAGTTCCGCCGGACAAATTCATAAACTCAGCAAAACCAATCGGCTGGAAATCCTGGACACCGCTGTCAGCCTGCGACACATCTGGGAATTGTTGCAGGATGAGCAGTCCGAAACCGGCGATGATCAGTTGGTACGGGCGTTTCCTCTCAAACATCGACGCGCCGAAGATGTCATCCGGTTGCTCCGCGAACTGCTCAAGCTGCAACCGCCGGCTGGCGAGCAGCCACAAAACAGCGGCGGTGGCATGGACCCGAACATGGCCATGCAGATGATGCAGCAAATGCAGCAAATGCAGCAGGCCATGCAGCAACAGGCCGGGCAGGCAGGCGCGGCCAAAGCGAACGCCCCCAAAGAAACACGCTTAGTGCTGAATCAGCGTGAGAATACCATTCTGGTCATCGCCGCCCCTGATCAGATGGCGGTCATCGAGCGGGCTCTCACGGAAATTGACGTTCCGCGTGATGGCGCGACGGGACTGTTGCAAAACATCAGCCGCATGAAGATCTATCGACTGGAATCCGTTGATCCGCAGACGCTGGCCGATCTGCTGCAACAAATCGGTGACCTGGATCCGGGCACGGTATTGAAAGTCGATAGGAGCAAGAAACAAATCATGGCGTGGGCGACCTTGGCTGACCACCTGACCATCACGACTCTGGTTGAAAAGATGGACCAGTCGTCGCGGCAGTTTGAAGTCATTACGTTGAAGCGGCTGGACTCTGAATACGTGGCTGGCACCATCCGAATGCTCATGGATGTCGAACCGAAAGAAGAAAATCAAAATTCCAACCGGCGATTCTATGGCTATTTTGATTTCAATCAGCAGCAGCAGCAGACACAAAAGGAACGCAGCTTCCGCATCGAAGCCGATACCGAAAACAACCGCCTGCTGGTCAATGCCAACGTCCTGGAAATGGAAGAAATCCGGACGCTGCTGATCAAGCTGGGCGAATTGCCCGACCCGAATGCTGCGGACGACGGAATCCGTGTCTTTGAAGTCAATCCCGATGAAGATCTGCACGAACTGCAACGCCGTCTGGAACAGTATTGGCGACGAGGAAACCCGCTGGAGTTTGATCTGCCGAAAGAAGCGCCAAAACTCGACAACGAATCTGATGCGCGTGAAAAGAAAACCATCAGGAAGAAACCAGCCGCAGCGGAAGACGTGACCAGGAATCCCTCTGACTCGTCGCGGATTTCAATTTGGAAAGACGGACGTCGGCAGCCGGTGAACGTCGCACACGCCACTTCTTCAACGACACCCGCTTCGGCTTTCGACGAGTGGCTTCGCAGTTCTGAACATTCGTCTTCGCCTGCACATTCGCCGCTGTCTGTCTCTGCGGCGGCCATGCTGACGAAACACGGCGCGGATGAAGTCGCGGACGAGTCCGGCAGTTCGGGACCAACTGTGCCAACTGAAACAGCGACGCCGGAGGAAACAGCGGGTACAACTGAATCACCGGAACCACCGGCAGAATCCGAGCCCACGATTGACAAAAAACTCATCGATCGCCTGCGTCGTCAGTTACAGAACGCGGAGCCACATTCGGGCGAATCAGAGGGCGTGCTGCCAACGGATCCGGCAGCAGAAACCCAGCCTGCGCTGCCGAAAGACTCAGACGCCGCTCACGAATCGCCAGCTCGTGATCCGCGCCAGTCGCCGATCAAGTTTTCCGTCACGCCCGATGGCAAACTCATTGCCAGTAGTCGCGATGTGATGGCGCTCGCAGAACTGGAGGCCCTGATGGGGCAGGTCGCAGCACCGCGACGCAGCTACAAACTCTTCCGGCTGAAATATGCGACGCCGTCGTGGGTCACGCTCAATCTGAAAGATTTTTTCAAGGCAGATGAACAGACAAAGAGTGGCTTTGAGTACGATCCCTATTACGGAATTATGCCGTCACAGAAAAAAACGAAGGGAACTCCCAGTCTGTCCAAACGTCGTGAGCCGCAGTTTATTTCCGACAACTTCACCAGCACAATTCTGGTCCGCGATGCGGACGCCAGGCAATTGCAGACGATCGAAGATCTGATCGGAATTTACGATGTCCCTGAACCGTCCGATTCCGGTTCCATGCGTGTCACGACAATCTTTCGCCTCAAAAATGCCAAGGCAGCATTGGTTGCGGCCGCCGTCAAAGATGTTTTTCGTGACTTACTGAGTTCCAACGATAAGGCTCTGGAAGCCGATGACAAGGGACAGCGGCAGTCTGGCGGGGGCGGACTTGTGACGTTTTTGCCACGAGGTCCCTCAGTGGAAGGCAGCGAAGGTGACGAAGAAGAACCGATTCGGTTCAAGGGGCTGTTGTCGATGGGCATTGATGATTCTTCCAACACATTGATCGTATCGTCGTCCGGTTCACTCATGGACACGATCGGTGAGATGATTGAGTCGCTGGATGAAGCGGCGGACGCATCCTCGGTGGTCCAGGTGCTGCATGTGGATGAAACCGTAGATCTGGGACTCATTCAGGAACGCCTGCGTGAACTGATGAAAGTGGAGCCCGCTGCCCAACAGCCCGGCCAGCAGCCCGGCCAGCCACCCGGTCAGCCACCCGGTCAACAACCGCCCGGATCGCAACCAGATACAAATCCGGCAGCAGCCGGCAATCAATAATCGCTCCGTACGATGGACATTCATGTCCGTCGCCGCGACGCATCTGCCGCTGCTCAAAACTACACTCCGCGCGGCCAGGACTGAGGGACGTGTTGATTTAATACCAACCCGAAGCGCCAGCGAGGCGAAAAAGGCCGAAATCCTC
>CAZFDW010000360.1:0-4563 GCA_964517865.1 uncultured Chitinophaga sp.
GGCTAGCGCCTTGCGGCTCACGGTCCTGGAGTATCGGGACAGACTTCCAGAAGACCAGCACAAAGCCGATTGCCTCGATTGCACATGTCAAATCCTCGAACAAGTTCACTATCGGAATCCTGTAACTCTGATCCGTCTGAGTGGTGCCATCTTACTGATGAGGGGCTGTTGGATGTTCGTATGCATCAGCTTCATGTCCGCATTGAAGGCACGGTTCTGGAATCGCGGATTGAACGGCTTTACGCTGAACTGGAAGCTCGCAATCTGCGGTTCCGACCACATTTCTGGTTATCGGATGAATGGTTTTCGCCGGATGGTGTACCGGGAATTGCCATCCCGTTCTATTTGGCGCATCCGCGGTTGGCGCGACTTGAAAACCACATGATGCTGGAAGTGGAAGGGGCATCGGAAGGTGCGTGCATGAGAATTCTGCGGCACGAAACAGGGCACACGATCGAGACCGCCTACCGGCTTCACCGGCGCCGCAAATGGCAGGAGGTCTTTGGAAAACGCTCGCAGCCGTACCCTGACTATTACCAGCCAAAGCCATACAGCAGAAACTTCGTGCATCATCTGGACATGTGGTATGCACAGAGCCATCCGTGTGAAGACTTCGCAGAGACATTTGCCGTGTGGATGAAGCCGCGTTCCCGCTGGAAGACGCAGTATGAAGGTTGGCCTGCCATGAAAAAACTCCAGTTCGTGGATGAACTCATGCAGGAGATAGGTATGTCACGTCCGCAGGTGAATTCAAAGCAGCACGTGTATCCACTCAAATCACTTCGCAAGACACTTCGTCAACATTACGCCGACCGACGTCTGCACTACGGGATTGAAGCATCTAACTTTAACGATTCAGAACTGCGAAAACTGTTCTCGGACTCCCCGGAGCACTCCCGGCGTGTCCCGGCGGCTTCGTTTTTGAGACAGCATCGAGTAGAATTCCGACGGTATCTCGCCGACTGGACTGGTCAATATCAGTATACCATTGATGAAATCCTGTCCGAAATCATCCGCCGCTGCGAGGAATTGAATCTGCGGCTTGACAAACCTCCTGCTCAGGTTCGTCGGGACGCACTCGTCATGTTGACGGTGCAGGTGATGAACTATCTTCACAACGGCCATCATCAGGTCGCACTATGAAGCCCCTTCGAATTCTCGTCCTGGCTCACGAAGACTTGCTGCCACCGGAAAGCATGGAAGGCTTCACCGACGAAGAAATCCTGGAATGGAAGTGCGAGTTTGATGTACTCACCACGCTGCAGAATATCGGACACGACGCACAGATCATCGGCGTGCGGGACGATCTGGGTGTGATTCGTGAAAAGTTGTCTGACTTCAAACCACATATCGCGTTCAACCTTCTGGAGGAATTCCGCAGTGTGCCCACGTTTGACAGCTATGTCGTCAGCTATCTCATTCTGAAACAGCAGAAATTCACCGGCTGCAATCCTCGTGGCCTCATGCTGGCACATGACAAAGCCCTGACAAAACAGATTCTGACATATCACCGCCTTCCGACGCCGAAATTCTTCGTGATACCTGTGGGACGAACTTCACGTAAGCCACCTCGACTGACATACCCATTGTTCGTCAAGTCGGCGACAGAAGAAGCGTCACTGGGATTGTCTCAAAACAACATCGTGCATACCGATGAAGAACTGAAGGAACGGGTCTCGGACATCCACAAAGTCACTCAGTCCGATGCGCTGTGCGAAGAATACATCGAAGGCCGGGAACTTTACGTCGGAATCATTGGAAACACGCGGCTGACAACCTTCAGGATCTGGGAATTGCGATTCGATAAGAACAAAGAGAAAATTCCTCTCATTGCGACTCGAGAAGCCAAGTGGGACCCCAAGTTTCAGAAGAAGTACGGAGTGATGACGTATCCTGCGGACGATCTGTCTCCGGAGATCGAACAGAAAATCCTGCAAACATGCAAGCGCGTCTATCGGGCTCTGTTTCTCACGGGCTATGCCCGCATCGACCTGAGGCTTACGGAAGATGGTCGGATTTTCGTACTTGAAGCAAATCCGAATCCCAACCTGTCCTACGGCGAAGATTTTGCCGAATCCGGCGATGCCCGAGGAATCCCGTACGAAGACCTTTTGAATCGGATTGTCCAGCTGGGACTGCGATATTCACCGGTCAAATCGGTTTAGGGGCCGGCGCAGAAATCACTGTCGTCTTCCGGCCGTGGGGCACGTTTTTAACGTGCCCGGCACGATGGAATCGTGCCCCACTTGTTTCTGTATCAGTCCTAAGGGCATTCTCAGGCACTCGTTCGTTACGGCAAAGCAACCGGCTTTCGCTTGAGTACGATGAACAGCCCGTGAGAATCATTTGGGACGATTTCCCACAGGTCGGGTTCTACCTGAAGCTCGCGAACCTGATCAATCGATTTGATGGTGCTGTAACGATGACCGGTGTCGATTACGATGTAGTCGGTATCGGCAGGCACGCCGGGCCGGTAATTGTTGACGGCTCTCAGATAGCCACTGTAATCATACGACCGATCAAAGTGTGTCAGACGAGTGTGAACATAGTCGGTGGAAGCGATTCGGGCATTCGCCGGCAGACCCGCGAGCACCTTCTGAAACTCCTTCGCTCGTTCTCCAGGAACGTACAGGTTTTCCCTGCCGAATGTTGAAGCATGCGACCAGAACGTTGCGCCGACGGGCATGAGCGACCCTGACACCGCCGTACACGCAGCACAGAAAAAGGCCAGTCTTGCTGCACTGATGGCGTTGTCTCCAGTTTGTAGTCCCGGCTTCAGCCGGAATTTGTTGGCATCTCCAGCCGCAATTCCGCCTAAAGGCGGGACTACGAACTGAAACCAGGTGACATCATGCTGAAGCCACCCACTTCGCCGCAGGTGGGCGTTATGCGAACGGAGGCTGGCCGCTGCGGCCCAAAACAGCACGGGAAGCAGCGGAGCGTGAAAATGATGAAACGGGATCGGCGGCAATTCGCCAAGACCGGACATGTCGGTCGTTGCGGAACTATTCCCCAGCTGGATCAGGCTTAACATACCAAACGTGGCAGCACCGGCGATCAGATACTTCGGTCGCCGCAGTGGATTCAGGCCCAGCGGCATGGTCAACACAAGCACATAGTACAGCGTCCTCAGACTGACAAGCTGCGACAGGATTTTACCTGGTGCGTGCAGAGCTGTGCGGAACAGGTCGCCAGGGCTATTCCCGAGGTCTCCAAAATAGCGACTGTAGTGGACCGCTTCGCCACCTCGAAATGCCGGAATCACCACCAGCACCGCGAGCAGCAGCCAGGCAAGAGAAACGACCATCAGCCCCATCGACCAGCGCACAACACGATTTGCTTCAGCCAACGGTACGGCTGCGGAATTCTGTCGCGCGATCAGAAAAAAGACCGCACCAATGGATCCGACGACCAGTGCAAAATCTTCCTGCGTCGTCAACGCGATCAGAAAACACAGTGATGCAGAGATCCTGCGGCGACGTTCGGCAAAATCAATTCCCCAGAACAGAAACGGCAGACCGTAGCAACTGGGTCGCAGGGTTTTGAGATCAATCGCGATATCCAGATAGTGCATCGGAAAGAACAACAGCCACGCCAATGACAGCCACATCGCAGCTCGTGAACTGCCTGAATGGCGTTTTGTGATTAAGAATATCGGCACGACACAGATCGCCAGCGAACACGAAGCCACCAGTTCCATCATCAGATACGACGGCCAGATTCTGTGGAGCGGAAGCAGAAATAAGTGAATCACCTGAATGTGTTCGCCCAGAAACAGCCCCTGATCCAGATAACTGCGAAATCCTTTGCCGTGCCAGACATTCCAGAGATGCTCTTCGTACATGGCCGAATCGCCATGCGGCACAAGCAAGCTGGCGTAGAGTCGTTCATTCATCCAGAACGATGTCGCTGCCCAGCAAACTGCCGCCAGCAGCACGACCATGAGTTCTTTCCGGACTCGCGTCTCGCTTCCCTCGCCGTTTCGGCCCGCTGACGTCACGGGAGCCGCTGTGGCAATCGAATTCCAGAAACCGTTCAGCGACAGAGCACAAATCAATGCGGTCACGAGCGGTGTCGTTAAGATCAAAAAATTCAACAACTCCGGGTTACTGATCGATGTGGCAAGTATCCATGCGACAATCCAGAGTGCCGCAATCCACCAGGGTTGTGAAATCGCTGCAATCGCTGACAGGAAAATCGACACGATTCCCTGGCTCGTTTGCGGTTTGGCGAGCCGCTGGGCGTCAGCCCTCGGTGTGATAAGAAGCGTCGATACAATTCTTTGGCTGGTTCGCTGTTCGGAATGATTTGTCGAACGCAACCGAGTCCAGATGACCGCGACCGTTGCACCCAGTATCAGCATCGCTGCAAGTCGGATGACAACCGACAACCACGAAAGTTCAATTCGTGGAGCACCAGCAGCTCGAAAATCCGCCGTTCCGCCGAATGCCTTCACTACGCCTGCACCAATATCCCGCGGCCAGAATCCGTCGCTCAGTCGAGGCTCCGTGAGCACAGTCCAGACCATGCTCGACATCAGCACGCAGCCGCACACGGCAATCA
>CAZFDW010000360.1:4663-6968 GCA_964517865.1 uncultured Chitinophaga sp.
CATCTTACCCAGTTTCGCTGAAGCCCCGGCGCCGTGCAATGTCATATTGACCCGGTTTTCAAGAACGGTGACTCTACACGGCGAAACGAGATGCGTCGCGTTCCCGGCTGAGGCTGCGCGGTTGCTTTCCCGTTTTTCCTGTCTCACGCTCTTCGGACTCAATCCAGATTCCCGTCTCCATGTCGCGCGCTCGCCGCTCCGTTTCGCAACTCCGGCCAGTGCTGCTTTACTGCGGCCTGCTGCTGACGGTTTGCGGCTGCGCGACGACGGAATTTGTGCAAGTGCGTGAGAAGCCCCACAACCCACTGGCAGATCGCATGAACACAACCGCCTTTGGGTTGGTGAAGTATTCTCAGCGCACCGATCTGTTCCTGCGTCAATCCGGATATCAGGGCACTGCCGATCTGAAGGGCATGATTCTGCACACTCAGCGACACATCAACACCGAACAGTTTCACGAAGCAGCTCACGCACTGGCAGAACTCAAATACCTTGGCGCTGAAGCTGCGAAAATTCACGATGTGCCGTTGGCATCAGAATTGTATTTTGATTCAGCGAAATCTGCATGGCGTTACTTTGCCACTCCGGACTCGGGCGGTCGGCACCCGGATCCGAATGACGCACAGCATCGCTGCACATCAGAAGTCTACAACGCCAGCTCAGAAGCGCTTTTGCGGATCGCCCAGGGTCCGGGAAACGTGCAACTGGGCCAGTCAATTCTGATGCCGATCAGTCACAGGCAATTGAATTTTGAGATTCCGTTTTCGTCGCGACTGCTGACACCTGACCAGATGGGGAAATTCGAGTTTGTCTCCGACTACCAACTCAAGAATCTTCGCAGTCGGAACTCGGTCGCAGGACTTGGAGTGCCGATTATCGTGATTCGTAAGGAGTCGGAACAACGTGACCCCGTGGAGAAATACTACACAAAGGGAATGAGCTTTTCCGCCACGCTCGTGTTGCGATTCGATGATGATACTCCGACAGATGCACGCCTGCAGATCTTCGATCCGCGTGAATCCGACGGCATGTTGGTCGGCGATACGGTGATGCCGCTGGAGACGGACGTCAGTACGCCGCTGGCACGGTACCTGAGCAACAAAGATATCACTCTGCTCGATACCTGGGGCTACTTTCGTCCGGACCGAGCTGCAAAAGTTTCAGGTCTGTACATGGTCCAGCCATACGATCCGGACCGTATCCCGGTGTTGATGGTGCATGGCGTCTGGTCGAGTCCGATGACGTGGATGGAAATGTTCAACGACCTGCAGGCCGACCCCGAGATTCGCCGCAAGTACCAGTTCTGGTTCTATCTGTATCCGACCGGCGAGCCTCTGGCGTTCTCTGCTGCCAAGCTGCGGGAAGAATTGCAGAAAGTGCGGCACGACTGCGACCCATATCACCGCAACGATCGACTGGATGAAATGGTGGTAGTCGGGCACAGCATGGGTGGACTGATCTCGCAGATGCTGACGATCAACAGCGATGATAAGTTGTGGAGTTCCGTAAGCAACAGGTCGGTCGATGACCTCAAAGCCGATGATGAGGTAAAATCGGAGATTCGTCGGGTGTTCTTTTTTGAATCAAATCCATCCGTGGATCGCATCGTCACCATTGCCAGCCCGTACAACGGGAGTTCGCTCTCAAATCGTTTCACGCAGTGGTTGAGTGGTTCGCTCGTCTGGCTTCCGGCAAAAACCTATCAGCTCAGTCGGGTCATTTTTGAACAGGATGACAAAAGCTGGTGGGAAAGTTTCTCCGCCCCGCGTACCAGTATGGATTCGCTCACGAAAAAATCGGGTGTGCTGAGACTAATCCGGGAGACACGTGTTCCGGACGAGGTCAAACATCACAACATCGTGGGGATAAAACGCGGATCTTCCCAGGCCAACTGGACTGATGGCGTCGTCGCATATCGCAGCGCCCATTGTGAAGATGCCTCCAGCGAAAAAATCGTCCGAGCCAGCCATAGCGAAGTTCATCGCCACCCCGACGCCGTCGCCGAAGTTCGCCGTATTCTCCTGGAACATCTCCGCGAAACCCAACAACGCCGCTTCCCCGTGATCCCGGTCAGACACACCGTTGAGACACAGTCCACGGGACAATTGTCCGATCGCCGGATGGCCCCGTAATGACTGTGCAATGTACGTTGGACATGCTTGTCCGACTTGACGACTTAACGTGCAATTGCCCTGACCTTGCAGCAGGCCATACGCAGTGATAAATTTCAAGTCTGACCGAGATAAAATCACTGATAAGAGCTTTATCCCCGGCTACCGGCGGGATAAGTATTTAAGTTCGCATT
>CAZFDW010000361.1:0-6955 GCA_964517865.1 uncultured Chitinophaga sp.
CGCAACCCAAAATGACAAACGCATGGAACACTAATCGCCGCTGATCTGCGCTAATTGCACCATCAGTGAAGATCAGCGCCGATCAGTGTTCCCCGGTCTTTTTTGCCGGATTTGCGCGCTGCGCGAAGATTTTGAACGTTAGTAGTACAGATTGACTGTTGATTTCTATCTGGGTAAATTTGCGTTTATCTGTGGTTGCATGCGCAGGTTTCATTTTGAGGCATGAACGGTTATGCACTGGCAAAGCCAGTGGCACACAACCCATCAATGAATGCGTGACAGCGCAGCAGGCTGCCAGACACCTTCAGTGCTTCACGACGGACCTGCCTGCTTGAATCCACTGATGGATCTCTTCCTGCACTTCCCTGCCATTTCGATTCAATACGTCGTTGTGCCCCGTGCCTCGGAAAAGTACCAACTTTTTGGGCACACCGCCTTGAGACTTTGCCGGAGTCACGTCCTGTAAAAGCTGCGCGAGCGGCAGCGGAACAATCGAATCGGCCGTACCGTGAAATTGCAGCACCGGACAGGTGACGTAAGGAATCTCCAGATCCGAACGATAGCGATCAATCAACAGATACCTGACAGGCAACCACGAGAAGCGATTGCAAGCCGTATCCAGCATGGATGAAAACGTGGAAACCAGGATCAGACCCCCAGGTTGTTCACCGTGCTGACAAACCGATGACGCCAGTTTCACGCCTACGCCGCCACCCAACGATTCACCAGCGATCACAATCTGATCCGGCCGGTAACCCAATGTTTGCGTGGCGTACTTCCATGTGGCAGCCGCATCTTCCGTCAGGGCTCTCTCAGACGGCTGGCCTTCAGAATCCGCATAGCCTCGATAATCCATTGCCAGGACATCGACGTTAATGGACCGGAAGAGTTCATACCACGACAGCCGTCGTGCGCGATGACTGCCGTTGCCGTGAAAAAAAAGCATCAGGCGATCGCCGCGAATCTCTCCTGTCTGCAAAAACCAGCCCCGGATTTTCTCTTTGTCGCCGGAGACAATTTCAACATCCGCCGCTTTGGCGAATTTTCCTGTCGTCATCGAAAACTCAGCCACAGCCAATGTCTCGGCACGACCTGCAGGATACATCATCGTTCGCTGAAACCATGTGAACAAGGCAATCACCGCCAGATAGAACAGCAGAACTCGCTTTGCAAAATGCATTGTCCGCTCCCGCCAGCGAATTGGTTTCGGCATAGAATCCACACAGACATCGACGTACAAGGTGTTAATTTATACGTCACGCGGTCATGAGAGACAATTGGCGAGCAGCATGCGTCAGCTTGCCGGTACAAAAACGAAAGGCCATTGGGCTCACGCCGCTCCGCTCGCCGGACGCATTTTCGGCTGCGCGGAGTATAATCAACTCCAGCGACGAACCGCCGCTGGATCCGGAGTTTCGCGTTACTCGCTGGCGCTTGATTCAAGAAATCGAGCAAGCTGATGAAAATCGCTGCCCGGCGGAATGAAGCGCACCACCGTAACCAGTGTTTTGGGATCCACGAGGTTTTCGAATGGTACGTAATGCAGATCCAACTGGCCAGATACTGATACCATCACACCGTTGTGATTCTTTTCGCATAAAGCCCGATAGGCGCCGACGCCGAGTTGACTGCCCAGCATCACGTCGAAAGCGTGTGGTCGGGCACAACGGCATTCATAACCCAGTTGCAGTCCTATCACTTTTCGTTTCAGGCCAGTCTGCTTTTGGAATTCTGCGGACACTTTCTTCGCAAACATCTTTCCGAGATCCACGTTAGCGACGGAAATGTGTCCGTGATCATCGCGCGGAACATCCTTCAGAATGTCATCGGAGAGAAACTCTGCCAAGCCTTCGGCGAGGACCACAACGCCGTACTCTTTGCCCTCTTTCTCCTGTCGATGTCGCATCATCCGCACGATCTTCTGGATCACCATTTCAGTGTCCATCACCCTGCGTTTTGGTGTTGAATCAGACGACAGATATTTCCCGTGCATGTCTTCGACACTCAACACCATGTTCGCTTCGCCGGCGATGGCAGCACCATAAGCCAGCCAGCCTGCACTGCGACCCATGCTTTCGACAATGAAGTACGACCGGGCAGCTTCAGCATCCGCATGCAGATTGCGGATCTCCGTACCCAGTGTTTCAACGGCAGTGAAGTATCCGAACGTGAAGTCGATACCCATGTAGTCGTTGTCGATCGTCTTCGGCACATGCACCACCGGCATGCGTTTGAGCTCGCTCGGCAGACGATCCTGATACATTTTGAGCTTGTTTGCGGTCTTGAGCGTGTCGTCGCCGCCGATGGATACCAGTGCATCCACGCCAATGGACCGCAATGCGTCGTAGACACGCTTCATGGGAGCTGCTTTCTCCGGATCTTCCAGGTGTTCCGGGGCCGTAATATGCTTGCCCGGGTTGGCTCGAGCCGTGCCGATGATGATCCCTTCTTTGCTGCGCGTGCGGCGCAGTGATGGCTCCGTCAGATTCTTATAATGCACGCCTTCGACCAGCGGAGTGGCCGGTGAGTATTCCATCAGGTTGGAATAGCCATACCGAATTCCGACCACTTCAATTCCCTGGCGAATAAACGATATGGCACAGGTGGAAATAACCGCGTTGGCTCCGGGAGCCGGACCGCCGGCAAACAACAAGGCGACGCGTTTGATACCGTGGGACATGAACAGAATTCCTTCAGAATTTCAGAAGTGAAATTTCAGATTTGAGATATGAAGCTTTCTGACTCTACCGGATTCTCCGTCGGCGAAGTCCATGCTGCGTTGCTTCCTGACTAAAACGTCCGTTCCACAAACGTCGTATCGACGGAAAAGTCCACGAAGTTGGCATGATTGAACATGCGTTTCGCCAGCGGCAAAGTCGTGGCGATGCCTTCAATGACAAATTCACGCAGACAGCGACGCATGCACTGAATGGCCTCATCGCGGGTTGGCTTATGCACAATCAACTTGCCGATCATGGAGTCGTAGTACGGACTGATCGTGTAACCTTCGTAAACATGCGAATCAAATCGCACGCCTGGACCGCCAGGAAGCCGCAGCTTTGTGATCGTCCCCGGACTACCACGAAAGTTGTTTTCCGGATCTTCTGCGTTGACCCGCAGCTCGATCGCACAGCCAGTATGCCGAATGTCGGCCTGCGTAAACGGTAATTTCTCTCCCGCTGCGATCAGGATCTGCTGCTTAATGAGGTCGATGCCCGTGACAAGTTCGGTCACCGGATGTTCCACCTGAATTCGCGCATTGACTTCGATGAAGAAGAAGTTGTAGTTCTTATCGACGATGAATTCACAGGTGCCGGCATTCGTATATCCGGATTCGCGGACCAGATTGACCGCACACTCGCACATGCGCTGTCGAACTTCTTCCGGCAACTTCGGAGCCGGGCTTTCTTCGATCAGCTTTTGATGACGCCGCTGCATCGAACAGTCGCGTTCAAACAAATGCACGACGTTGCCGTGATTATCGGCCAGGATCTGTATCTCGACATGGCGTGGACGTTCGACGTACTTTTCAATGTACACTCCGGCATTCTTGAACGCCTTCTCCGCTTCAGCCGAAGCCGCCTGCAATCCAGCACGAAGGGAGATCTCGTTACCGGCCACACGCATGCCTTTACCACCACCGCCAGCCGTCGCCTTGATCAGCACCGGGTAGCCGATGCGATCCGCAATTCTGACCGCTTCATCGACGTCAGAGACCAATCCGTCGCTGCCGGGAACGCACGGCACGCCGGCTTTCATCGCGATTTCACGAGCACTGACTTTGTCGCCAAGCTGCTGCATCGCCAGCACTGGCGGGCCGATGAATTCGATGTTACAGCTGCGGCAGACTTCCGCGAAATGAGCGTTCTCGGCAAGGAATCCGTAACCCGGATGCACAGCCTGCACGTTGCCGATTTCTGCAGCGCTGATAATGCGGTTGATCTGCAGATAGCTGTCGGATGCCGGAGCAGGTCCGATGCACCATGCTTCGTCCGCTAACTGCAGATAGTGCGAGCCGCGATCTGCTTCGCTGTAAACCGCAACCGTTTCGATTCCAAGTTCGCGGCACGCCCGTATGATTCGAAGGGCAATTTCGCCGCGGTTCGCAACCAGAATTCTTTGAAACATGTGATAACCGTAGTGAGAAGTCTGAGAACGTGAAACTGTTGAATCGGAACCTTCGGAATACCAACCTGGTGCGTGGAGGAATGCAGAGTCAGAAAATTCGATTAACCCCGAGCCTCAGGCGATGGCTTCCGGCCACGCCGGCGCCTGCGGCTCAGGGTAAACGACGAAATCAAACCAACTGGCACCGATCTGCCGAATTCCGGGTGGTCCGGATTACGTCGGTTCGATGCGAAACAGCGGTTGACCGAAACCAACCGCGTCCCCGTTCTCCACAAGGATCTCGACAATGCGACCGGATTTTTCTGCCAGAATCTGGTTGAACACCTTCATCGCTTCGATCATGCAAATGACGGTGTCCGGTTTAACCACTGTGCCGACGGCCACAAACGGCGCATCTTCCGGGCTGGCGGCCGAGTAGAACGTCCCCACCGTTGGTGCGTTGATTGTCACGCCAGCGGGTGCCGCTGCTGCCGATGCCGCTGCTGTCGGAGCGACTACCGGAGCCGCTTGTGGTGCCATCGTCGGCAATGCATATCCCTGTGACGCTGCCGGCTGAGCAAAGGCGACGCGCGGCCCACGGCGGATTTTCCATGATTCGTCGTCGTTCTGGAGATTGATTTCAGAAACGTCGAATTTCTCCATCAACTGGAGCAGCTTTCGAATCCGGTCCAGATCGAAAGAGTCGCTTTTTTCTTCGTTTTCCACAGGTTTTGCCATTTCAAGAGTGCCTCCGGACGTTTCCTGCAACGTCCCTGTACGGATCAAACAAAAGTCGGCACAGGATCTTAAAGTGCTGCGATTTATGCAAGGATTGAAACGATGGCCTCGTCGAAATTCCGGTCAAGATTCGACAAAACCTCGTTTCCATCGTCTGTGACCAGAATATCATCCTCGATTCGCACACCGAATTTTCCCGGCAAATAGATGCCTGGTTCCATTGTGACGACCATTCCAGCTTCGAATTCCCGTTCAGAAATGGGACTCACACGCACCGATTCATGAATCTCAAGCCCGAAACCGTGCCCCAGACCGTGTCCGAAGTGTTTTCCAAAACCCGCTCGTTCAATCAGGCTGCGGGCAATTTTATCCACTTCTGCACACTTCGCTCCCGGGCGAATGGCCTTGATCGCCGCTTGCTGAGCTGCAAGAACCGTATTGTAAACCAACTCCATCTGTTTCGTCGGCTTCCCTGTGATGAAGACGCGAGTCAGATCACTGCGGTATCCCGAATCTGTCGATGCGCCCCAGTCAATCAGCAACACCGGATGTTCTGCGACGCGTCGCATTCCTGCGTGCGCGTGCGGCAATGCCGCCGTAGGACCAACACCGACGATCGGTTCGAATCCTGTGCCTGTCGCCCCGAAACTTCGCATGGCGGCTTCGAGCAGGTATCGAATTTCCGTCTCTGTCTGATCAGAACGAAGCGAACTTCGCACAACTCCGATGCCCCGCTGAGCGTACTCAATCGCAGCACGAATCTGTGTCAGCTCCCATTGGTCCTTCACCTCGCGCATCCGTTCCACAAGCCCGCCCACCGCGACCAGTGTGGCGGTCGTCATCTTTTCCGACAACGAGCCGTGCAGAGTGACAGTTGTGTGATCCGGTTCGAAGCCCACTCGCTTCGATCTGGCTTTGGCAACGACCCTGGCGGCAAGATCACTGAGCGTACTGCCGGAGTTGCGAATTCCGAGGTCTAATCCCGGGCACTCTTCCGCCAACTGTGTTTCGTAACGAGTATCGCTCAGCAAAACGCAATTGGTCGAATTCAGAAATAGCCACGAAGAATCCCCGGTGAACCCCGTCAAATATCGCACGTTTGCCAGTCCGCTGATGATCAGGGCATCAACGTCCAGATCGACCTTTTTCAATTCCCGCCGCAACATTGCGCGACGTGACTGATAGTTGGGGTTCATGGGATTCCTGTGAGATACCCTTGGACAGACAGGCGATTACTTCGCAGCTGCGAGCGCAGCGTCGTAATCCGGATGCTCGGAAATTTCCTTGCAGTACTCGGCGTACTTCACGATTCCATCAGCGTCAATGACGAACACAGCGCGGCAGAGGCAGCGGTCGAGCTTGCCGCCATTGATCAGTACGCCGTAGTCTTCGCCAAATTTTGTGCAGCGATGAGCACTCAATGTCTTCACTTTGTCAACGTTTTCGGCACCGCACCATCGCTTCTGTCCGAACGGCAGGTCCATGCTGACAACCAGAATCTCGACGTTGGACAGCGCTGCTGCCTGGTCATTGAATTTCCTGGTTTCCACGTGACAGACGGGTGTGTCGAGCGACGGAATGGTGGCAATGATCCGAATCCTGCCGTTGCTGCTGGCAAGTGTGACTTCTTCAAGTCCATTACTCTGCAGCGAAAATTCCGGTGCCTTCGACCCGACAGCAAGTGCTTTACCGGCAAGGTCCACGGGATTTCCCTTCAGCGTCACTGCACCTTTTCGAACGTCCGACATGTATTTCATTCCTTCGCGTAATGGCCTGATGTCAACAATTTCCACAAACACCGACGCAGGTTATCGACCGAAGTGACGGACTTGCAACCCAAGGGCATGGCGATCGGGTTCGAGTGTGATATCCGGCAATATTGTTGCGTTGCTGAACACCGAACTTCAAGTCCTGGCGGGAATAGTTCACAATGGCGGTCATGCCGCTGCTTTGCAAACGTCAGGATAGGCCGACTTCGCCGAAGTCGGCACAGCAGATTTCAGCGAAATTTGCTTATACTGCGAGCGGTCGATAATGATTCGTTTAACGGCGAGCCGTAGGCGGAAGCAGGATTCGCCTACGCCTACGGCTCGCCGTTAAACTAAGAAAG
>CAZFDW010000362.1:0-6951 GCA_964517865.1 uncultured Chitinophaga sp.
CTCAGTTTCTTGTGCCTTCGGCACCCAGCTTCTCCGAAGCCGGGCCACCCGATGACTTTCAACGGGAATTGCGGACCGGATCGGGAATGATGCAGAAGCAAAGCGACCGAATGCCAATTCGACAAGCTGCTGACAGGAACCTGTTGTTGCGGAGCCACCGGTCTGCGTATTACAGTCACTCCTCCTATTGCGTGACAACGGCACAGCCAGGCACTATTGACTACCCTCGCTCATCGGCCAGATACCCCGGCATGGCGGTGAGCGTCGTCTTGAGTCGTGCGAGCGCGCGAATGTAGCGGTCGCTGGCGGCTTGTTCGGAAATCCCAAGTACCTGGGCGGCTTCCCGGTTGGTAAGTTGTTCGAAATGACGCAGGGCGAGAACTTCGCGGTCGATGTCTTTCATGTCGGTCAGTGCTTCATTCAGCTTCTGAGACATTTCTTCCCGCAGTGCGGCTTCGCTGGGGCTGGTGAGATTATCCAGCAGATGGAACGACAGCGATGTGGATGTGGACGATGACGACCAGCCGCGATCGATCGAAAACTCAGCACCGGCGTTGCGTTTCTGAGTGTTCAGGTGACGCCGATGGATATCGACCAGCGTCTGGCTGGTGATCAGACGAAACCACACAAAAATCGAACGCGAAGCATCGATCAGAAAATGATCGATCCGCTGTACTGCGGACAACCATGCTTCCTGCAGCACATCATCAGCATCGACGCGACCATGCAGTCGCGGGTCCATCCGAAACGTCACCATCCGCCACAGACGATCACGATGCTGCGAAAACAATTCAGCCAGCGCGTTCTGATCGCCGTTGGCCACGAGTGCAATCAGTTCTGATTCAGATGAGCTGTTCGGCACAATTTCACTGATCCGCAGTCGGCACTCAAAACGGATGAAGAAACTAATCCGCTTTGTATCCGCGACGAACACTGAAATAAAGCGAACGCGAATCAAGCGGATGCTATTGTCGCAACTGCACCTGTTCCAGGGCACTCACCTCGATCACGTCGCGCTTCTCCTTTTCCGAAAACCGCGTTCCCTGAACTCCGACCTGCTGACCAAGGTACGTATCCAGACTCACACTGCCGGTTGTCTTCAGATCGGCCAGAACCTTGCCGGCAGGGGACATCAGCACATACCCGGACCCCTGAGCTGAATCGGCCGCTCGCTGCACAATTCCCGCGCCAATGAATCGATTCTGCGGACTGCCGGGTGTGATCACGGACGCTGACGATGGCGGAACGCTATCGGCCACGCTGCCGCTCGGTTTGTTGTCGGTCGCAGCATCCGGCATGGCGACAGGCGGATTTCCCATCGCAACATCGGACGATGGACTCTGATCGCTCTGCACGTATTCCTCGAATGCCTGCGCCAGTTGAGTCGGCTGGCCTGCGGCGATGGCAGACTCCGGGCCGGCCGCGGCGAGGGCCGGTGCAAGTGGCTTTGAGAACGAATAGGGATTTCGCGAGACCAACGCCGCATCTCGTTGTTCAGTCTGCGATGTCAGTTGTCGCAGTTCAAGGAATTTTGCGAGACGACGTCGGTAACGATCGATCGCAGGATAACGCATGTCGATGGTTCCGGACAGCGACTTCTGAGTCACACTCTGCTGCAACATTTTGTACTCAGCTTCAATCGCGTCCAGATTCCACGTTGTGGAATCCTGATGCAGCATTTCTCCAAAGCGTCTGTCAATTTCTGCCAGCTGCTGACGTTCCGATTGTTTCTGCTGCGCCGCTGACAACGCGGCACTCGGGGCGACCACCGGCAAATCCGTGACGCCGGCTGTGGTCGGAGCAATTCCCGCGATTGAAGGAAACACCTGCACGCCTTCGGGGCGCACGGCATTGCCAGGCACAGCGTAGGGATCGGTGTTCAGCTGACTGCGTTGTTCCGCACCGATCGGCACCAGCGCAGAACCAGGAATCCAGCGGCGCTCGCGCAACGGCGGGGCGATCTGCAGCATCGACTGCGGCCCGCTGCTCGTCACAATCTGCCGTTGTCCCATGATGGAAATCTTTTCGCCGGTCTTGAGTCGTCGCTGAAAGACGGAGGCTTCGTCGCCAAATTCACTGCCAACAAACGCGATGACACTCTCTTCGGCGACTTCGCCTTCAGTGTCGTTCATGCGTTTGACATAGCGTTCAGGGATCCAACTGAAACTGCCCTGTGGCGGATCGATCATGTACCAGCCACCGGGATCATGCCGATGCACGGTGACGACGGTCTCGCGGGGAAGCTTTTGAGTCGGATAGTATGAATCACCCGCACCACTGCGGACAAAGACTTCATCGACCACGACTTTTGCGTCATAGGGGAAGCTCTTGATCTGGGCCGCAGCGAACTGAGTGGACAGCGTGGATATCAGGAATGTGACGATGGCGAATGCACGCATGGCGATGCCTCCGATGAGACTGAGATTTTTGCAGGCGAGTGACACGCATCGTGCCGTTCATCTGCCGAAACTGCCGGACGACAAATCAACCGGCATAAATTGCTGACTGTGACTCTGAGAAACTGATGCGAATGCATCGAAACGGTGGGACGTGAAGTTGATCAATCGTGGCCTGATAACGGAAATCTGACACGCCAACGATAGGAATTGAAGAAAGGAAATAGACAGGAAAGGCAGTGTTTTGAGGGATTTATCTGCGGTTCATTGACGGTCGAAAGCAAAACTTGCCGCAGGCGGAGCAACCTGAACCAGCCCCGTCCCGGATTTCTTAACCAATCCTCAAATCTTCCTCAAGTCTGATTTTCCGGATCTAATACATCCGGTCGATCACTGTCACACCGTTGCCGGGAAACTCGTGCATCTTTGGCAGCAGTTCTGCGGCCTGCGTCAGTGTGACTCGATCGCTGATCAGCAAGTCAGGCCGTAGCGCACCGGAGGAAATCATGCGAAACATTCGGCTGTATTCAAATGCCTGCATTCCGTGACTGCCGATAATCTCCAGTTCATTCCCGATCACTGCGCTCATCGGAATCTGCGGATCGGCATCAGAACCAAGCATGAGTCCGATCTGCACATGGCGACCGCGTTTGCGAAGGCATTTGACAGAGTTCCAGCATGTTGTCCGGCTGCCCAGTGCATCGAGTGAGACATGCGCACCGCCGCAGGTCGTGTCCTTGATCGCCGAGACCGGATCCGTTTCGGCAGCATCGATCACGACGGAAGCTCCGCATCGCTGAGCGAACTCAAGGCGATCACGGCGAATATCCACAGCAATGACCTGCGCTCCCAATGCGGCGGCGATCATCACGGCTGACAGTCCCACGCCGCCACATCCATGCACTGCCACCCAGTCGCCTGGTTGAGTCCGTCCCTGGACAACGACTGCTCGAAACGATGTGGCAAAACGGCAGCCCAGACTCGCCGCCGTGACGAAGTCAATCTCTTCCGGCAACAATACGAGATTCACGTCGGCGTGACGGATTGACACCAGTTCTGCAAAAGCTCCCCACTGTGTGAAACCCGGCTGTGTGTATCGATCACAAATCTGTTGATTGCCGCACACACATTGTTCACAAGTGCCGCAACCACAACAGAACGGGACGGTCACACGCTGACCGATTGACCAGTGTTTGACGGCACTTCCGACCGCGACGACTTCGCCAGCCAGTTCGTGCCCCGGCACATGCGGCAGGTGCACATCGGAGTCATGGCCCATCCAGCCATGCCAATCGCTGCGACACAGTCCGCAGGCGCGAACGGCGACCACCGCAGCGTCCGATTCCGGAACAGGATCGTGTACGTCCCGAATTTCCAATGGCATCCGAAACTGTTCAAAGACAGCGGCCTTCATGGTGTTGACTCAGATGTGCGCGGGGATCAGACAATGACCTTGAAGATGCGTTCAAGAGCTTCCTCAACATTCTGTCGGCTGTTGAACGCACTCAGACGAAAATAGCCTTCTCCCGCCGCACCGAAACCACTGCCCGGTGTCCCGACAACGTGCGCTTTGCTCAGCAGCAGATCAAAAAAGTCCCAGCTCGACAGATTTTTCGGCGTCTGCAGCCAGACATAAGGTGCATTCACACCCCCGAAGACCTTAATCCCGACTTTGCTCAGCCCTGCTCGGAGCAGGCTCGCATTCGCCATGTAGAAATCGATCAAGCCTCGCATCTGAGCCTGTCCGTCGGGTGAATATGCCGCCGCCGCACCTTTCTGGACGACATAAGACGCACCATTGAACTTCGTGGATTGTCGGCGATTCCAGAGCTGATGCAGCGATACCTTCTCACCCGACGATGTTGTTCCCATCAACTGTTTCGGTACCACCGTCAGCCCGCATCGCACGCCTGTAAAGCCGATGCTCTTGCTGAAACTTCGGAACTCGATCGCGACATCTTTGGCGCCGTCGATTTCAAAAATGCTGTGCGGAATCGCCGGGTCTGAAATGAACGCTTCGTAGGCTGCGTCGAACAGAATCAAAGCGTTGTTGGCTCGGGCGTAATCGACCCAGCGTTTGAGCGTTTCTTTTGACGCGACCGTTCCCGTGGGATTGTTCGGATAACAAAGATAAATCAGATCGACAGGGACCGACGGCAGGTCCGGCACAAAGTTGTTGGCTTCGTTGCCGGGAAGATAGACAAGTCCTTCGAATCGTCCACTGGCATCCGCCGGACCGGTGTGTCCGGCCATGACGTTCGTGTCCACGTAAACCGGGTAGACGGGGTCGGAAATGGCAATGCGATTGCCTGAGCCAAGGATGTCGAGGATATTGCCGGAGTCGCATTTTGAGCCGTCGGAAATGAAAATTTCATCTGCCGAAATATCGATCCCGCGCGAGGAAAAGTCATGCTGTGCAATGGGCTCTCGCAGAAATGCGTACCCTTGTTCCGGCCCGTAGCCTTTGAACGATTCACGGCGTGACATGTCATCGACGGCGTCATGCATGGCTTTGATGATCGCTGGCGGCAGGGGCTCCGTAACGTCCCCGATTCCCAGTCGAATAATTTTTGCTGAAGGATTAGCCTGCGAAAATGCGGTCACTCGACGACCGATTTCCGGGAACAAATAGCCAGCCTTCAACTTGAGAAAATTCTCGTTCACCTGAACCATGAGATCATGCACCTGAGCCATCCGAAAAGGGGTCTGACCCTTTGGAGGCGAGTCGATTATGTTGGTGTTTCCGCTTGCCGGAGAGGGTCAGACCCCTATTCGGATAGCCACTTAGGACGGCACATGCCCGCGCGAGGCGAGTTGTGACAGGTCTGCCATGGATTTTCAATGCAGCCAGCATCAGGAAAGCAACCGTATTATACTTCGCGCGGTCGGAAATGAGTCAGGCGAGCGGAGTGGCGTGAGCCCAATGGTACGTCGTTCTTGTATCGGCAAGCTGACGCATGCCGCTCGCCGATTACCCCGTCACCAACCGTCTGAAAAAATCGCCTTCATTCACTGTGGGGCGTTCGGGACGCCCCTTGAAGAACCATGTGAGTTGCCGGTTGTCGAGTCCCAGAAGATGCAGAATCGATGCATGCAGGTCATGCACATGCAGGCGATCTTCCACAGCGCGCAAACCTAGTTCGTCCGTCGCACCGATCGTCTGGCCGCCACGCACGCCGCCACCGGCCATCCACATCGTAAAGCCTGTGGGATTGTGATCGCGACCATTGCCTTTTTCCGACATCGGCGTCCGACCAAATTCACCGCCCCACACGACCAATGTCTGGTCCAGCAAGCCACGCTGTTTCAAGTCCTTCAGCAGTCCCGCAATCGGCTGATCGCTGGCCTGACAAAGTCCTGAGTGATTCGCTTCAATGCCCGAATGTGCATCCCATTTGCTGCCCGCACCGTGATACAACTGTACGAAACGCACGCCGCGTTCAACCAATCGTCGAGACAGCAGGCACATTCGTCCAAACGTTGCCGTTTCTTTCTGATGCATACCGTACATCGCTTGTGTTTCGGCTGTTTCGTCATCTATCGCCACGGCTTCCGGGGCCCGAGCCTGCATCCGAAACGCCAGCTCATACGCCGCAATGCGGGCGTCGAGTTCAGACTGCTCGGGATGTCGATCTGCAAAGTCGCGATTGAGTCGATCCAGCAGTCGGAGCTTACTGCGTTGCTGACTCAGCCCCGAGCCTTCGGGCGGATTGAGATTTGGAATCGGTTCAGAGCCTTCGTTCAGTCGCACACCCTGATACATGGCCGGCATAAACCCCGCGCTCCAGTTGCGCGGGCCGTTCACGACTGACGATTTGTTATCCTGCATGACGATGAAAGACGGCAGGTTATGGTTTTCAGAACCCAGCCCGTACGAAACCCAGCTTCCCAGCGACGGACGTCCGCCGAGGATCGAACAGGTATTCATCTGACAGACACCGGACGAATGATTAATGCCATCCGCCCAACAACTCCGAATTACGGCGATATCATCCACACACTGAGCCGTGTGCGGCAACCAGTCGGAAACCCATGTCCCGGATTCACCGTGCTGCTGCCAGCGTCTCTTCGATGCCAGCAGCGGTGAGTGCGATTCACCCATCGCCGTGATCACATCTCCGAAACTGTCCGGCATGCGTTGGCCGGACAGTTGGTTCAGCAATGGTTTTGGATCAAACAAATCGATGTGGCTGGGGCCACCTTCCATAAACAGAAAGATGACGCTCGTTGCCGTCGCGGGGAATTGAGGCACAGTTCCCGTGGACTTAAAACCTGACGTGACCGCCGGCGGTGCGACGGACTCGGCGAGTAACGCGGCCGCCGCCGTCGCCACAAACCCCGCGCCACCCGTCTGCAGAAATCGCCGCCGGGCGATCGATGAAAAATGATCGGAACTCATTGTGTTACCTCTGATTCCGTACTACGAACAGTTAATTTCTGCAATTCATTTTTCTGCCGGATGTGTTCCCGCGCGAATGACAACGTAGTGCTTTGTCAAGTCTTGATTTTGTGGTAGGCCGGACCAAGCGGAGCGCAGTTCCGGCAATTGGCCGAC
>CAZFDW010000363.1:0-6932 GCA_964517865.1 uncultured Chitinophaga sp.
CCGGCAATTACCAGACACCTGCCGGAACTGCGCTTCGCTTGGTCCGGCCTACCACAAAATGAAGTCTTGACAATGGATTACCAGCTGGTCAGCCGATTTTCATGTCCCGAGTGACGGTTTCGTCTTCGCTGTTGCCATTCGCATTTCTTTCGCAAATGCGCCGACGCTCGTCGCTGCCGCAGAACTGTCGCGGGCTTCGGCCATTCTGCGGACAATTGCCGAACCCACGATAATTCCGTCAGCGACGCCTTCCAACGCTGACACTTGTTCCGGACTGCTGATGCCAAAGCCAACCGCCAGCGGCAGTTTTGACTGTGCTCGAAGCGACTTCAATTGTGCAATCAGTTCCTGCGGTAACTCCTGACGCACACCGGTCGTTCCGGCAACAGAAATGCAATATAGAAATCCCGCCGATGCGGCCAGAATCTGTTTCGTCCGTTCAGCGGTTGTCGTCGGAGCAATCAACTGCACGACATCCAGTTTGTAATTTCGGGCAACATCGATCACGTCGCTTGCTTCGTCAGCAGGCAGGTCCGGGATGATCAGCCCACTGAAGCCGGCCTGTGCGGCATGCTCGACGAACAAAGCCGTGCCGTGTCGAAAGATGATCGCGAATGAGACCATGGCCAGCACCGGTGGCATCGCTTCAGACTTGAGCGATTCCATCATCCTGAAGATTCCATCGACTGAGATACCGTTATTAAGAGCTCGCGTGTAAGACGCCTGAATGACAGGGCCATCGGCGATCGGATCGCTGTAGGGGAATCCCAGTTCAATCAGATCCACGCTGGCATCACGCAGCGAGCGCAGAACGGCGGCGGTGGTGTGCAGATCCGGATCACCGGCAGTCACAAACGGCATAAACGCCATGCGGGATTCGCGGGCAGCCGTTTGAAACACTTCAGAAATCTGAGACATCGAAGAACTTATCTGGTGATGGTTTTGTGGGAATTTGACGCACGAAGGATGTATAACGGGCACCGCCTCTGTCGCCAACTGTCCGCACGTTGAAAAAGGTGTCTGGAACTTTGGAGGCATCAGACAACACCGCAAACCCCTGATTCCGGAGAGTTCCAGACACCTTTTTCAGTCCGAAATAGTCGAACTATTGTGATTTCCCTTCAGTAACCGCAGAATACGCTGTCGGGAACCAATTGCATTTCAGGAGGTCATGCCGTGCCGCGTCCTTTGCCCAGCTTGCAGATTTCAGTCCTGTTTCTTTCCATGATCTTTGTGACGCAGGCCGTTCAACCCATTGTCGCCGATGAACGGGAACCGCCACGAAGGACGCTGGACGTGGAAGTTCTCATCCAGTCGCAGCCATCGTATCGCATCAAGTCTCAGGAATGGGGGCGGGTATTTCAGGAACTGGGATACAGCGTCAGGTTTCGCGAACCTCGCGCGGGCGAAGCATCACGCATTGAAGATCTGGACCGTGACGATTTTGTCGCCACGCACGTCGTCGCGGCCATGGCAGCAGACGGATCGATCCGCATTGGCACTCAGAAATTCGACATCGAAAGCACGAAACCGTTGACGCTGGCACTGGAAGAAATACAGCGGCATGGCGCGAAAGGACCACCTGACAGCAATCCGACCTGGGGACTGACGGATGAGCAGTTCAAGGAAGTGACTCGGCTGCTGGGAGTACCGGTGGAAAATCCGGTCGAACTTCAGTCCTCAATCCTGGCGGTCGAATCCGCAGGACTACCGGCCAACATGCGGATCAAGTTTACGGAAGCCGCACGTCAGCAGGCTTTGGCGCAGCGGCCTGAGTCGGCACTCGACACTATCGAGCTGCAGGGATTCTCGAAGGGGTCGGCGATCGCGATTGTTCTGGCCCAGTACGGACTTGGATTTCGACCCAGGTACGTGTCACCAGGACGGTATGACATGGAAATCGATCGCGGTAATGAATCAGACAATCTCTGGCCGATCGGCTGGAAGCCTGAACAATCCTTCAGCGAGATATTGCCCACATATCTTCGCGCCATTCCGCTCGATGTGGAAGATGTTGAAGTGAGCACGCTGGTCGGTGCAATTTCCGAAAAGATCGGCATCACTCATTTTTCATCGGCGTATGCATTGACGGCGAAAGGCCTGGATATCAACACGCTCAGGTACACACGCAAGGACGATCGCATCTCACCCGTGCGACTGTTAACGGCTGTTGGAGATAAGCTGGAACTTGGTTTCGATGTCCGTGTTGATGAGGCAGGAAAAATGTTTTTATGGGTCACGACTGCCGACGATGCTAAAGCCTTCAGGCATCGCTTTGCACATGTGAAACAAAAATAGGCATGGAAAAAGGGTCAGGAACCAATAGTGCCCAACACCCATTGGGCCATTTGGCTATTGGTTCCTGTGCCTGGAAAAGTGGTCAGGAACCAATAATGCGGAGCACCCATTAGGCCATTTGGCTATTGGTTCCTGACCCCTTTTCCAGGCGCAATGACACTACCCAATGATGACCCTGGGCCGCAGTCGCTCATCCGGTTGAGCGTCCAGCAGCAGTTCCTTCACAAGAAAAGGAATGTTGCCTTCCCCAAAAAGCAGAAAGCCCAGATTCATTTTCAGCGGACTCTCCTCTGACCAGCCAAAATGGATTTCGAGAGCCTGGGTTTCTCCTGTGAGTGACAAAGCCAGTGCTGCGATCGCAGGAGCAATGGACGTACAATGACTGACGCGAATGATGTACCGGCCTCCTTCGTGGCGAATATCGAGCATCGGTTCCTGAAAAAAGTCGCTGGTGTCACCCAGCGAGATTTCCACGAACACGACCGGGATCTCATCGGCAAGATGATGCCAAATCCGGAGCTCCTGTTCCTTTTCGTCCAATGTTCTGCCGCCAGGCCGGTGCGGAGCCAGCACGGGGATTTCCAGATGCTGCAGGGTGTTCCAGCGGAATTTTGACTCATTGTCTGCGAACTGGAAGCGAACCACTCGTAACTCATCACTGCGCACGCACCTTGAAATGATCGAAACTCCCATGATCGCGCCGATAAAGAACATCGAAATAATCAGCCCTTCGGATTTCCCGATCATGATATCGACGGCTGTGTAGAGGAACACCAGTGTAATGATGACGGTCAACCACGGAATGCGGCTCACTGTCGGTCCGGATCTCTCTCGATATCGTTCAATCATCACCGCCACACAGGCACTCAGAATCAGGACCATCACACCCGTTGCGTATGCGGCGCCCTGCTCTTCAACCGATGCCCGAAAAATCAGTGTCACGACAATACAGACCCCGATGATGACACAGACAAGCGGTCTCGTTGCTGCGACCCAATCCGGAGCCATCCCGAACTTTGGCAGGTAGCGAGGGATCAGATGCAACAATCCCGACAGCGCGCTGGCACCAGCGAAACACAGAATGGCGATCGTGCTCGCGTCGTACATTGTGCCGAACACTTCGCCGAAGAATGGCCACAGTTTGAGACCACCCTCTCCGTGTGCCAGATACGCGAGCGCTCGTTCGTAGGCCGGCCCTCCGCGAGCCAGAGCTTCAAGCGGAATCAGCGTCGTCACGATGATTGATGAACCGATCAGCATGACCGACATGATCAGTGCCGACGTCTTCAGCAGCCATTGTGTTCGTTTGATACGACCGGCCGGGTGGTCTTCCGTATCGGTTGCTTCTCCTCTGATCTGCGGCATTACAGCGACACCCGTTTCGAAACCACTCAATCCCAAAGCGAGTTTGGGAAAGAGCAGAGCACTCATGAAGAGGCCGGAGTACCACGTTAACGGAATGAGCGACGCCGCACCTGCGGTCTCTGAGGACGTTGACGTTGCACTCTCTTCCCCACTGGCAGGTTCGTGGTCGGAAGAATGACCATCAATACCCACGTCGCCGGAACTGAGTTTGTCCCACCAGTCCGACACATAATGGGGCTGCTGGACCAGCGTCACCAGTCCGCCCGAGAGAACAATCAGATTCATCGCCAGGTAGACAGCGACAATCACAACCGCGACACCGATGACTTCACGCACACCCTTCAGAAAGACTGCGCCAAGAGCCATAATCATGCCCAGCGTGATTCCGATCTGGCTGTGGAAGAATGACGGCACCTGATGGAAGAGAGGATTTTCCATCAGATGCTTTGCCGCATCTGCGGCAGACAAAGTAATCGTGATCACGAAGTCCGTTGCGGCGAAGCCGAGTAACGTCAGGACCAGAAACTTACCCGACCAGCCTCGCATCAGTTGCTGCAGCATGGCAATCGATCCCTGGCCGTGAGGCGATGACTTCGCAACTCGGCAATAGATCGGGACTGCTCCAAAAATCGTCACCAGGACCAGAAGAATTGTGGCGACCGGTGCCAGCCGCCCGGCGCTGGTGATGGCAATGGATGGCTGATACGCCAGTGTGCTGAAGTAATCGACTCCGGTCAGGCACAGAACCCAGAGCCAGAACGACTGGTGCGCGGGATTCACGGTATGCGAGGCAGAAATGGACGAGCCATGATGATCGTGCTGGCCCGACGAAGCAGGAGATGACATAAATGCTCTCAAAGAGTCGGCCGAATCCGTGACGCCTCCTGGCGGCACTTCGCGGTTGCCTGAAATCATCCGTTCACTGCTTTGTGGATGCAATCGACACGGGATTTCCTATCGACAATGAGACGCTTCACCGACCGTGTCACCCACAGCACATACGGCATACAGATGAGTGCATTTCGACTTGAGTTGCGTCGATTACAGAACCTCTGTTGATTGATTCCCTGGCTTTCAAGCTGTTACTCTCCAGCAAGCGCAGGAAGGCTGGTGGTTTGTCGGCAACCAATGAATCGTGTTGCCAATTCAGTTCTAATCAACTCACATCGTCGAAAGTGCCGCATGACCCAAACGACAGATCTCGTCGGACTAATTGTGGCCGCCGCTCGCACTGCACCAGCTCCCCGGGATGGCCTGCAGTGGATTGATTTTCTGGCATTGGGCGTTTATCTGTTGGTCACGATGGGAATTGTGATCTGGTCGTCACGGCGACAGGCCAACACCAGCGAGTTCTTTCTCGGTAGCCGTCGTATGCCGTGGATGGCTGTGGGCCTGAGCGTGCTGGCAACCTTGATGTCCAGCATTTCGTACATGGGTGTCCCCGGCGAAATGATCAAGAACGGTGTCACTATGTTTGCCCAGTATCTGGCACTGCCGCTGAGTATGTCAGTCGTGCTGTTCGTCTGGGTTCCCTTTTTCATGCGTCTGAAGTTCACCAGTGCCTATGAGTATCTGGAGCGAAGGTTTGACGTTCAGACCCGCATAATCGGCAGCCTGCTGTTTCTGATGCTGCGAGTCGGCTGGATGTCGATGGTCACTTATGTCGGGTCATTGGCGCTGACCCAGATGGTAGGAACTCTGATTCCGTCTAACACAATTGATCCGATTGCAAAGTGGCTTGATCCCGCAGCTGCAGAACCGACCATGCTGCGCGCCTCCTTCCTGTACTGGATTATTGTTTCAGTCGGGCTCTCAGCGACCGTCTACGGAAGCATTGGAGGATTCAGAGCGGCCATCTGGAACGACGTGCTGCAGTCGGTGATGCTGTTTGGCGGAACGCTCGTGACGCTGGGTTACGTCGTCTGGACGACAGGGACCGGCCCCGTGGAATGGTGGAACATTGCCGCCGAGAACTCATCAGGACACACGAAGCCCATTCTGTTCAGCCTGGATCCTACGGTCCGCATGACGGTTTTCACCGCCGCGTTGCTGAATTTCTTCTGGGTCATCTGCACACATGGGTCTGACCAGGTCGTGCTGCAACGATATTTCTCCACCACATCCCTGAAATCGGCCAGACGAAGCTATCTCGTGGCAGCGGTCACCGATGTGACGATCGGCGTGCTCCTGGCATTCTGTGGACTGGCTCTGCTCGCCTTCTATCTGCAGCACCCCACATATCTTCCAGCGGGGATTTTTGTCGCTGAGAACGGCCACATCATCGTGAAACAGGGAGATAAAGTTCTGCCCCATTTCTTTGCCCACCAGTTGCCTGCCGGTATCGGCGGAGTCATTCTCGCAGTCCTCGTGTGCGATGTGATGCAGACACTTGTATCCGGCGTCAACAGCATCAGTGCGGTGTTTGCGGGCGATTTGTACGGACGACTTCGTCCCAATCGGAAGCCGATTCTGACTGATGTCGGATTCGCCCGCTTTCTGTCCGTTGCCATCGGACTTATCGTGACATCACTTGCAATCGGTGTCGCTTATCGGGCCCGGCATTCGGACCGCAATATTATTGACATGATGGCTCCGGCCTTCAACATGTTTCTTGGGCCATTGGCGTCGCTGTTTCTGATCGGAATGTTTCTGAAGTGTGACGGGCGTGTCGTGAAGATTGCCGTGGCATGCAGCGTGGTCATCTCGTTCCTCTGGAGCTACTGGAAGATCCTGTTCGAAACCAGTTATCAACCGACGATTACCCTGACGACTGCAGTGCCCTATCTCGCAAGTTTCCTGATCGCAGCTGTTCTCAGCCGCTTTGTTCGCTCTTCAATATCCAATCCGGGACTGGAGTACACATGGGTAGTCGTCATGCGACGGCCCATCCCGGTCGATGCCGATCCATTGGAATCTGACGCAACGATTCGGGCATAGTTCGCCTGTGACTGCTCAAAATGCCGTGGCGGCGAATGTCCATTGCTGCAGAATGCCAATCCCTGGGAGTCTGTCCCGACACTCCAAAACTGTGAGTCGCAAGGCGCTAGCGGGGTGTTGATTTAAGTTTGTAGTTCCGCCTTCAGGCGGTTTTTTTGCCGGAACCGCCAGCGAATTCCGGCTGAAGCCGGGACTACGAACAGAATTGGGACTAAATCAACAGTCCGCTAGCCGCGGGTAAATCGCCCGCAAAAACCGGCGCCTAGCGCCTTGCCGCTCACAAAAGCAGTGGCATTCAGACAGACTCATGGTGACCGATCGCTGGCCGTGAA
>CAZFDW010000364.1:0-3792 GCA_964517865.1 uncultured Chitinophaga sp.
GACCGAGAGACCTGCAAGACGTGGTCAACTCCTACATGGGCGAGACATGGGAGACACGCAAGACAAAATCGACGCCAGAACGTGTCGGCGAACGGCTGAAAACGTCCGTTCCGAGGTCAATTCTTCCTGTCTGGACGCGACTTTTAACCGTCACAATCGACCAACAAGCGGCTGACGGCGGCTATCGCGTTTGGGTCCTGATGGCACACGGGCTTGATGGCCGATCGCATCTGGTTGATTACGGCTACAAAACACGCCTTGAAGACATCTGGGAGGCTGTTATTCGCAACCCATGGCAGCATCAAGACGGCGGAAATCCGATGCTTCCGCACGCTGGGGCAGTGGATTCAGGCTGGGACACAAAGAAGACATACGACTTCTGCAATTCTCACGCTGGCATGATGGCTATCAAGGGCAGTTCAACTGCGCTCGGCGGACTGCCGTACAAACTCGGCACGGTGGCCGATGGCGACAACGTCGGTCAGGAACTTCTGCAGGTCAACACGGATTTTTGGGAGACGGATCTGCAGGCACGACTTGACGAGCGGACGCCGGAAGATCCTGAGTCACTGTCACTCTGCCAGGGGGCCGAACATGACTTAGACTTGCTCGAGCAATTGTGCAACGCCACGCTTGCCGATAAAATCGACAACCGAGGCAACGCGAAACTGCTGTGGGTCAAGAAAGACGAGAACGAAGCAAACGACCTGAGAGACACTGTGCGGTACGGGCTGGCGTTGGCTTGTGCTTACGTCACAGAAAACAGTGGCTATCCGCCACGATCAGGCACTTACACGCAAGGAAAAACGATTGTCAACTCAGGTGAAAAACGCCCGGACGGGAGATCATGGAATGAGTAAGAACCGCAACGAGTTTCAAACGAAAGCTCTTTCCGAATCGCCAGGAGTCAACGCAACATGGTCGCCGCCATTGAAGCCGGTTGACGAAACAGGTGCGGCAATTGAGGAATGGAAAAAATGCCCTTTGTGTTGGACCGGAAATGGGGGCTACGGGCTGGTGCAATCAACACGGGGCGTCACAAGATATGTTGCATGTAAAAAGGCACTCAATCCAGCAACAGGACCGTGTGGGCATTCATGGACTGCCAAGGTATTACTGAAGACGATTGTGATTGAGCATCGCGTGGTGACTTTGGACGGCGAGCGGTAGCTCCTGTAAATACTGGTAATGCAATCGCATAGAATCACGCACAACATGCGTGCATGACAACTGCCAGTGATCTGTTAACCGCCACAAACGCAGCGATTCTTGCCGCTCTTACGAGCCAAGAATACGATCTGCCCGGCGGTCAACGCCAGAAGCGGGCACGGCTTGCAGAACTGAATGCGTTTCGCAAGGATCTGGCAGCCGAAGTCGCAGCCGAATCTGAATCAGGCGGTTCGATGGCGTCTCTGGGCATGTACTCGGAGGCCACATACCAGTGAACCTTATCGACCGCGCCATCGCTCTTGTCTCGCCATCATGGGCACTGTCACGTGTTGAGGCACGCGCAACACTCCAGCAAATCGCAGAATTCACAAATTCAAACGACGGCTACGCCGCTGGGAAAGTCACTCGGACAAATCGCGGCAATCGTGGACAGGTCACAAAAGAAAATCAGATCACTTCGGCAAACCTGAACACGGCACGCGCCAACGCATGGCAGACGTGGCGAGATAATCCCTACGGCCGCAAGATTGTGCGGGCGATCCAAGCAAAGGTGATTGGTCCCGCAATGAATCCGGAATCGTTGGCGGTCAACGCAGACGGTTCACCGGACACAGAATTCCGGAAGCGTGCCAAACAACTCTGGCAAGCAATTCAAGCGGGGTTCGACGTTCGCGGGATGCCAGGGCAGGGCGGTCAGACGTTCTCAGGACTTGAGCGGCTTGCACTTCAGGCGTGCATTCTGTCAGGCAATTGTCTGTATCGACTCGTGCCGATCACTCCCGCCGAAATGATTCGCCGAGACTTGCCGGTTCCGTTGACGGTGCAGTTTATCGACGGGGCAAGGCTCACGGATAACATCCCGCAGCGGCTGATTCCTGAAGGTCACTGGATTTATCGCGGGATCGAGTTTACGGCTGACGACATCCGGGCGGCTTACTGGATCACAAACGGCGATGGAACCGGAGATCCGACACGCATCCCAGCGGCATCAGTTCGGCATCTGTTCATTGAAGACGACATCGATCAAGTATTCGGCGTGACGTGGTTTTCGCCTTCCGTCCTGAAGCTCCGCGACTCTGAAGACTTGGAATACAATGTACAGAAATCCACAGCGATGGGTGCGTGTGTTGTCGCATCGTACAAGAAAGCATCGGGCAAGGTTCGGCTCGGACTAAACGCAACAACCGAAACAAATAGCACATCGGCAGACGGCACCGATCTGACTGACGTTGACGGCAACGCGATCACGAAACTTCAGCCGGGGATGTTCATTAATAAGGGGCAAGACGGTGACTTCGAATTGCATTCACCGAATCAGCCAAACATCAACCCCGAGGGTTTTGTTCAGCACATGCTGCGAGGCGTCGCCGCAGGGCTTCCGGGTGTCAAAGCGAGTACGCTCATCGGCGATTACAGGCAGTCATCATTCTCATCTGAGAAGTCTGCTGATAACGACATTTGGCCCGAAGTCAATGCACTGCAGGATTGGTTTGCGTCTGGTTTCTGCCAGCCGATTTATGAGGAAGTGGTAAGGGCCGCAGTGTTCAACGGCTACTTCAACGGCATCGTAGAAGTGGACGAATTCAACGCCAATCGAGGGCGATATCTCGCGACGAAATGGCAAGGACCGGTTGCTCAGTCGATCAATCCTGAAAAGGATTCGCAGGCGGCTGGTTCCAGAATGAAGATCGGCATTTCATCGCTTCAAATGGAATGTGCCAGAGTCAACGTGAACTGGATCGACGTGTTAAACGACATGGCGGAGGTTTACGAAACGGCACGCGCGAAGGGCATCCCCGAGGAAGTCATCAACAACATTTTCAGCGTCGATATGCAGGACGTGACGGACACAGAAGCGGCTGTAGAATCACCGGCACCAACGCCAGCGAAGATACCAGCGAAGCCAAAGAAACAAGGGGCGATGAATGCCACGGTCTAGCCGATCAATGCCGGACATCAGACAACGGGACGAGGCTGTAGTCGAGCCGTCATTCCGAAAGTTGTCTGTAGCGTCAACATCTCTAAATGAGCAGGCGAGAACGATCGCGGCGATTCTGGCGACAGAATCGCCTGTGATGATGCCAGATTTCACACGGATGGAAATGGTTCCGGAAGTGTTGCTGTTGTCCGGTTGCGAAATACCGAAGTCCCGGCAGGTTCCGTTGCTCGATTCACACAACCGAAAGAGCGTAGCCGATCAACTCGGATCAGTAAGAGACATTCAGGTCGGGCCAGATGGGCTTGTCGGTGTTCTGCACTTCAGCGAAGCGGCGACAACTCAATTTCAAAAAGTTCGCGAGGGGCACGTCACGGATGTGTCGGCAGGCTACAGGATTTTGCAGCGTGTTCGCGTTCGCGCGGGCGAAACGAAAGTGATATCCGGGCGAACATTTGAAGGCCCGGTTGATGTGGTGACGAAATGGCGTCTTGACGAAGTCTCGGTGACTCCGATCGGCGCAGATGAGCAGGCAAAGTTGCGAGGACTTGATCCGGCAACGATCCGTTTTGAGTCCAAGAAAGGACAGTTTGAAATGAACAAAGAACTCCGCGCGTTGCTTGTGTCTCGTGGCATGGCAGCAACATTGACAGACGAAGAAGCTCAGACATGGTTGGTAAAAAACC
>CAZFDW010000364.1:3892-6927 GCA_964517865.1 uncultured Chitinophaga sp.
GGCATGGCAGCAACATTGACAGACGAAGAAGCTCAGACATGGTTGGTAAAAAACCATCGTGCCCTCGGCGATCCAACTGATCCTCCCGTGACTGATCCACCGGTAGACCCTCCTGCCAATCCGCCAACGGAAGGCAATCGCAACGCAGGTCAGACGCTTTCAACGGCGGCAATCACAAAGATGATCACAGAAGCAACCCGCGCGGCAATCGCTGACGAGCGAACGCGAACGGCGGCACACGAAAAGGAAGTGAACGACCTGTGCGAGCTTGCCGGAATGCCAGACGAAGCCGCAGCATGTCGGGCGCTGCCGGACGTTACGGCGGTTCGAAATCATCTGTTGCTCGCTCGCCAGAATGCAACGCCAAGCATCGGAATGTCACCGTCAATCCGACTTACAGGGGAAGGTTCCGACCGATTCCTGGCAGACGTCGGTTGTGCCTTGACTGCACGAGCACTCAGCGAGATTGCAACACCAGCACCTGACGCGGTCTTGTCTCTGGACGCGGTTCAGCAGCGTCGCGTGAACGCACTGGAAAAGGTGTTCCCGAAAGCATCGCAGCCAAAGGGTGCGGACCAGTGGCGGCAGGCGTCGATGTACGACATCGCTGAAGAAATGTGCCGTTCGCTTTGGGGTATCAATACTCGCGGAATGGCACGTCTCGACGTGGCGGCAATCGCAATGGTTGGACCGATCAAGGCACGCGAATGCGGTATTCAGTTTCGATCATCCGGAGCGGCATATCACAACACAGGCTCATTCGCAAACCTGACGCTGGACGCGCAGAACAAAAGCATGATGCTGGGCTATGTCGAGGCACCTTCCACATGGGAAGGCCCGATGAAGCGCGGGGCGTCTGTTGACGACTTCAAAAACGTCAATAGATTCCGTCTCGGTTCGATTCCGAATCTGCCGGTTTGGAATGACAACACGAACCCTATGAAGGCGTCGATGGCAGACGCGAAAGAAACCTATGCTGTTGAGTCGCGGTCGCTGGAACTCGACTTCAGCTATCGGCTGCTGGTCAATGATGACATGGGCGTTCTCGGACCTGCCCCGAATCAACTTGGGCAGTCTGCACGTCGTACGGTTAATACGTTCGCGTGGTCTCTGGTCACAGCAAACCCAACGATGAGCGACGCGCAGGCGTTGTTTCTTGAATCGGCAACCGGGCTACGATTCAGGTCGAATCTGACAGTGGGTTCAGCCACTCCAACAACTCTCACGCTTCAGACGATGAAGAACAAGATGCGTCAGATGCGTGGCGAGAACACTCCCGAAGGTGCTGAGTCAGCGGACATCCTGAATCTTCAGGCCCGCTACATCGTCGGACCTGGGGCACTGGACACAACCATCATGCAGTTGGTGATGAGTGTGGCAGACCCTGTCGCTTCACTGTCGTCAGCGGTTTACAACCCGTCGCGAAATCTGATTCCTGTCATCGAGCCGTTGCTTGACGCAAATTCCACTTTCGCGTGGTATCTGTTCGCAGATCCAAGTCAGATCGACACGGTGGAAATCGCGTTCCTGAAAGGCCAGGAAAATCCAGTTCTCCGAAGCGAAATGAACTACAGGACACTTTCGCAGTCAAGCATAATCCTGCAGACATTCGGCGGGGCTCCGATGAATCATCGCGGCATCCAGAAACATAAGGGCGAGGCGTAGTCCTTCCTGAGTTCAGCCAATAGCCGGGCCATCCGTGGTCCGGCTTGCGGCATTAGAAGAGAAGCAATTCCGGGGGGGTTCCCGCGAGTAGCGTTAAAGGCGAGTAGCCACAACTTTCTGAAAAGGAAAACGGACAATGATCAATCGAGGCGTACGATGTTTCTCCGATTTTTTCGATCGGGCGCAGGCGTTCACAACAACGCCAACTGAAAACGGATGGACGGCGGTTCTGACTGGAACAACCCCGACTGCAACTTGCGTTACGGGTGACGGCGGGGCGGCGAAATTAACCCTGTCAAGCAATAGTGAGTCACAGCTTGCCGTCTTGTACCACAACGACGTTCTCGCGTTCGATGTCGCGAAATTGAAGTGGGTAGAAATCATCGCACTCGTCGGCGGTGTCGATTCTGTAACCACAATCGTGATGGGCGTCGGCTCGGCACACAACGCAACCATTGACAGCATCGCAACCAACGCATGGTTTCGGATGCAGGGTTCGGTGTCAACATCTGCGATCGTCGCAGAGTCGGACGATGCAACAAATGACTTCGACGACAAGGCCACCGGGCAGACACTGGCAGCTGTTTACAAGACGTTCAAGATCGACTTCCAGAACGGGCTGGCCGACGTTCGATTCTACATCGAAGGTGAGCGAGTTGCTCAGGCTACGACGTTCGACATGAGCGACCTGACTGCGGGCCTGAATGTTCAGCCGTATATCGCACTTGCGAAGGCATCCGGAACAGGCGTCCCGACGATCACTGTTGCGGCAATCAACATTGAGTACAACTACGCTTACGGGGCTTAGTTCCGTTTGAGTTTGTCTTTCGTTCGTTCTTTCAATCAACAGATTCATTCGGAGTAAACATAATGACGAGTCAAATTGTAGCGGGGGTGGTCCGTGGAGGATCGTCACTCAATTACGGTGACGGGGCTGGCGACGCACAGTTCGCAATCAACAATCGCGGCGATATGTCGATCTCTCAGGGGCTTCCATCCGAGACGGAAGCGGTGCGAATGGGCAACACCTGGCACGTAGCGATTGCTACAGCCAACGCCTTTACTCACGTTGCGGCATGGCCGACAACCCGCGCGGAGCTTGTGCTGCACAATGGCGAACCGTCGAACGGGAAAAGCTACGTCGTCAACAGCGTATGGGCTGCCAACGTCGCGACATCAATTGCGGTTCTGTCGGCGTACACGATTCTGGCACAACTCACCGGATCAGCAACAGCACCGACAGACGACACAGCACAATTGATTACTTCACAGAGCGGTCGTGGAACCTATGGCGGGCGGGCGAAACGAGCGATTGCCAGCGCGTCAGGTTACGCTATTGCAAACAAGTGGCAGGTGCTCGGCAACATGAC
>CAZFDW010000365.1:0-6916 GCA_964517865.1 uncultured Chitinophaga sp.
GCAGTCACCGGCTTCTGAGGAAATATACGGATGTAGACCCGACCTTCGCCGCGAACATACTGAGTGGCTGCAATTCGGCAGGCTTCAATCGTCTGACCAGTAATATGACCTGGATCCACTGACTGCAATGCCCACTCACCAAAGACCACTGTATTGCCGCGGGTCGCGTTACCTCTTATACGTCCTCTTTGGCTTTTTCGATGCTTGACCCGCTTTGGCATTAGCGCCATCTGCAGTCTCCTCGTTCGAATAGTCGCCCAGATCAATCCACACTTTCACACCAATAATCCCCATCGTCGTCGCCGACTCGGCCAGGCCGTAATCGATATGACGACGAAGTGTCGATAAGGGAATCGATCCTCGACTCGCCTTCTCCTGTCGCGACATTTCGGCACCGCCCAAACGCCCGGACATCTGAATCTTCACTCCGTACACACCAGAACTCATCACTTCATCAAGAGTCTTCTTGATAGCGCGACGAAAACTTCCCCGCTTCTGCAACTGCTGGGCGATCTTCATCGCAACCAGTTTCGCATTGCGGTTCGGATTGGTGATTTCAACAATTTTGACATCCATGCGGCGACCGGTCAGATCTTCAAGCTCAGCCTTAAGCTTGTCAACTTCCTGGCCCTTTCGCCCGATAATCACACCCGGTCGAGCCGTGTGCATGTGGACCACAACCTGGTCCCTTGTCCGTTCGATTTCAACTCGTGCAATTTCTGCAAACGCATACTTTGTCGCCACGAATTTCCTGATCTTCTGATCTTCCAGCAGCAGATCACCAAATTCACGCTTTGACGCATACCAACGACTGCGCCAAGTCTCCATGACTCCGACGCGAAACCCGGTTGGCCTGACTTTCTGACCCATAACACGAACCCTGCTTCAAGCAAACCGTTTATGAAATACCTAATTCGGGAGCTTCGACAGCCACATGAATGTGGGCTGTACGACGACGAATCAAATTGGCCATGCCGCGTGCTCGAGCGTGAACCCGCTTGAACATCGGACCGCCATCCACCCTCGCCTCTGAGATCTTCAGCCGATCCGGATTTCGAACTCCGCGGTCCTCCGCATTCGCGATCGCGCTTTTCAGAACCCGCTCGATAAATCTCGCACCGCGATTCGGCTCGTACGCGAGCGCACTCAGACCCTGCTCCGCAGACATCCCACGGATCATATCCGCAAACGGACGAACCTTCGTAGGCGAAATTCTTGCAAACTGATGTGAGGCACGTACTGACGCCATGACTACTTCTTACCTTTTGAACCGTGCCCACGAAAGGTACGGGTGGCTGAAAATTCGCCCAATTTATGCCCGACCATGTCTTCGGTCACGTACACACTCATGTGCATGCGACCATTATGAACAAGGAATGTGTGGCCAACGAATTCTGGTGAAATCGTACAACGACGAGCCCATGTCTTCACTGGCTCCTTGCGCCCGGCTGAATTGAGCTTTTCCACTTTCTCCAGCAGACGAGGGTCAACGAAAGGACCCTTTTTCAACGAGCGACCCATTCAAACACCCTTCCAAAAACCTTACAACTTGACCTCACCATAACGCACTGACCGTCGACGCCGAATGATGGCCTTGGCCGACGCTTTCTTCCGATTTCTCGTACGCCCGCCTTTGGCCAACTTACCCGTCGGACTACAAGGATGACGACCACCGGAGTTGCGACCTTCACCACCACCCATCGGATGTGCCGTGGGATTCATGGCGGTGCCACGAACTCGAGGACGAATGCCCTTCCAGCGATTACGACCAGCTTTGCCTATGACAATGCTGCTATGTTCTGAGTTACCGAGCACCCCGATCGTTGCACGGCAGGAACCCGGCAATCGTCGAACCTCGCCACTCGGCAAAGTCACTTGAGCCCAGCGTCCTTCGCGAGCGTTCAAGGTTGCTCCGACACCTGCACTGCGACACAACTGACCACCACGGCCCGGCTGCATCTCAATATTGTGAACCATCGTTCCGGGCGGAATCGATCCAAGCAACATGCAATTGCCGACATTGGGTTCAAGATTCTGACCACTCTCAACAACCATTCCGGCTTTCAAGCCTTCAGGTGCCAGAATGTATCGCTTTTCGCCGTCGGCATACTCTACCAGAGCGATGCGGCTGCTTCGATTCGGATCGTATTCAATGTGCGTCACAATACCACGAACGCCGTCTTTGTCCCGCTTGAAGTCGATCTTGCGATACAGACGTTTATGACCACCGCCACGATGCAACGCCGTGATTTTTCCCTGGTTGTTACGACCGCCTTTTTTCTTGGCGCGAATCGTCAACTCTTTTTCCGGGCGCTTCTTCCTGTCGGTGATTTCTGCAAAATCACTGACCGAAGCACCACGGCGACCTGGCGTAACTGGTTTGTAAAATCGAATCCCCATGACACCCACTCACATCCACACGACTAAAATCTTTCAGACCTCGACGCCAATCCTAGAAGAACGCAATTCGATCTTCGTCGTGCAGTTTGACTACTGCTTTTTTCCATGATTTCGTATGTCCGACCACCATTTTGTGGCGGCGCGGCTTACCGACTCGAGTCTGCGTTCGCACAGCCACCACCCGCACATCCCACAACTGCTGCACAGCTGCCTTGATGTCCGTCTTGGTTGCGAGCGGATGCACCTCAAATGAGTACGCATTGAGCTTTTCAGAAAGATGCGTACCCTTTTCGGTCACCAGCGGTCGACGAATGACCTGATGCGCTTCGAGCGTGACACCACTAATAGCAAATGAACTCATTGAATCACCCAAACCTGAACTCGACCTGCCAACAACTCGTTACGCATTCCGACCAAGAAGTCGATCCATTTCAGCAACCGTGATCACCAGATGACGCTGACGCAATAATGTGTATGCGTTCAGATCTGCACCCGGAAGAATCATCACACCTTTGATATTTCGAGCCGACTTCCAGACATTTGTGTTCAAACCTTCGGTTGTCAGCAACACTGACTTACCAGCCAGACCAACAGCATTCAAAAACTGAGCCACCGTCTTCGTCTTAGGCTCAGAACACTGCCAGCTGTTCAGCATCACCGCCTGTGAATCCTGAAACTTGCTGAGCAATGCCATCCGCATTGCCTTGCGAACCGCCTTCTTCGGCATCCGGTAATAATAGTCACGAGGCTTCTTTGCAAAAGCATGACCACCACCGCGACGCACGGGCGTACGTATCGCCCCGGCGCGAGCACGACCGGTACCCTTTTGCTTGAACAGCTTGCGGGTACTGCCGGACACCATGCCGCGTGATTTCGTCTGCACTTCACCGACACGGCGATTTGCGTTGTACATCACGACGGCGTCGTGCAGCAACTGATTGCAAATGACGTCAGAAATCTCTGACGGCTCAAATGCATAAGTGCCACACTCGACACCAGCCATATCTCGAACGGGAACGGAAATCATGAAATCACCGACCAATATCAAATACGATTCTTGACGGAACGACGCACCACCACAAACCCACCAGTTGGGCCAGGGACCGCACCCCGCACCAGCAATACATTCGACTCGCCATCAATCCGCACAAGCCGCAAGTTTTTGGATGTCACACGCACACAGCCATAGTGGCCCGGCATCTTCGTCCCGGCGAGCACCCTTGAAGGGTCCGCACTCTGACCAATCGAACCACCGCGACGATGAACTCGTTTTGCACCGTGACTTGCCGGCATACCATGGAAGTTGTGCCTTTTCATCACGCCCGTGAAACCGCGACCGAGGGAAACGCCAATCACATCAACAAACTTCAAACCCTCAAGAAGCGTTGGCCCAACCACCTGGCCAACCTCCATCCCGTGAGCAGCATCTTTGCAACGGAACTCCCGCACGAAGCGCTTCGGCTCACACTCAGCCTTGGCAATCGCCGCCACACCCGCAGTACTGCGAGACTGCTGACGGCGACCACTCAACTCCGCAACATGACCGCGAACAGAACGCGACGACTTTGCACGAGAGCGATCACCGAATCCAATCTGCACCGCGTCGTAGCCATCCCGAGCCATTGAGCGAACCTGAAGCACAACGCACGGGCCAGCCTCAATGACTGTCACAGGCACAATAACGCCGTCAGCGTCATAGACCTGAGTCATACCAATTTTTCGACCAAGCAATCCGACTGACATAGCTCTGCACCCGCGAGCAGAAAACAGAAAAAGACAGACTTAAACAGTCCGCCAGAATAAGACGACACCAATCGCGATTCACCAAAACTAAGCCGTAGCTGTCGCTTTGATCTTAATATCAACCCCAGCAGGCAACGAGAGCTTGTTCAAAGCATCCACCGTCTTACCAGTGGGCTGAATGATGTCGATCAGCCGCTTATGCGTACGAATTTCGAACTGCTCACGTGACTTCTTGTCAATGTGAGGACTTCGGAGCACCGTATACCGCTCTATTCGAGTCGGCAACGGAACCGGACCATGAACAATTGCCCCGGTACGCTTTGCAGTATCCACAATTTCCGCTGCAGATTGATCCAGCACGGAGTGGTCATACGCTTCCATCCGAATCCGGATACATTCTTCTGCACCAGCCACCGCAAACCACCTTGAGCAAACAAGTTACGTAAAACGAAACCATACCCCTGAAAAACGGGGAATCGGGGATTCTAAAGTTCGTCTGCGATTCTGTCAATCAACAGGTAAGAGAAATCACATACTTCGACAGAACGTCTCTGAAACTGAAATCACATCATGTGATCCACAGCACTAGATGGTGCAATTTCATAGCGGCAAGGCTGCATCGAGTACGATGCTCGACCTTGAGAAAGACTGCGGATCTGATTTGAATAGCCGAACATTTCCACCAGCGGTGCCTCACATTCCAGCACACACAGGTCCCCGCGTCGGTTGGAATTCATAATCACCGCACGCCGAGAATTCAAATCCGACTGGATATTTCCCAGAAATTCCTCAGGAGTTACCACTTCGAGAGACATAATCGGCTCCAGGATCACCATCTTGCCGTCACTCAAAACTTTTCGAAATGCATCCGCTGCCGCCATGCGAATGGCCACCTCGTTGCTTTCGCCTTCCCGATAACTCACCGACGTAATTGTCAGACTTAACCCCATTATCGGGTTTCCATAAACCCCGCCACCTTCCGCTTCTTTCTGAATTGACTCAAGCAGGATCTGAAGCGACGGCTTTGGCAACGCTTCAGGTGTCAGTCGATGTGCAACGGTGATCGCTGTCGTGCCATCCTTGATTTCCCTTGCGAGCAACGAGACACCGAAACCAATCACTCCGGACGGCAGGTGTTTCGAAAAATCAATTTTTACGTCAATTTCGCCCGTCAGTCGCTCGCGATAGCTGACTCTTGGCTTATGGAATCGCACCTTCAAATTGAAATCACGCTCCATTCGGTGGCGAATGACTTCCAAATGCAATTCACCCATTCCACTGATAATCGTTTGCCCGGTTTCGGCATTTGATTTGACGTGAAATGTCGGGTCCTGACGCTCCAGTCGCTTCAGTGTTTCATCAAGTTTTTTACGGTCATTGCTCGATTCCGGCTCAATCGCCATCGAAATCACAGTCTCTGGAAACACGATGGATTCCAGTGCGATCGGCGACTGTGCGTCGCACAGCGTGTCGCCCGTCGCAGAATCCCGCGGTCCAATAATGCCGCAAATGTCTCCTGTTTCGACGGTTTCCACCTTTTGCCGCGAATCTGACTGAATGTGCCAGAGCTGCGTGACCATCTCCTTCTTTCCGGTGCGTGGATTCAGGAGCTTGGAATTCCCCGTCAGGACACCGGAATAGACACGTGCAAAATACAAATCCCCATGAGCTTCCGCCTGCACCTTAAATAACAGCACGCAGACAGGCTCATCTACCGAAGGCTTGCGAATTGCCGTCTGACCTGCCTGTTTCCCTGACGGAACCAAGCCTTCCACCGGCGGCCGATCGAGCGGGCTTGGCAGAAAGTCGCGGACACCATCAAGCACTGGCTGTACACCGATATAATCGAGCGATGCTCCGCAAAATACGGGGTGCAACGCTCCGCTCAGCGTGGCTTTTCGGATGGCCGAAATCACGATATCGTGCGGAACTGAATCCCCTTCCATGCAGGCGGCCATGACGTCGTCATCGATTTCTGACAAGACGTCGTACAGCTCCGACCGCCACAGAAGTGCGTCTTCCCTGTAGTTTTCGGGTATCTCTTCGACACGGAATTCCAGACCCCGGGATTCCGCATCCCAGTACATGGCTTTCATCGCCAACAGATCGATCACACCAGTGAATCCGTCGGTATTCGTCGTCGGCCCGGCTCCGATCGGAATCTGCAACGGCAGCGTCCTGCACTTCAATCGGTCACGAATCTGATTCAGAACTCGATCAAAACTCGCCCCAATGCGGTCCATTTTGTTGATAAAGCAGATCCTGGGGACGCGATATTTCGTGGCTTGCCGCCAAACAGTTTCGCTCTGCGCCTCAACCCCTTCGACAGCGCTGAATATCACCACCGCCCCGTCCAGCACGCGGAGACTGCGTTCGACTTCTGCCGTGAAATCCACATGGCCCGGCGTGTCGATGATATTGATCGTGCAGCCTTTCCACGGACATGTCACCGCCGCCGAATAGATCGTGATACCTCGCTGAGCCTCTTCGGGGTCGAAATCGGTCTCGGTGGTTCCGTCATCGACGTTTCCCATCCGGTGCGAAGCCCCGGTGTAGTAAAGGATTCGCTCGGTCGTCGTCGTTTTTCCGGCATCAATATGAGCGATAATGCCAATGTTTCGTATAGATTCAATTGCGCGAGACATGATCAGGAGTGACCGTCAAAAGGAATTTTCCGGGAATCGCTCGATACCTAAAATCGGCGATATTGCCCTCAGCAGAGCCTGAGCCGCGAACATTACCAGCTTCATCGATTGATGACCAATGTCCGAAA
>CAZFDW010000366.1:0-6892 GCA_964517865.1 uncultured Chitinophaga sp.
GTTTGCGCTGTTCCGGCATGAGCGGCGGGCTGGATCCGGCCTACTTCGTGCGCAAGGCGGGCTAGCGCTTTGCCGCTCACGATCCTGGAGTATCAGTGACAAACTCCTAGGGCTCGGCTTGTTTCTGCTGCATGTAACGGCAGACTTCCTGGACGAAGGATTCGGCATACTTCGGGATCTCGTTCGGTTTGTCCGAATCAGGCTTGCACAACACCTGAATCTTCTCCACGGCTGGATGGCCGTGATACACAAACCGCGGATTGGCGGGGCCCAGAAACTGGCCTCCGTGAGCAAATCCGTAAACCACCACAAAGTCTCCCGAGAGTTCCGACGCTGGACGGATCGGTAACACTCGAAACTGATGCTCCTTCCCGTCCACGGTCATCGCCACCGGCGTCGGTTCGGTCAAAAATGTATTCCCGGTTGATCCGTAGCAAATGTCGGGGGTATGTCGGACCAGTCGTCCCGTCTTGCCTGCCATCAACAGCAAGGTGACCGAGTCGCTGCCGTTGGTGTAGACTCGACTGACATATTCCGTCACGCCGAGTTCCTCGATGATTCCTTCCGTCATTGGTTTGCCGTCTGCCGCGTAGGTCCAGCTTCCCAACTGTTTGGGAATCGCCGCGACAACGTCGGCTGACGCCTGCAGGTCTGCCGGGATGCCCCAACGGTAAGTCATGTGACCGTGGAAGATTGTCGAGCCAATGGTGAGGAGCAGCAGTGCAGCGAGGCGGATCAGCATGGGGAGAGTCGTGTGAATTTTGGATTTAGGATTTAGGATTTAGGATTTTGGAGTCGGGATTCAGGAGTCGGGATTGAAAAAAGGGGGGGGGGAGGAACCAAAAGACAAATGGCCCGGAGGGTGGTCCGCACTATTGGTTATTGATCTCTTTTTTCAAGGCTGTGAGGAGGTTATCGTAAATGCGTTGGTCCATCGGGGGAAGGAGATTTGCTGTGATGCCCATTTGTTGGGCGACCTTGAAGGCAGTCCGGGATTCGTCATCTTTGTTCATCTGATGCAGACATTCGGCGAGGTGCAGAAACACTGAGGCATCGGCTGCGGCGGATTGGGACATGGGGACCAGGATCGCATAGGCGGCATCAGTTTTTCCGGCGGCCAATAAGAGCTGGGACTGCGTGTCCAGCAGGTAAGAATTGCTGCCAGCGGGAGCCTTGGTGGTTACCATGATGGCGAGGCCCTGCTGAATCAGGCGGTCGGCTTCTGCGAAATCAGCACGCTGTTCGGCGACCACCAACGCCAGATTGTTCGTGGCGGCCGCATCGTTGGGATCTCGCTGCAGGCATTTTCGATAGTATTGCTCCGCTTCCGGCCAGAGGGCTCGCATGAAGTAATAGTCGGCGGCTGCTCGTTCGGCCGCAGCATCGTCCAGCATCGGCAGTTGCGCGGCAACCTGCGTCTGGAGCGATGCTTCAAATTCCGGGGAACCAGGATCCAGAATCGACACGATCGCGAGTGCCGTCAGTTTCTGTGCGTTTGTCAATGGGCTCAGATCCTCTGACAGCAGTCGCAGACTCATTTCTCGCAGTTCTTTGTCTGCCAGAAGTGCAAATGTCTGCTGTAATAACACGTCCTGATCAGCAGCTTCAGTTCTTGTAGCCGCCATCCGTGTGACGAATTGCCGCAGGGTGTCATACTTTTCGTCGCTGGTGAGACCGGGGGCTCGAAGTCTCAAATCCAGCGAAACGATCTCCGCGCCCGCGGTCGTTTCCAGTGTTTGGAGCGCCTGCTGCACTCGATCTGCCAGCGTGTCCTTCAGTTCGTCCTTGACGGCAAAGTTGTCCTGCCAGTATTCGACAAACGCCCGAATGGCGGCGGCGCTGGCACCGGTTCGCCGAGCTTGCTCGCTCAACGCAAATAATGCGGCCCGCTGATCGCCCTGAGCTGCGATGATGCGTGCCAGTTGGACTCCGTCGGCTTCACTGGGCTGCGACACAGAATTCAGCAGTTGCGCCGCCTGGAGCAAGTCACCGGCTGCGGTCGGCTCGGGAGGCACGAGCGTAGCGCGGCGATACAGGACCGAGGCGATGATGCGTTTGTCGCCGTCAGTCAATGGTTTGCTGGCCTCCTTCAGCGAATCCAGCAGGGGAGAAGCCTCTTTCAGCGACGAGGCGGTATTGGTATCACTCATCAATGCAATCAGCAGCCTTAGATTCGCGGCGTCCGACGCCCTGAGAGCATCCGTCGCATTCGGAGCGAGCGCCTGACGTGCCAGATCGATCGCTCGCTCCTCATCAGTGCGCGCGAAGAACGCAGCGGCCAGCGTCAGCACACGCTGCCGAGTTTCCGTCTTATCGCTCTGCGATGCCAACTCCAGGGTCGTGTTCCAGAATCGAGCGGCTGGTTGCAGCAGGCCCAGTTCCGACAGCAGTTGAGCCGCAGCAAAATTACGATCAAGCTCCGATGCGGGCGAATTCTGGATGAATGTGTTCAGTTCCAGCATCATCCGGGGTGGATCATTCAGATCGCGGTACACAAATCGCAGAAACTCACCCCACGATTGAGGATTCTTCGGATCCAGTTCAATGGCTTTGCGATAGGCCGCCTCAACCTGTTGAAGTTGCTGTGATCGTTCGAGTTCGGTTTGCACATTCTTTAACAGCAACGTCCGAGCGAGGCGTACATAGCTGTCGGCGTCACCGACGGACTCCACCCAGCCACTCGCGATCTGGTTGGCCCGGTCCGGGTCTCCAAAAACGATCCTGGACCGTGAACCGAGAGCCAGGTCATACAACTGCGGTGACGCAGTGAGAAAGTTCTGCATCTGTTCCAGATAGAACTCGACGCGCGCCGTGTTCCCTGACGCTCGCAATGCGTACACCAGTTCGGTTCCCAGGGAGACAGTCCTTTTCCCTTCCTTCCATGCCGTTTCAAAGTACGTGGCGGCCTCAGGAAATTGTTGCTCTCGCAGAGCCAGCCGTCCCAACAGGACCTGCGTACTCGGGCGATTGATCTTCAATGGCTCCAGCGCGGCGACAAGTTTTCTGGCTTCGGCCAGGAAAGGTGCGGCGGCTTTGGGGTCGATCGTCTGGCGGGCCAGCTCAATCAACCGGCGAGCGCGCAGTTCTTTCCAGAACACGCCGTTTTCACCTTCCAGTTTTTCCAGAGTTTTCTCGGACTGTTCCATCAGGTCTAACTTTTGTCGTCCCCAATAAAAGTCCGCCAACTGCATCTGCGAGGGGATGTCTTCGGGATGCTGCCGGGCGAATTGTTCGAGCAGTTGCTGGGCGGTGTCGGCGTTGTCGTTGAGCAGCTCAATCTGCACCAGTTGTCCGTGCAGCTGACGCTGATCTGTCAGATCGGTGGTGGTCTGCAGCGCTTCGGTCAGGACCTGACGAGCTTTGTCCCAATCCTGCGCGCGAACCAGCAAATCCGCCTGGACCAATGTCGCCTGCAACGGATTATCAGCAGTTTCCTGATAGCGTGTCAGCGCGACCTGTGTACCGGCCGCATCGCCGCTGGCCTGCCGCAGGATGGCGAGACTGCGCCAGAGATTTGAGGATTTCGGGTTTTCCAATGCGGCGTCTTCCAGCTTCTTCAGAGCTTCCGGCATGTTGCCCTGCGCCATCAGGTACTCTGCGTCCAGGACAGCCGCTTCTTCCAGCGGGGCATCCACCGCTTTGGCCTCGGCCATCGCCTTGGCAAACCGATTGAAATCCCGCTGTGATGGTCCCCTCGCAAGTTGTTGACGCAGTTCATTGCGCGCCAGTGCCAGCCAGGGTTCCGGACGGTTTCTGGCTCGCAACGCCACATCTTCGTACAGATCAGCCGCCGCCGAGATATTGTTTGACCGCTCCGCACTGAATGCCTGATACATGGCCGTCTGGATGGACGTTGGCTCAAGATCTGTGGCCTGTTTGAAACAGGCGTTGGCCTGGTCCGTCAATCCCTGCTGTTCGTAATAATTTCCCAACGTCAGCCACGCACCGCTCAACAGACCACTGCCGGCTGGCAATGCTTTGACTTCGTCGGACGTCAGGACGGACTCCAGCAATTGTGAAGCTTTCGCCGAATTGTCCGCATCGGCATAGATCTGCGATTCCACCAGAGCCAGATTCAGTTGCAAAGGCACTCCCAGTTCCGAGGGCAGTTTACGAAACTCACTCTTGAGTTCGCGAATCTGCTGATTGGCTTCGGCAACCTGCTCCTCGTCCAACGACTGCAACTGCTGCCTGACCAACTCTACCCGCAGCAGGAGTTCGGTCTTCAGTTCGTCATACGATAGCCCTTGTTTCAGAATTCCGATGGCCGCTTTGCGTTGTTCCGGAGTGACGTCCGTGCCGGGGTTCACTTCACCCTCAAGGCCGGTCGCCAGACGCGCTAACTGCAGGTAAGCGCGGAAGTGTTTTGGATTCGCCTTGACGGCGTTTTCGAAATACGGTTTCCCTGAATCATATCGCTTGTTTGCGAGCTCACGTTCGCCGGCCGCCAGCCAGATCGGGTGCGTTTCTGCGGCCGGATTTTTCGTCGCCAACTCGATCGCGCGATCCAGATCCGCATCCGCGTTTTGCGTCATCGTGTCGGCAAGCACAGTGTTTGTCTCAACGGCCGGATTGCCACTCGCTTCCACGACAGGATCGGTGACCTGATCCGGGTTTGCTGGCGGCGCTGCGTCGGGAACGACCTCGGGAGCCGGAAAGATGCGGTGAAATGTGTAGCGGGCAAACCAGGCGAGCGGATCCTCGGCCCGGTTTGTCAGTAACTCCGCAAAGACCTGCTCGGCCGCAGTCGCGCGCTGTCGTTCTTCGATCGAATCAACCGGACGTTGCCGATAGATGACCGCCAGCTGGTAGGAACAGGACACCGCGTCAAGTCCGTCAGTGATACCTTGTTTCAGAGTTTCCGTGACTTGAGTCCATGTCGTGTCTGAATCCTGCCGATCGGCATCCTGAATCTGAGCCAATACCTTGAGCTGAAAAGCCTGTAAATGTTCCGGTTTCGCGGGGTCTGTTTGCTGCAGCAATTTCTCAGCCCCCGCAATTGCCATCGGGAAGTCTTCACCGGCCAGGGCCAGACGTGTCTCTTTGAAACCCAGTTCGTTGTTTTCAGGGTCCAGCATCCATGCCTGCTTGTACAATCGGGAGGCACGGACCATTCCGGCAGGGCGGAAGGCAATCCGCTCTGCGGCAACAGCCAGTCTGTTAGCCGCTGCGGCATCATCGGGACGCACGCGGCAATAGCGGTCCAGAAAATTGGCGGCCATGCTCCATGCCTGCGCGGCTTCCTGGACTTTGTCTTCAGTTTGATATTTTGCGCCATCTGTCTCATAGCGTTTGGCAATTTCCAGAAGGGTGCCGACCGCGGCATCCGCCTGAGTCCGCTGCCACAAGACGAGTCCCGTCGCCAGCACAGCGATTGCCACGCCACCTTTCAGTACCAGCATGCCGCCGGCCATCGTGGACCGTTCGAACGCCGCGATCACCTTTTCCAACGTTCTGTGGACCAGCCACAACAGGGCGACCGCCAGCGGCAGCATCATGATGCCCGCAAAATCGTGAGCGTACTGATGCGCCTTTTCGCCTGACACGACGAGGAACAATAACCCCGTGCCGGTCACTCGCGCCGAATTGGCCAGAATGGCGACAGGGATGGCCGCAGCAATCAGCAACATGCCACGAAGCAGTTTGGGACGCACCAACAGCACATAGGCCACTGCAAGGGCCAGGATTCCGTAACAGATCCGCAGTCCGCTACAGGCGCGTTCCACGTCCATGATTTGTTCGCCGAGGCTGATCGTGGTGCCCTGACGAACGGCTGGCTGAGCAAACAAGTGCAGTGTCCAGGTCGAGATGACCGCCGAGACTTTTTGCAGCGGCAGGCTGACGCCCGCAATCATCGAAGTCGGGATGGGTGTCATGAACCAAAGGAAGGCAATGGATCCGGCCGACCATTTCAGCAGTTGCCAGCCACCGAACAGCAGGACGACGCCGGCAATCCAGATTGGAATGGAATAGGGGTCGAGCTGTTCAATGAAGAATTCGGCACCCAGCGAGCGCACGATGCCGGCAGCAGCAATCAGTGCCAAACCCCACCAGGATGGTCTGATGTCAAGGGACGCCAGACGGTCACGGCGCTGCCACAGCAACCAGACCGCAATCGGCACGACCAGAAACCCATGGTTGTAGTCGGGATCCGACTGCCACGTTTCGAGCAGACCAACCCAGCCTGGCCAGTAGGCCCAGACGGCAGTGGCCACGATCAGAAGCAGGGCGATGTGCATTGAGGGCGGCAGGGATTTGCTCTTGAACGGTGCCATAAGAATCTTGAAATAGATAGGAAGTGCCAGGCGGACCTGATGGAAGGGCTTTAAAAAAGGGTCAGGAACCAATAGCCAAATGGCCCGAAGGGTGCTCCGCACTATTGGTTCCTGACCCCTTTTTTAATACCCAAGGTCTGTTCGATACTCAACAGAATAGCTACCTCTCGCGGAGTAGGACACGAAAACCTTCGGGATTAGGGGATATTGCGATTTGTGATACAGCGAGTCTACCGCAAATGGCCAAAATTAACATGAACCCGAAGCGTCAGCGAGGTCCTGAATTCCGCATCCTCGCTGACGCTTCGGGTTAGTTCGTACTACCCACGATCAAAATCGTCGCGTGCCACAAAGAAATCCGGCGGCGGACCTATCGTCGTTGCAGTCGCATTTTGACCACGGATGTCACGGATGTCACGGATGATTCGCAGTGTGTTAATCTGTGCAATCCGCGACATCCGTGGTCAAATTTTCTTTCTCGCTCTTCCCCGGGTTGCGGGCGAAGCCCGCGCTGGGTGAATTCCAGGCAATCAGCCCTGCAGGGGCAACGGGGTTCAACGGATTATTTGTAGAGAAATCCTGTGATTTAACCCGGAACGGGTTTCACAACAAAGCCT
>CAZFDW010000367.1:0-1474 GCA_964517865.1 uncultured Chitinophaga sp.
TCAGCATCACCCTTGCAGGCTTTTTGCAGAAAGGCCTGACGTTTTTTGGGGTCGGCTGGCATAATATCGATTAACCGCGTGGGCAACGCCCCGCGATTGGCACGTCAGCGCGGCCCGCTGGGCACGCGGTTAAACGAAGGAACTTCTGCACTGGTGCTTAGGTAGCCGGATTCATAAGAATTCGGACGCGAATTATTCAGCAGACCAGAATTCTCACGAATCCGGCTACGACAGTTCCCGATGCAGCCAGGCCTTGGCAAAAGCCCATGTTCGGTCGGCAGTTCGTGGTGAAATGTCCATGGTCTCCGCAATTTGGGCGATCGTCAGACCGGCAAAATAGCGGAGCTGCACCAGCTCGGAGGCCGTGCGATCATGCTGAGCCAGTCGATCCAGGGCGGCATCCAGTGCGATCAGATCTTCGCGTGGTGGTGCTGCCTCGATGTCAATGAGATCGATCTCTTCGCGTTCCCTCTCGCCGCCATGTTTGAACCGTCGTTTCCGGCGAGCGTTCTCAACCAGAATTCTCCGCATCGCTTCAGCGGCAGCAGCAAAGAAATGCCCGCGAGTCTTCCAGTGCTGGATTTTGTCCGTATCGACCAGTCGTACAAACGCTTCGTGGACAAGGGCTGTGGCCTGAAGTGTCTGCGGAGACCGCTCACTGGAAATTCGCAATGCGGCCAGTCGTCGGAGTTCCTCTCTGTTTTCCGGATTGGGATTCGAATAGCCGGAGTTCTGAAACAGGCAACATTTTCAGATTGCTGCTAAACCATTGACGCTGGTGCTGGTGCTGCTGCCAAAGCTGTCGAGAGGCTGACCCATCTGCTGCGCGATCTGCACAAACAAATTGCACAATGGTGTGTTGTTTTCGCGGTCGAGCATCAGATGCTGACCATGCCGGAAGCGACCTCCTGCGAGCAACACGGGAAGATTCTTTGTATCGTGCGCATTGGCGTTGCCCAGGTTGCTTCCGAAAACCATCGCGGTGTTGTCCAGCAGGCGGTGATCTCCTTCCGTCTTTCGCTTCATGTCTGCCATCAGCTTTTCCAGAGACTTGATCTGAGCTTCTTCAATCAGGCGGAGCTGTCGGATTTTTTCGGCGTCCTGACCGTGATGCGAAAGATTGTGGTGGTCGATTGTCACACCGGGAACCGGCGGCACATCGTTCCGACCCTGAATCATGACTGTAATCAGACGCGTGGAATCAGTCTGCAATGCCAGCGGGATCAATTCGAACAGCAATTGCATCTGTCCGATGAGGTCGTTGCGTTCCTTGATGTCCTGAGGTTGCTGAATATCGACGTGGGGCTTTGGCTTGTGAATCCATGCTTCTGCAGTCACGAGTCGCTGTTCCATTTCGCGAACTGACTGATAGTACTCCGCCAGCTTCAGCTTATCTTCCTTTCCGACGCGACGCTCGAACTGTTTGGCTTCATCAAACACGGCATCCATGATGCTGCGCCCCTCGCGAAGTTTC
>CAZFDW010000367.1:1574-6889 GCA_964517865.1 uncultured Chitinophaga sp.
CTGTTTGGCTTCATCAAACACGGCATCCATGATGCTGCGCCCCTCGCGAAGTTTCGGTGAGACAGCGGACGATTTGCTCCTCCTGCGTCAGCATCAGTCGCTTGAAATCGCGAATATCTGCGAAAGGCTTCCCGTCCGCAGTCTGACCGGTGCAATCGACAGGTTGCCCGAGCTTGTATTCCCAAATGTTCCTGCCGTGAAGTTTCTCACCAGGAGAATCGCCGTCGCCAACCGAACGGTATCGCTCGCGAAAACCACCGATGACGTCGAAACTTTCCAGAGCAAATCCGGGCGGATCGATCTCGCGATGGCATCGATTGCACGTGTCCGAGTCTCGATGCTTCGCCAACTGCTGGCGAATCGTCGTTGCGCCGCGCGTGTCTGGTTCGATCGCGTTGACCGGTGGCGGAGGCGAAGGCGGCTTGCCGATGATTCGCCGCAGAATCCAGGCCCCACGCAGAACAGGGGAAGTCACCGTTCCATTGGCCGTCACTTTGAGAACCGAAGCCTGCGTCATCACGCCGCCGCGCACGCTGTCGGCTGGCAGGGAAACTCGCCGGAATTCTTCGCTGTATCGATCACCCTTCGAATCCAAAAACGGACGCGACAAGTCATAGTGATCTGCCATGCGACCATCGAGCATTGCAAAATCGGAGGTGATCAGATTTGCGATCGGCAGATTCTGTGTGAGCATCTCGCGAAAGTACGCCTGCGTTTCCGCGACCATTGAGCTGCGCAGCAAGTCGTCGTATTCCGGATACAGCTTTGTATCGGGCACAGTCGCATCGATCTGATTCAGGTCCAGCCACTGACCTACAAAGCTGGAGACGAATTGTTCGGCATGCGGCGAAGCGAGCATTCGATCAACCTGCTGGTGCAGCACCCGGGCGTTCGACAACTGTCCTTCACTTGCCAACCGCAGCAGTTCATCATCCGGCGGACCGCTCCAGAAAAAATACGACAATCTAGACGCGAGGGCATAGTCATCCAGTATCCCCGGCGATTCGTCCAGCATCAGGAAACGCGGCGAAATCAGGATTCCACGCAAGGCGACGCGCATCGACTGCTCGTACGAACGGCCTCGATCGAGTTCCGTGTGTGCCAACTGGACAAAACGATCAGCGTCCCCGGCCGCCAACGGACGACGAAATGCGCGCGTGGCAAATTGTGTGATCGCTGCGGTGGCCGATGCTTTCGGATCTTCAGGAACCAGTTCGTATCCGATGTGTCCCTGATCTGTCCAACGGCCGCGGTTCTCCAGTTTACGGATCGCATCCTCCCCGAACACGCCGGCAACGCTGGCTGGCGGCCATTGATCCAGCATTGGCCCTTCGATTTCGATCCACTCGATCGCCATCCCGGGCACTTTCCAATCCTTCACACTGTCGATATTCCAAAGGCTTTTTCCGGCGTCATCAATCCCGATGCCATACCCACTAAACCGAAAATGTTCGCGTGCGGTCAACCGGACCGTGAATTCCATTGTTCGCGGCTTGTCCGGCAGGAGTTCAAAGTAGTGGAGCAATCGTTCGCTCTTCCAGTCACTGGCATGGACACGCAAGGAGATCGGGTCGCCGCGACTATCGACTGCGTAGGCCGAGACGCGCACGCGATAGAGTCCTTTTGCAGGCGGTGAGAACTGCTTCAAATGATCGGGCGAGTAACCATGGCTGATAAAGACAACGGCATTGTCGAGTTCCCGAAATAACCGTCGATGACGCTGCCCCGAGATCGGATCGATATGCTCTTCCGGAGTGTCCAGGTTCTCGCGGACTTCCTTTTCATCCTGAAAGCGATAGCGCTTGTTGATACTTTCTGGCCGCTCGGTCAGTCGCACTGCATCATCGAGTGCCACATCAATGACTTCGAGGTACTTCTCCATTTGCACAACGGAAATTCTTAAGCCTTCGGCGACGGTGTCAAATCCCTGCGATCGCCCGTCTTCGGGAAGCAGGTGCTGAATCGCGACATCGACGCCCAGCAGATCATGCAGGCTGTTTTCGAATTCCCGGCGGTTCAGGCGTCGCAACACGGTGCGGCCTTCGCGTTCCTGCTGCGAGGAAATTTCTGCCACTAACGCTGCACGAAGCGCGTTTGTAAACGGTTCGCGTTGTGCTGCCGTCAACTTTGATTCAGGCGGCATTTCGCCGCTGTGGACGCGATCGTAGATCCTGATCCAACGGTTGCGACTTTCCAGCGATTCGAAAGACACGGGTATTTCGCCGAGATCCAATCCGCCCGATTTCTCGGTGGCATTGTGGCAATCCAGGCAATTCTGTTTGATGAAGCCGCTGACATCTTCCGTCTGCGCCACGGCGCTACAGTCGCCAGGAAATACACCTGTCAACAAACATGTAACCGCCAACCAAACGGCGAAGAGTTGCAACAACTTTGGCTGTAAAAATCTCATAAACAACATGGTCCCGAATCTTTAACCCAGAACGAACGTTGGCAGTTTAGTTGAGCGGCCACAAATAACCACCAGTGCTTCGTCAACCCGGATTCTTCGTCCGGACGACGTACAACATGTCGCATGTTTCCATTGGTCTGTCAGGCGGTGTCATGAATCGGCGTGCGGTCGAAAGTCCCTGTTCAAGACTGATTCGGATGTTGTACCATACTGTGCGCGACTGGTCTGAATAGCACTATTGAAAGAGTAAGATCATGGTAAATCGAAGGCTGATTCTCGGTATTTGCCTGACTGGCATCCTCCTGCCGAATGCCCGATCTGCGACAGCTCAGCAGCCGAAACCGCTGCCAGCGAATCCGGTCATCGCCAATCCCATCGATCCCGCCTCACTCAACGCTCCTCCGGCTTTCGGTGATTCCGCACCGGTTAAACCCCAACCTGTTGCAACCCCGAATCAGGAACTGGCACCCGTCGAATCCTCTGCAGTGGTTGGAACGGAATGGAAGCCCAAACTGAGAGTCGTGTTGGTGACAAAATCGGGAACGCTCGACAAGCCACTACCGTATCATCGTCCGGATGATTCTCCAACATTTTTCACACCCGATGAAGGTGTTCCGCTCCCAAACACCGCCAAACGCACGGCAAACAAGATGACCGCGCCAGTACAGCCATTTGCGACCCTGATGTGCGATGAGGTCACTGTGGATGCGAAGGCATCAGCGACCGGGGAACTGGCTTACAGCTTTTCCTGCAAAGGGAAAGTCATCCTGGAAATCGACGACTACACGGTGACAGGCGATTCGATGTCTTCGGACGAAGGCAAATTGACAATCACCAATGCTTTGGTCAAAAGCAACAAGGCAACTTTGACTGCCGAGAAGATGCAGATCCAGTTGCCGATTTTTGGCGTAAGAGTCGAATCCAACTCCGCTGAACCGAAAGGCGGTCGTGACTCTTTGCAACCAGTTCTGGATGCCATCAGTGATCCGCTTGCTTTTCCACCTTCAGCCGGGTTGCAGAACAACTAGTGCTCTGTTAAGTCGTGATTTTTGGGTAGGCCGGACCAAGCGCAGCGCCGTTCCGGCAGGTGTCTGGCCATTGCCGGAACGGCGCTGCGCTTGGTCCGGCCTACAGACTCAACCCAAATTCTTAGTCGTGACGACGCACTATCTCAGATTGAACTCCAAACATCTCAACAAGGCTCGCACCGAATGAACGTCGATGAACAGCTCAAGCAGCAATTGGATGAGTTTCGTAAGGATTTTCATCGGCTCAAGTCTGAGATATCAAAAGTCATTGTTGGACAGCAGGAAATCCTTGATGACACGCTGATTTCGCTCATCGCAGGCGGGCATGTCCTGCTGGAAGGCGTTCCTGGACTCGGCAAGACGCTGACCGTTCGCACGCTCGCCGATGCACTGCATCTCGAGTTTCATCGCATTCAGTTCACACCGGACCTGATGCCGGCGGATCTGATCGGGACTCAGGTGATTGCCGAAGCTGGCGACGGTCGCAAGGTGTTTGAATTTCAGAAAGGTCCATTGTTTGCCAACGTCCTGCTGGCGGATGAAATCAATCGCGCGACCCCCAAAACGCAGTCCGCATTGCTGGAAGCGATGCAGGAACATTCCGTCACCGTGGCCGGTGTGACGCACATCCTTTCGGAACCCTTCTTTGTGATGGCGACGCAGAACCCGCTGGAAATGGAGGGCACGTACCCCCTGCCGGAAGCTCAGCTCGATCGATTCTTTGTGAAACTGCTGGTCAAGTACCCGAAGGTGAGCGACCTGGAAACGATACTTGATCGCACGACGGAGAACCTGAAACCCAAAGCCGAAGCAGTGCTGACTGGAGAAAGAATTCTGCAGATGTCTCAGTTATCCCGCATGATTCCGATTGCCAACGATGTGCGACGTTACGGAATTGCGCTCGTTGTGGCGACTCATCCGGATCATGAACTCGCATCCGCTGCCGCAAAGAAATATGTCCGCTATGGAGCCAGTCCACGCGGCCTGCAGGCGTTGATCCTGGGGGCGAAAATCCGCGCCATCCTGGACAATCGCTATCACGTCGCCAGAGACGATCTGAAAACGATGGCTCTTCCCGTTCTCCGCCACCGGATGATCCTCAACTTCGAAGGCCAGGCCGAAGGCATCAGTGCAGACGACGTGATCCGGAAAATGCTGACGGATGTGAAAGAGGATGCGCTGGCTGCTGCATGATTGACGGGCGGTGAATCGCAGAATTCACCACGGAATACACTGAAGACACGGAATGGAATCGCAGAATCACGCAAAGGCGGTTACGGAGATTCGTTCACTGCCTACGTTATCCAGATGCGCCCTCCGGTGCCTTTCACTTGCCACCCCTGTTGCATTGCAAGTTTGAATTCGCCACTCTTTCCGTGTCTTCGGTGTATTCCGTGGTTAACAAATGCGATTCAAATTCGTGAAAGGGAGCGGCGATGAGTGGCTTAATTTATGAAGAAGAATCATTTGCGATTCGAGGGGCGTGTTTCGAAGTTTACAAAGAGAAAGGATGCGGCTTTCTTGAATCGGTTTATCAGGAATGCATGGAGATAGAACTCGAACTTTCTGAGATTCCATTTGTCGCAAAGCCAAAACTGCTCCTCGATTACAAGCAGCGGAGACTCAAGTCGAATTTTGAACCAGATCTCGTGTGCTTCGGCAAAATCATTCTTGAACTGAAGGCAGTATCGCACCTGATTGACGATCATCGCGCACAACTTCACAACTACCTGAAAGCGACTGGATATCGACTCGGCTTTCTCGTCAATTTCGGACATCATCCCGGCGTCCAAATCGAACGGATCGCTCGATAATCTCAGGCATCAACACGGGGCCGCTTCCAAACGTCTTCCTGCGATTCCTTCCGTGTACTCCGT
>CAZFDW010000368.1:0-6880 GCA_964517865.1 uncultured Chitinophaga sp.
ACTAGTAACGGTCGCGTCCGCCGCCACCACTACCTCCACGACCGCCGCCGCCACCACCGTAGCCACCGCCGCCACCACTACCTCCACGGCTGCCACCGCCGCCACCACCACCGTAGCCGCCGCGGCCCCCACCGCCGCCACCACCACCACCACCACCGCCACCGCTTTCACGAGGACGTGCTTCGTTGACGACAATTTGGCGTCCGTCAAGATCAGAACCGTTCAGAGCACGAATGGCTTCATCACCACCGGTCTCCATCTCCACAAAACCGAATCCCTTGGATCGGCCTGTTTCGCGGTCACTGACAACCTTGGCTGAAGTCACAACGCCGTACTGAGCGAAAGCCTGTTCGAGGCCCTCAGACGTAGTACCCCACGCGAGGCTACCCACAAAAATGTTCTTACTCATCACAAAACCCTTGAGCTATACAGCTAACAAAACACCTGATCGTTGCCACAACGGCAACCGTTTGAACACAAATTTAGAAGCCAGCCTGATCAAAAACATCAGCGGCCTGTCACAAAGGTGCATGCTGCGCAGGAGAACTCAAGAGCGGACGAGACTGAAAGTACGCGACTGTCTTCGAGATTACTGATGGCCACACCCACCGAGTCAAGCGGATTCAAAAATATGATTCCGACCCGCCTCAGGCAGATGTCACATTACCTTCCATCCAAAAGAATAGCAACACCAACTTCAACCCACAATCCCCAAGCCCATGTTCCGCAAACTTCGCGGAATCCTGACGAGCCCTGAAGTGTGGTACTTCGGCAGTTTTCGCTCGTGGCGTACGGCGGCCGACGGCGTCGCGTGGTCCGACCATTCTGCCGTTCATGGGAAATTGCCTCAGGAGACGATTGAAACAATGAACAACGGCCGCCGTAACAGTTCCACAGTTCCTACCGTCCGCTGCCTGGCCCTGAGGGTCGTTTTGTCTTCGCTGCTTTTAAGTCAAAGTTGTCGTTGCCGACAACTTCTGCGAGTGCCTGCAGAAATTCCGGTCCGATGTTGACTTTGCATTCGTTGCCGGTCGTCAGAATGTATCGCAGTCGCGAGACCGACGAACCTTCAGATTGTTCGTCGGAATCTCCGTGCCCATTGCTGTCAGCATCCCCATTGCCGCTCATTGTCGTGCTGCTGCGAACGCTCTCTGCAAACGAATCGACAATCAGAATTACTTCTGTCGAGCCCGGAAAACGCGACACGACATTCCGTACACGCTGAATGTCTTCCCTTGAATGCAGACCTTTTTCAAACTTGATCGCGACCTGAGCCGTGAATTCCTTGTCGGCCTGATCGAGCGTATAAATCCGATTCACCACGAGGTTCGGTTCACGGCTGCGTCGATCGACTTTCCCGGCGACGATGATCACGTTTTCTGTCCGGATCAATTCTTCATACCGTGCATAGTCTTCAGGCCATGCGATGCACCGCATGATGCCGGACGAATCTTCCAGATCGAAGTTCGCATATCGATTGTGTCCGTTGCGGCTGCTCTTCTTCGCCGTCGCAAGCTTGATCGACGAAATCATGCCGCCGACTGTCACCTGCACGCCGTCTTCCATCTCCGCCAGCTCAGAATTGTGATTCGCCGCATACCGTTCTATCCGCCGAGCATGCTGCGTCAACGGATGCGACGTCAGATAGAATCCGATCGTTTCTTTTTCCCACGCCAGCTTCTGCGACGGAGTCCAGTCCGGAACATCCGGCAGACTGATGGCCATCGGCTCGCCAGCATCATCCGTATCATCATCATCGCCGCCAAACAGACTCTTCTGCCCGCGCGCCTTGTCTTTCTGTCGTGACAAAGCCGACTGTACCGCCCGCTCGACAATTGCTGACTGCTGAGCCCTCGTGCCCGGCAGGCAGTCCAAAGTACCGGCTTTGATCAGTGTTTCGAGCGTGCCTTTGGTCAGCACTTTCGGATCGACACGTTCGGTCAGATTGAAAATATCCTTAAACGGACCATGCGCCGTCCGTTCATCCACAACTGCCTGCACGACGTTCTGCCCCACGCCCTTCAGCGCCGCAAGGCCAAACGTAATCTTGTTGCCCAGCACACTGAAATCGACATCCGACTGATTGATGTTCGGCCCCAGAACTTCAATTTTCATGCGCCGCGCGTCATCAACGTGTTCACTGATGCGTTCCGTACTTTCCATTTCGCAGCTGAGCAGCGCGGCCATGAACTCGACGGGATAATGAGCCTTCAGATACGCCGTTTCATAAGCAATCAGGCCGTACGCCGTGGAATGCGACTTGTTGAAACCGTAACCCGCGAACGCCACGATCAGATTCCACAACTCCTGAGCCACCTGCTCGGAAATTCCATTCGACACCGCACCCGCAATATACTCCTCGTGGAAACTGGAGATGATCTCCTGACTCTTCTTGCTGATCGCCTTAATGCATTTGTACGACTTGGACAGTTCGATGTTGCCCACTCGATTCAGAATGCGCATGACCTGTTCCTGGTAGACCATTACACCGTAGGTCTCAGCCAGAACCTCATCGACAACCGGATGCACTTTACGCGGCGGCTTGCGGCCGTGCTTCACATCCACATATTCCATCACCATCCCGCCTTCCAGCGGGCCCGGACGATACAGCGCCGACGTCGCAATAATATCAGCGAAGCAGTCGGGCTTCATCTTTGTCAGCAGGTCACGCATCCCACCGGATTCCAGCTGGAACACGCCCTTCGTTTCACCCCGCTGCAGAAGAGCGAAGGTCTCTTTGTCATCCAGATGCTTTTTGACATACTCAAAGTCGAAATCACGGTGCGTGCGTGTGACATTATTCACAGCCTTGTCAAGAATCGTGAGATTTCGCAATCCCAGAAAGTCCATCTTCAGGAGGCCGACTTTTTCCACCGTCGGGCCGTCCCACTGCGTGATGATGTCTTCCTTGCCTGTAATCGTCTGCAGCGGCAGGACGGTATCCAAAGGCACGTCGGCAATCACAACGCCGGCCGCGTGAGTTCCCGCGCTGCGTGCCAGACCTTCGACAGCGATGGCAAACGTCAGCACTTCCCGCGCGACGGGATCCGTGTCGTACGCCGCTTTCAGATCCGCACTTTCCGTCAGTGCGGTTTCAAGTTTAATATTCAGTGTGTCGGGAATCATCTTCGCCAGCTCGCTGACACGCTGCAACGGCACATTGAGCGCGCGGCCGACGTCCCGGATGGCGTTCTTCGCTTTTAATGTGCCGAACGTACCTATCTGAGCGACGTTGCGTTCGCCGTATTTCTGTTTGGTGTAGTCGATCACCATCTGCCGTCGATCACGGCAAAAGTCGATGTCGATATCGGGCGGTTCTGTGCGGCTGGGGTCAAGAAATCGCTCAAACAGCAGGTCGTATTTCAACGGACAGACGTCGCCGAGTCGCAACAGATACGCCACGATCGCCCCGCATGCAGAACCTCTGGCACCGCACGGAATGCCGTTGCGACGAGCGAATTCCACGAAGTCCCACACGATCAGGAAGTAACTCGCGTAGCCCTTCGAATTGATCACGCTCAATTCGTATTCCAAACGCTTCCAGTGGCGTTCCGTGAGTTCATCACCGTACCGTTCGTGCATCCGCTGATGACAGAGATCTTTGAGGTATTCGGTATCCGTCTGCTGGTTCGGCGGGCGAAACACGGGATACAACTTGCGGTCACCCAGTTGAATATCGACTCGATCGGCAATCTCCTGCGATCGGGCCACCGCATGATCGAGCCCCGGAAAACAGGCGTACATTTCATCCGGAGTGCAGACGAACAGGCCGTCATGCTCCATCTTCATGCGTTTTTCATCATCGCGCGTGGTGCGCGTGTTGACGCAGAGCATGACGTCCTGAACTTTGGCGTCGGACTTGTGGAGATAATGCGCGTCGTTCGTTGCGACCAGCGGCAGTCCCACGCGGTTGGCAAGGTCCACGGTCAGTTCCATGCAGTCCTTCTGGATCTGAAAGCCCGCGTTCTGGATCTCCATATAAAAACGATCGCCGAACACCCGCGCGTACCATTCGACCAGTTGCTTTGCGTCGTCGTTATTCTCGGCCAGCAGCAGCCGTGACAGCTCCGACGATGCACATCCTGACAGGCAAATGATGCCTTCGTTGCATTCTTCCAGAATCTCACGGTCAATGCGGGGCTTGTAATAGAAGCCCTCCAGGTAGGCCGTGGATGACAACCGAATGAGGTTATCGAATCCCTTGCGATTCATCGCCAGCAGGGTCAGATGCGACGACGCTTCCTTCTGCCGACTGGCACTGCGGTCAGACCGGCGTCCCGGCGCAACATAGGCTTCGTATCCCAGAATGGGCTTCACACCACCTTTCTTGCAGCCGTTGTAGAACTCAATCGCACCGTACAAGTTGCCGTGATCGGTGATCGCCACCGAATTCATGCCACTCGCCTTGACGTGCTTGACCAGTTCCGGAATGCGATTCACACCGTCGAGCAGACTATAGTGTGTGTGACAGTGCAGATGTACAAATGGTCGTGTAGGAACCACCGCAGGTGTGGTGATCTCGGAAGCTTTATCGGCCATGAAAGTCGGTCCGTCGGATGCGAATGTGACTTAACGTGTGTGGGACATCACATTGTATCAACTGGACGCGGCATGCATACTACCGCTCTGTCACGGATTCGTTGATGGGTTGTGTGCCACTGGCTCTGCCAGTGCTTCCTGCCAATGGGGAACACTTGCAGAGCCAGTGGCACACATCAATATTCGATTGACAGAACACTACGGCAGTTCGCGAATCCGCAAGCCGCGAAATTCGATCGGCGAACCCTCGGATTCCAGGCACAGAAAACCGCGAGCAGGTTTGCAATTGTTTCCGCCGGAGACTTCTTCGCCGTTCACCCAGAGTCGAACTTCCCCGTTAATCGCACGGATGTAGTAGTGATTCCATTCACCGACTCCGTGACTCAGATTCTTGCTGGGAAAGCTGCGTTTACCTCCGGGGGCGACAGGCGGAAATGGTGTCATGTCGGCATTTCCGGTTGGAAACACGTCGCCATTCGTCGTAAACCAATCCGGTTCCTTGCCGGTTTGCTTGCGATAGTTTTCCGTGTAGCCGTGATCAAGCACCTGAACTTCAATTCCCGCTGGTAGTCCGTTGCGTTTCAAAGCGGAAAGTGATTCTTCGCTGGCCCACAGAAACACGCCCGAGTTGCCGGCAGATTTCAAGTGCCGCCATTCGACGACCAGTTCAAAATTGGTGAGTTCAGTGTTTGTCCGCATAACACCGACCGGACTGCCGGTGCAGTGAATTTCACCGTCGGGAAACGACCAGGTGTTTTCATCGCAGTTGACGTTCACGAAATCGTCCTTGCCGAGCGGCTTCCAACCGGGTCCAGTCCCGTCGATGCGCGCGGCCGGTGCCGGAGACGCTGGCTTCGGATCGTCCTGAGCGTGGCTGGTCAAAGTCAACAGGCCTACGGCCAATGCTGCGAAGGCGGGGACAGCGAATGACAAGCGGACCATGGGACAACTCCTCAGGAAATAAAGTGATGGGCTGACGCTGCATTGATTGTCGAGTTGCAGTCTCGCCAACCACGAACAGGATACATGGTAATTGCCGAAGAGGCACTCGAACAGCACTCGGCAAAGGAATCGACCACCTGAATCTCACCTTCCGCCAGAACTTCCCGCCGATTCACCCGCGGCATCACTGGTCTTGTTCGCATGAAAGTAAATATCTGACACTCGACGCTTCGGAGAGTCACTAAGTTCACCATCCGGTCAAGTCACTTTGGATGGCCCGGATCGCACCGACTCATACGCCCCCTGCCGCTGCAACTCCAACGGGCTTCTTGAACAACTGCCTTGAGCTTCGGCTCAGCGAGTTCCCACCGCCACCAGCCCACTCCGCTCAACCTCCGTCGTTGCTCCGCGCTCTCCGTCCGCACTCGCGAAGTCAAAGCGATGTTAGTGATCCGACTATTTCTTCAGGTCAAGCAACACCCAATCCGCCAAACGGCTTAACGATATGCCGATCGCCGAATCCTGCGATCATCGGTTTTCCCTGAGCAATCGCCGCTTGAACGCTGGGAAGTTGTAACGATGCCTGATGTGATTCTTCTGAATCCCAAATCTCCGTGATCCAGATACCGACCTCATCTGATGTATCGGCCGCAATCGCGTAGAGTCTGCATCCGGGCATGTTTTTTGTGCCGTTCAAAAGTATCTCGATGAGTTTTTCACGATTGCCGTCAGTCGCCGTCATCTGGCCGATGATACCATACATGTCATTTGTCCCGTCTGGATTTGTTCGCAGTAATGTCTCTTTTGAATTGGCAGCGAGTGCAGCACCGCCGGCCCTCGGAGACTCACTGACTGGATTTGAACTGTCTGATTGTTGACAACCAGCGAGCAGAAGCGGTGTGGCCAAACAGCTTTGTAGGAATGATCGTCGTTTCATGGATTCTTGTCGGATAACGAATTGCAATCTATGCGGCGGCATGGATGCCGACGTATAGATCGTGCGTTGAGCTTTTCCGCTTGGTGCACTGGGCGCAAGTCTGCGGAATCAATCGAGGTCACTCAGCGGGACGACTGAGCCTACAAGATGACGAAGGGCTTGTCATCTCGATTTTCCTGGCGGTTGCGATTTGGGGCGCGGCGAATGTCGCAGGTGCAGCAAATCGCGAGCCGCTGGGCGTCAGCCCAATGGCAGTCACTTTGAGTTCGTAGTCCCGCCTTCAGGCGGAATTGTACGAGTTTTCCCATGTCTATTCCGCCTGAAGGCGGGACTACAAGCGATTGCGGCTGACAAAGTGACTGCCATTGGGCGTCAGCCCTCGGTGTGTCGGTGTGTTGCGGCTCCGCTCGCGGCGGTTGGCGATGTTGCAGTCTGCCTCGAAGTTCAGCCAGATACTCCACG
>CAZFDW010000369.1:0-6866 GCA_964517865.1 uncultured Chitinophaga sp.
GTTCGCGGCTGCGGCGAGCCAGTTCCCGCGCGAAAGAGATATCCGTCTTCCAGTGCGTAATCGCTGCTGCTTCGTCGGTATGCAATGAATGGCGGATCGTGGCGTTGTGAGTGGCCAGCGCGGCGAGCGCCTGATCGTGTTGGGACTTAAGGGTCGCCGTAATTCTGACGATCTCCTGTCCTCGCCAATTCTCGATCACCGATTGTTCTCGGGACGATTCCGCTTCGATCGCCGCGAGTTGTTCCTGAGAAAGTTTTTCTTGCCTCGACACCTGATCGTTGTAGGTCCGCGTGCGATCGCGGATTTGCTCGTCCGCTGCTTTCTGCAGCTTCGCGGAGTGTTGATCGCGGTGTTGCTGCATATTCGTCTTCCATGTCTCTGCAGCCGCATCCGCACGCTTCAATTCCTGCTGACTTTTCTGTGACCAGTATTCCAGGGCGGCTTTGGCATTCGCCACATGTTGCAGGATTTCTTCATAGCCGGCTCGAAGCCGCGACTGCGCCACAACCAACAACACCGTTCCGAAAAGCACCGCAGTCGCAGCTCCGATCAGACAGGACACGCCGAACCATGGCCAGTCCGGCCTTTGCAGTTCGGGATTCAGGAACAGACGCAGGTCAGCTCGAGCGCCGGTCGCAACGATGGCGACGACGACGAAAATCAGGAGCGTCAGGCCCCAGATTCGAAAGCCGCAAATCCATTGAGGCAGATTCTGGCGATCAATTACACCGGCGGACGCCATCGCCAGATCGATCTGTTCCATCCCGAGTGTATGACTGGCTTCGCGGCCTTTGACTGGCACATTGACTGGCGGTTTTGTCGAATCCATGCCAGCATGGCAATGATCAAGATACCTGGCAGTGAACTGAACTCTGGCATCCAGATCGCTCAAGTGTTGTTCCGCGAACGCCTGCTGCGTCTGAAAGATTTCATGCGACCGTTCGGCTTCCCGCACCGGAGTGTCTTCATTCGATTCGTCACACACGGACTGCAGGACCCAGAGTTCGCTCTGAAGTTTCTGGCGAATACCGGCAACATCCTCCTTGAACCCCGCCGCCAGAACATTCAGCTTACGCTCGCGCGAACCGATGGCTGCTTCACGCACTCTGCTGATGTCATCGTCGGACTGCATCAAACGATCACGAACATCGTTTGCCATTCGCTCAAGTTGAGCCTGCACGCCTGATTCGTGCTCACTGTGAATGGAGGCCGTCCGCTCCACTTCCTGATCGTTCAGTTCCGCCAGTCGCCGCCGCACAGAATTCACCGCATCTCGCGCAGAGACGCATCTCGAACGAAGTCGTTCGAGTTCCAGAATCTGCGATTCAAGACGTGTTGATGCAGTCGCCATGTTGGCAATCTCACAGGGCCGGATGATCCAAAACTTAGAACCCCTAACAAAACCTGCGTGAGCCGCGACGTTTGTGGTTGCGATTCAGGCAAGAAGTGAGGAAGAGACGGGCCACCCCGTCGATGACGAACGACGCAGCCTGGCAGCGTCACCTCCTGTCAGCGAATCATAAGTGGATTCTGAAATCCCTGACCCAGCCCCGCAAACGGCTCCATTTACCGGGAAACGCGATCTTGCGACCACTCTCCGCCGATTTCTGCAGTTTCCCCGCAGCGCCGAGATTCATTCCTGCGTCTCCTCAGCGGGTGGATTGTGATGGCTCAACATTGATGTGATAGTAATCTCCTGGTCAGTGCCTATCGTATTCCTTTCCTCGGGACGGAGGTCAGAATCTCTTCAGTGACGCCGACGAGTCGCAGTCGGCGCGACAGTGTCACATCGGCTTGATGACACACTTTCAGGATATCAATGACATTGGTGAGCCGGGCGACAACATCGTTGCATCCTTCAAGAAGGTTTTGGTGCCATTCGTCCGAATTGATACAGTTGCAGTCATGGCTATTCATTCCTGGAAGGGCTTTCGTCGTCTATAGGTAAGGGTGCGACACAGATAGAATCGGCGACCCAGTCGCTGAATCTTCAGCAGTTTCTCTCTATGAGCCATTCGGAGAACATCGCCGCAAACCCGCACCTGCCGCAGCCTGTGCCAGTGAAAGAAACAGAAAAGCTGTTACTATCGGGACAATACATGCCGAGAACCAGAAAACCAGAATGAAAGCAGGTGACATGATGCGGCTTGGCATCTTTGGGGGCACATTTGACCCGGTGCATTACGGGCATTTACTGTTGGCAGAAGCGAGTCGGGAACAATTGAAACTTGACGAGGTCCGATTTGTGCCAGCCGCGACACCGCCTCATAAGCTGGACCATGAAATCTCGGATGGCCAGGCGCGGGCTGACATGCTGAGTCTCGCAGTCTCGGGGTATCCCGAGTTTGTGGTTGATCGCCGGGAACTCAAACGCCGGGGCCCTTCGTATTCAGTCGATACGCTGGCGGAATTTGCGGCCGAGTTTCCGCAAGCCAAATTGTTCTTGCTGATCGGAGCGGATTCCCTGCGAGACTTTCTCACATGGCGCGAGCCGGAACGCATTACGAAGCTCGCCACATTAGTCGCCTGCAATCGACCGGGTTTGCCGGAACTGCAAAATGAACAAGTTGTGAAATGGGTCGGACGTGAGATAGCGGATCGGGTTTTGACGGTGCAAATGCCGGGGACAGATATTTCCGGATCAGAATTAAGAGACCGTGTTCGCGATGGCCGCAGCCTGCGGTTCCTCACACCGCGCGCTGTGCAAGTGTTTGTGGTCGAACACGGCTTGTATCACCGGACTCAGTAGAAAACACCGACGCAACCAGCCAGACTACGCAGCCCCACTGTCGCTGCTCAGCGACCTTCGTTCCCTCCGGAGACTGACATGATTCGCGCAAATGTACTGCTGTCGGGACTGCTTGCCGTTTTTTCTGCGTCTGCCACATCGCTGGCAACAGCGCAGGATGCGACGGAGATTGTGCCGACGAACACTGCCCCGCTCACGATCGAGGGCGACCTTGCTTCGCAGATGGTGGAAGGTATCGATCGATTTCTGTTGAATGAGATAGCCACCAATGCTGCGTCACGCGCCGCACGGTTTACGGTGGACACATCGTCGGTTGAAGCCTACGAAGCATCGCTGAAGCCGCATCGTGAGAAGCTGGCGAAGTGCCTGGGAATTCGAGATGCTCGTCTGCCGTTCACAAGCCCTGAGGTCATTACGCAAGTCGGAGCGGATTCTGTCATCGCTTCTTCGGAGAAGTTTACAGTTCAGGCAATCCGCTGGCCGGTGTTGAGTGATCCATCGCCGCAAGGTCAAGGACTTCCCTCGATCTATGGTGAAGGATTGCTGCTGACTCCGAAGGGCGATGTTGTTGCCAATGTGATTGTCATTCCCGACGCGGATCAGGCTCCGGAGCAGATGTGTGGTTTGGCAGAAGGCATCGCAGAGGAATCGCAGGTTGCTCGCCATCTTGCGGAGGCTGGCTGCCGAGTCGTCGTACCGGCATTGATCAGCCGACACAGGGAAAAACGTCTGGGCCGAGCTGATTTGACGAATCGCGAATACCTCCATCGAGCCGCCTTTGAACTTGGTCGGACTTTGGCAGGCTACGAAGTGCAAATGTCGCTGAGTATTGTGGATTGGTTCAGCGCTTCATCCCCGAAAACGCCCATCGGAATCTTCGGTTACGGAGAGGGCGGAATGCTGGCGTTGTTCGCTGGTGGACTCGATACTCGCATTCAGGCAACGTGCGTGAGCGGCTTCTTCGGACCGCGTGAAGAAAGCTGGAAAGAGCCGATAGATCGGAACTTTGCTGGTCTGCTTCGCGACTTTGGGGCACAGGAGTTGGCCATGCTGGTGGCTCCGCGCGGACTGATCGTTGAAGTCTCGGCATTTCCGGATGTATTGCTCGCTGGAAATGGAGGTGCGCCAGGGGAACTAAAGTATCCCATGAGTGGCACTATTTCGAACGAACTGACAGGCGCAATTCGTCGTGCCATTCCGGCCGAAGGTTGGGCAGAGCGGCAAGATACAAAGGGACAGTTTGGCTTTGTGGCGCCGGGATTGCTTTTGGAACGGCTTCACGTGGACCGGAATTCGAGATTGCGAAGTGAGTCGGGGCGCCTGACGGTTCCGAAGATTTCGCAACAGAATCCGAGGGAACGCGAAACCCGCCTCCTTAGGCAAATCGATCGCCACAATCAGGCACTTCTCCGCGAAAGCCCATTTGTGCGCAAGGAGTTCATGTCGAAGCTCGATATGAGTTCCGTCGAAGCCTACAAAAAATCGTCTGAAGCCTATCGTGAGATCTTTCGCAAGGAAGTCATCGGCGAGTTTGATCAGCCTCTGCTTCCATTCAACGCTCGATCCCGCAGGTCATGGGATACTGAAAAGTGGACTGGCCACGAGGTCGTGCTGGATGTCTTTCCGGACGTGTTTGCGTACGGCGTGCTGCTGCTGCCAAAGGATCTGAAGCCAGGTGAAAAGCGGCCCGTCGTTGTCTGCCAGCACGGGCTCGAAGGTCGTCCAACGGATGTGTTTCTGGGCGACAACCCAGCTTATCACGACTTCGCCGCAAAACTGTGTGAGCAGGGATTCATCACATTTTCTCCACAGAATCCGTACATCTTTACCGACCGCTTTCGAACGCTGCAGCGGAAAGCGCAGCCGCTGGGCAAGTCACTGTTTTCCATTATTGTGCCTCAGCATCAGCAGATCGTGAACTGGCTGAAGACACAGCCCAACGTCGATGGTGATCGCATTGCATTCTACGGGCTCAGTTACGGCGGCAAATCTGCTATGCGCATCCCGGCACTCGTCACGGACTATTGTCTGTCAATCTGCTCCGCGGACTTCAACGAGTGGGTGCTGAAAAACGCAAGCACACGCCACAACTTCAGCTACATCTGGACGGGGGAGTACGAAATCTTCGAATGGGATCTCGGCAGCACTTTCAACTACGCTGAAATGGCGGCTCTGATTTGCCCGCGTCCGTTCATGGTCGAACGCGGCCACTTTGATGGCGTCGGCGAAGACGACTGGGTCGGCTACGAATACGCCAAGATCCGACATTTGTATGCCGCTCAACTGAAGATCGGCGACCAGACCGAGATCGAATGGTTCGTGGGCCCGCATACGATCAACGGCCAAGGCACTTACAGATTCCTCCATAAGCACCTCAACTGGCCGGAATAGTCATCTCAGTGCTTGTAGACTTTGTGCTGAGGCCGACCGGACAGGATCTGTTCCTTGCCCCAGTTCGTCACGGCTCGGAAAGCTTCGCTGCGTATAAACTCCTGGAATGCCGTTTCGTCCGACCACTCGCTGGTGATCAGGTACGAAGCATCGTCACTGACGTCTTTCCAAAGCGTCGAACTCGTGTGGCCAGGAGCGGCCTTCAGCGCGTCGATGACTCCGGCAAACTTCTCTTCAAAATCTGATTGTTTGCCGGGAAGTACGTGATAATTCATGCCAACTGTGATCATTCAACTTTTCCTAGTCTAAGGTTCAGGGTTTAAACGTGTCGTGCTGCAGGAAGCACTCTAGTGCCTTGTCCGTCGTTTATTAATGTGTGCCACTGGCTCTGCCAGTGCTTCCTGCAAATGGGGCGCACAGGGAGTGACAGTGGCACGCAACCCATCAACGACTGCGGGTCAACGGGCTGGCTTGCTTCCGGGGACGTCATCTTCAGCCAGCACACGGCCGACGCCGAACTGGTCACCCGTACGCACGATTTTGCCATTCTGCAGCTGCACTTCAACCATTTTCTCGCTCATCACCGCTGCCCCGGTTTCGTCAGTGAGCGTGGTGATGATCTTCTTTGAGGCAGCTTCAATCACATCGCCCGTGGATGGATACGCATAATGGCCGTCGAGCGAAAAAGTGATCCAGCCCGGTTCGTCACGCACTTTGATGCTGGTCAGCTGAATCGGTGGCATAACCGTGGCATCGAAAACATGCAGATGCTGGTTGTGGCCGTCTGTGACCCAAAGTTCTTTTTCGTCGGGTGTCAGACCAATCCCGTGACTCGGGCACCCGTGACGTTTGACTGGACCCGGCTGAAAGCCAATGACTTCAACGCGATGAAGTTTCTTCCCCGTGACGATATCGCCGACTTCGAATCCGAGTAATTCGTTAATCGTGACAAAGCACAGAGTCTGTTGTCCGTTGACTGTAAACGGACGGATTGAACTGCTGAATGGGCCAATGGTGCGTGACGCAGTGTGTGTCGATGTGTCAGCGACCGTCAGCAACGGTGAACGCAGGCCGGCGAGATAGCACCACTTTCCATCAAGCCCGTAAACAGTATTGTGGGCTCCTGAGTCCGGGGTGATTTTTGCGATCACATCGCCGGTGTTACCGTCCACGACATTCCAGTGTGCTTTTTCGAACGATGGCACGTACAGCACACTCCCGTCAGGAGCGATCGACATACGGTCGCAGCCGCCTTCGAGCGCCTTTTCCCAAAGCAGCGACTCCGTCGTCAAATCAATACACTGCAGGGTTTCAATCGTCGAGATGTACAAACGCCCCGTTGTTGAACTGGCGCAGATACCCTTAACGTTGAGTGGCTTGCCGTCGCTTCCAAGGCCACCAGTGGGAATGCGTTTGACGAATTTGTGATCGTTGTCGATATCGAACACGATCAGACCATGGCCACCATATTCCAGATAATTGCGAATGCCCGGTGCGGCGACGTAGAGCAATCTCTGTGGGCTGTTCGCAACAGCCGAATCCTGTGCAGCAGCGTTGAGGTTGGTCTCCCAACATGCAGCGAACAGAACTGAGAGAATCAGCGGAAGGGGCATGAGAAAATTCAACATGGAGCCGCTCAATTTGTTGGATGTTATACCGTACGCTGGCATTGGCTCGTTTAACCGCGTGCCCAGCGGGCCGCGATTGTTCTATTTGAAATTTCGTA
>CAZFDW010000370.1:0-6860 GCA_964517865.1 uncultured Chitinophaga sp.
AGTTGCGATCGCATCATTCTGGCCGATGACGCAACCATCGGCAACATCGATTTGAAAGCGATGCGGCTGAACCGCGGTCATCGGCTTGTACCTGCGGGTGAAATTGCTCCGGAAGACCTGCAGAAGCTGCTGACGCTGACTGACTCGATCGCCAGACGCAAGAACCGTTCGGTATCCCTGATCCGGGCGATGGCCGATCCCTCACTTCCCGTGTTCGAAGTGACTCATAAGGAATCCGGTCGAGTCGCGTGGATGAATGAACCGGAACTTGCTGCTCAGCCGGATGAATGGGTCAAGGGCCCGGCGATTCCCGAGGCCAGCGGCGGAAGTCTGCTCGTGCTGACCGCGAAACGCGCCGAGGAACTGGGGATAACAGAAGCTCCCTGTCACGATCTTGAACAATTGCGAACTCGGCTAGGCATCGATGCGACGGCGGATCTGCGTCCTGTCTTGAAAACATGGGTTGATAATCTGGTCACGGTACTCAATTCCGGACTTGCCGGTTTCCTGCTGATCACGATCGGGATCATCTGCATTTATCTGGAATTGCACATGACGTCCGGGCTGTTCGGCATCGGAGCGGTGACGAGCTTTTCGCTGTTTTTCTGGAGCCGTTTTCTGGGCGGCTCAGCCGGCGGCCTCGAGCTGATCCTTTTCATTCTGGGCATGGTGCTTCTGGGCCTTGAAGTCTTTGTGATTCCCGGCTTCGGCGTGTTTGGTGTTTCAGGAATTCTGATGACCGTCGTGTCACTCGTGATGGCCAGCAATACCTTTTCCGGCATGTCGGCGACGGAAAGTTTTGAACAGTCGATGGGTAGTCTCGGTTCGCTGGCAGCGGCCCTGATGGTGGTGATTGCAGTGGCCGCTGCGCTGAATCGTTTTCTACCGTCGATCCCGTTTATCAATCGCCTGATTCTGACTCCGCCCGGCTATGCGACGAATGACGGAGACGGGCTGCAACTCAAACCATCGCTGTTGAGCCGTGCAACTGTCATCGGACCGATCAGCGTGGGGATGATCGGTACGACAGCCTCATCTCTGCGACCCACCGGCAAAGCGATGTTCGCCGACAAGTATGTCGATGTTGTCAGTGATGGCGCGTACATCGATCCTGGGACAAAGATCGAAGTCATTCGGCTTGCCGGCAACCGCATCATCGTCCGGTCGGCAAATGAGGCGACCGAAGCATAGCAATTGTTTTGTAACCGTTCACGCCTCAGAATGAAACATGCGCAAGCAACCACAGATCAACACAGATTTACACAGATAGAAATCAACAACGAATCTGTGTTCATCCGTGTCCATCTGTGGTTTAAACTGCCATGCTCCAAATGTCGCGAACGGTTACGTTGTCTTCTGTACGATGAACATTCATGTCCGTCGGTTTGCATTCGATTTTGACGAAGCGAATTCAATTGTGCAGATTTCCATTCCACGGAATCGCGGGCACTGCTACTGAAAACTCGTTCCGCGAGGCTCGTCCGCGAGGCGGAACGGAGGGGCGTCGTCCAGATCGGACGTCACGTGGATGGTCTCCGGAGCCGGGACTTTACCAGGATCGCGGACTATTTCAGCCTCGACCAGTGTCGCATATGTCAGGCACAACAGCAGCCCCATGGCCACACCATTTGGCAATGCTTCCGGTCCGAACAGTTTCATCGCGCTGCCAGATGATTTTGCCAGACGCACTTTCATACCGTCCCATTGCACGCTGTACATTTCGTCCAGCACCAGGTGCGACAGAAATCCAACGCCGACACCCACCGCCATCAGCACACGCACTCGAAATTCGTCACTGTGATACGTAAGAAACGTGAACTCTGAAGCGATCAATAATGCGGGGATACTGTGAAACATGCCGCGGTGAACCGTCAATCTTCCCAGCAGGAATGCGCCCCCGTACTTCACGGCCGCATACGCTATGATTGCGAATAGCAGGGCTCGATCACCATGCACGCCGACGGCTTGTGCGTTGTGCAGCAGCAGCAATGGCGCAAACGCGGCCACGACTCCCGATAGTTCGCGAATCGGTCGACCGCTTTCAGAATCAAGGTCCGGCAGCATTCCGGCAACCCATGTGAGCACAGCGACGATCGCTGCCTGGGCCAGACTGTAACCGAACAGCAGGACCGCCGCGCAGGCATACGCGACGCCCAGAATTCCGCTGACGGTAATGTGTTCGCGATACGCTGCCATGTTCCGTCTGTCATCCTTCGAAATCGTCGGGCGCTCGACCGTTAAGGGTCCGGTGATCCCTGCCACCAGGCGCATTGTGGTCACACACTAAGTCCTCTATCGTCAAAATCAGCTTTATCGGCACAACTTTCCACAGGCATTGATTCGGCGAGCCCGAGTTTCTGACGCTTGCCATTCGGTAAAAGCGGGAAACACAGGGAAATGAGATGCCACCACCGGCAGAACCTGCCGCCATTTTCGTGGACTCCCGTGCAGGGAGTGGATCATTTCGAACTGTGGGTCTCAAGACGCGATGGCACTGGCGTCGTCATCAACCTCACAAACATTACGGCAACCAGTTATACGCCGACGAGCAGCATGGCTCCGAACGAATACCGCATCTGGGTACGAGCCGTGACATCGACGGGCGTGTTCAGTGCCTGGAGTTTGTCTGTAGACGTGACCGTGTTATAGAGCCTGCGCTATCGTTGCCTCGCATTTTTGTTTGCCTCGACACTGCTGCTGGTCACCTCTATTGTTTGCTGCATTGCCACTTTGCACTCACCCGAACGATTCATCTTTCTCCCGGGAGGGGACGTTGGGCTTGGCTTCCGATCTTACGCGGGGTGGTTGCAGTGGGTAGAATACGCGTCCTGGGACATCGACAACATGGACTACCCGAGGTGCTCGGTTCCGTGGGCTGTTATCATCGCGGCAATCTTGCTTCTCGTCATCTGGCAGTTCCGCTCCCTGAGACGCATAACGATTTAGGATTTGACGCCACCGGGGAAAGACTTTCGACGGCCTTTTGAGCGTGTTTTCCCCGGCATCAAATCGGTGAAAATAGTATTTGCACGTGTGCCTTCGAACTTGCGTAATGTGAGTTGGCTTTGGTTCATTCGTTCGTAACACAGCGTCATTCGCTTCCTTCACGGTCGTGTATAAAGACCTTCAATACTGCGATTTGAGTTTTTCCAATGGCTGACAAATCAAGCACAATTCGCATACTTCCCAGACCGATGCAACCCGGCACATTTCGCATTTGCCCTGAATGTCGCTCGTGGTTCGCACTGATTCAGGTTGCTGAACGCGACGACGAATGCAAAGGGTCCATCACGACCTACTGCTGCAAAAAATGCAACGCTACCTTTGATTTTGCTGACCGACATCCGCCAGACGCAATCTGACCGCCGTCCACTTTTGGGTTGTCGCTCAGTTCGGTGGCGTTTGAGTTGCCGTATTTCGTGTGGATGATTTGCTGCCACGATGCAAACGAAATACCTCAATCGCTTTCTCAAGCCATCGCTTGCCGATGTGGCACCACGGGCAGATCACGTGGGAAACCACATCAACAACGAGTGTCATTGCAAATCCCCGTTCAGCGGTAAAAGTCGATCCAATTTACCGTAATTGAATTCGGATTGTCTTTAACCAGAGCTCGCCAGATTGACTCTACAATGCTCCCTATTCCGGATACTCGACTTCAACGAGCGGTTGCAGGAGTCCGCCTTTTAACGGAACTCGGCCATAAACGGATTCGTCCCACGTATGCAGGCCAAGGACGGCGCGTGAAATCGCGGGCGCGATCAGACTGCGATAAACCAGTACCTGATGATCGCCAATGCGGATTCGGAAACCGCTGGCTTCATGAGCGCCCACAGCGCGACGCGATTCGGTGACCGACAATCGAGTCCAATCAGCCGGTTGACCGATGCGCTTCGGGTGCCAATCCAGAGCCAGGGGCAGTGTCACGCCGCCTTTGCCGACTCCGGCAAGTTCCAGCTGCCCATCGTGTTCCCGATAACTTCCCAGCGTGTGCTGGATTCGGTCGTCCTCCAGCCACAGCGGAAAAGTTCGCACCGTGCGCGGCCCGACGGAAAGTGTGAGTTCCCGCGTAACGGCACACGTTGAACACGCTGCTCCATCCACGAGCGGCACGGATGTCACCAGCTGGACTTTGCGTTCCGGGTCGGTACTCGTAACGCTGTCAGTCATCATGGCAAAGCGATCGTGCGGTGCCAGCAGCAATTGTCGTACCTGCCGCAGGGCTCTGGCATCTTCGGCTTCCAGTTCCAGAAAAACGGTCTCCGGATCAAGGAACCAGCAACTGCACTTCCACGCAGTCGGCGATGGCAGAACTTCGTCATCTAACTGCACGGACCAGTTCCAGTTACCAGCCAGAATCGGAACACCTGCTGCTGCGATCATGACTTGAGGAGAGCTGGAATGCCATTCCAGAGTCAGCATGTCAGCATCCAGATCAGACGATGATCGCAGGATTGCGACGCAGCCCGGATCGGATTGCCATGAAACTTCCGGCTTACGCAGCTTTTCACCGGGCTTGCGGTCGGCTTCTGTTTTCTGTTTCTCAACGCTTGCGGACGACTCACTTTTTGCGGATTCACGGGTTGCAGCTTCAACGATGCCGGTATCATCGCTGGTTTTCGACTTCTTCAGTTTCTTCGGGCGAGTTACCTCACCGACCTGTTTGCGACTTTCCTTCACCAGCCTCGTCAGGCGTTTTTCCTGCTCTGAACCGGACACCGGAATCAGCCGCTCAAGGATTTCCGCCAGTGACGGCGTGATTTTGTGCGGAGCATCGTCAGACTGATGATTCGCAGTCGGCAACAAGAGCAAGGCAGCGCGCTCCGTCACCAAAGTCAACCGCTCCGCGCTGTCGTTTCCCCACAGCGGGGCATGGAAAGCCTCAGACCAGATCGAACATCGCGTGAGTGGAGCCAGCCATTCAGGAATGCGACTGAGTAGCGAACCATGCACCAAACCGTCTGCATCCGTGCACTCCAAGAGAATTTTTCGCAAAGATTCTGTTGCCGACTTTGCCAGAGTCTGCACACCGCCGAGAGGACTCATTAACAAACTGCAGATCCAGGGGGATTCTCCCTCATGGATCATCTGACGCACGGCGTTGCTTTCGTCCGTTGCGGTCGGAGCATCAAACAAGCCTCCGGAAGAATCGCGAAGTGCCGCGTCGGCAAGGACCGCGAGCGCCTGTGTAAAATTCTCGGGCGCCAAATTCTGACCTTCGCGAAGCAGGATTTCAGCAATTGCAATTGTTTCCCACGGCCCTGGCGCGGTTCCGATTTCAACAAGCCAGTTCGCGATCACTTCGTCATATTTTATCGGAGTTCTGGTCGGCCTGCTCTTCCTGAGTTTGTGTTTTTTCGTCTCACGGGATTGCTTTGCCGAGCGCGAAGTCAGGTCGTCGAGTGATGCCGCCAGTTCCCGTTCACGACCGCTCAAATCGACTACATCCACTGACCATGTTGCCAGCAGAGGGGACTGCCCCAGTAGCTTTCGAAGCCGTTTCTTCGGCTTCGCGATCGCACCCAGAAATGCATCCTGAAAGGCGACAGGATCGTCGGCTGCGATGGCTGCCCGTAAAGCAGGATCGGCTTTGCGCCCGAGGGGAATTGAATGCAGTAGTTTTTTGAGTAACGAAGCAGTTTGCATGACTGTCACCTGACGAAAAAGCCTGATAAAAACTCAGTCGTTCCGTCGACCACAATTTCAAATTTCGGATTTCGGATTTGAAATCTGCTCCATCAAATCGTCATTGCTGAAAACCCGCCATCAATCACAATATTCTGCCCCGTCACGAACGACGAAGCTCTGTGTGACGCCAGCCACACGACGGCACCGTCCAGTTCCTGCGCCTCACCAAAACGCGCCATCGGGGTATGGCCAATAATCTGGTGACCCCGTTCTGTGTATGCCCCGTCTTCCCTGAACAGCAGCGCCCGGTTTTGATCTGCAGGAAAGAAACCGGGACTGATTGCATTGACACGAACGCCGCGCGTGGCCCATTCGCGAGCCAGAAACTTGGTGAAATTGATCACGGCCGCCTTGGCTGCAGAATACGCAACGACGCGCGAGAGCGGAATCATACCTGCCATCGACGCAATGTTGATGATGCTGCCCTTTTTCTGAGCCAGCATGGTTTCACCGAACACCTGAGCCGGCAACAGGGCACCGCCAACCAGATTCAGCTCAAAGACACCATTCCATCCGTCGCGTGAAAGTTTGCAAAAGTCGCTGCCCGGTGGCAATGTGCCGTCAGGACGATTGCCACCCGCTGCTGCGATCAAGATACTGATCGATCCCAGTTTGGCGATAATTGCATCGCGTGCCTCGGTCAATGATGCCACATCCAAAGCGTCGGCCGATTGAAAAATGGCCGTGCCACCCACAGATTCAATTTGCCTGACTCGGGCCATACCGCGTTCTTCGCTGCGTCCGACAACGGCAACTTTCGCACCGGCCGCCGCAAGGGCTGCCGCCATGCCGCCACCAAGAACTCCTGTGCCACCGAGTACCACGGCAGTTTCGCCACTAAGATCAAAGATCGATGCGGTCATAGTTTTTGCAGCCTGACTCTTGTTGCCATGTCGATGGATGGGAGGGCGAGGCTCCTGCCGAGCCGCCACGATAAGCAGCTCGTGGCGGTTGCCATCCGAAGTCCCGATTTTCGCCAAACCACCCACCATTCTTCAGCACCAAGGGCCTTTAAAGTTCAACTTTCGCCCACGTTGTTGTTCCACGAGCTTTAAAAAACAATGGCCCGCTTATTCACTGGGATTGAAGCATCTGGATTTTATTTGCTTACGCGAGGAATCGGGACGTTTTTTCTAGCCACGAAACAACACAAAAAGCACAAAGAAAGCAAA
>CAZFDW010000371.1:0-6828 GCA_964517865.1 uncultured Chitinophaga sp.
GGGACTCACCGTGATTCTTCATCCCGGTCCACGGGCTCGCGCCCGTGGCTACATCCTGCCGTCCCGTTGGGACTGAATCGCACGTGGCGACTTTGAAAATCATGTGGCTTTTTCCTCCCGGCTACCAGAGAGGCGATGCTGGAATACGGCCAGCCAGCGCAGACATGCCGCCGTTTTGTCGGGCGAGAGTTGCACCGTTTCTGTCAAAGCCTGGGCTTCAGCCAGTCGGTCCCGGACTTCATCGACGTTCATTCCCGCCCGGTGTGCCAGAGCCTCCGGCTGATCCAGCCGCACAATGCTGCCATACCGACGGCGCAGTTGACTGCGGATGTACTCAAGATAGCTGCGAATCACCGCACCGCCGTCGTTGAGTCGATACTGCAGATTTCCCACCGCCTGAGCACTTTCGGTCAGTGACCGTCGCTGCAGCGTCGAGACGTCCTGCGCAGGACCGAAGCGATAAAATGCCAGCCAGATTCCCAGCACGGCAACCAGCACCAGTTGCAATGTACCGATTCGAAGCGAAGGACTAAACAGGACACCCGTTTGCGCATACGAATCGCTGGCGTTGAAGTACTCGCTCAGTACGATTGCCGTGGTTTGATCGGAGCTTTCCCTGGTGTGGAGGTAACCGCGTTCTACCAGACGCACGGCCAGTCGCCGGGAACTCGGATACAACATACTTCGGTTCGAAAAAATGTCCGGACTTGAACACGCGACGACTCGTCCACTTCCCATTGGCCACGTGGCCACTTCAACACGATCGGAGGTTGAGGAAACGAGTGTCTCGGTCGCCAGATGCGACGGCACGTCCAGGTCCGCGCTGGAATTCCATTCTACGGAACCGTCTACAAGATCGCTGGACGCATCGACGGTTTCGCCCGGTGTTGAAAACTCTTCCAATTCTTCCGGCGCCGTTTCAAGTCCAGGTGCCGGGGTCAGTCCCGGAGTTTTCTTTTTCAGCATTTCTTCCCGCGAGCTGATCTGATTTTCGTCATTTTCATCGCTGCCTGCCGGCGGTTTGGATGAGCCAGGGGCCTGCGCTGAATTCGGAGGTATGGCATCCATCTCCAGTTCCGACGCAGACTTTGTCGGTGCTTCAGTCTCCGTCTCAGCATCCGCAGCTTCCGCTGGCATCTCCGCCGGACCAGCGGGTGTGACAGGAACTGTGAAAGGCACTGTGGGTGTTGTCGTTGTGGAATCGGACAAAAGCCGTGCCGTCGTACGAATCCCCAGCAATCTCATCTCGCACTCCGGGTCATCCCAATTCGGCGCGAAGACAAGTGTGCCGCCGGCATAGACAAATTCGTAAAGCTCACTCTGTTCCTGATCATTCGGATATCGATCCGGCGAAGTCAGGACAAGGCACGCACGATCTTCAGGAACTACCAGCAGCGCGTCGCGATCGACGCGCGGAAAAAGTTGGCTGAGCGTCCGATAAAGGCCCAGTTTGCCATCCACAGTCGTGCTGTACGAATCCGAAGCAGAGCCATCTTCGCCCGGCAGCCACCAAAACTGCAGGATTACAAGCAAAGCCGCTGTCAGACCCCAGAAGGTGTCAGACCGCAGCAGTCGGCGCTTCTTCTTCATGGAAGGCTCCCTGAAAACCTGTCAGACACAATGCAAACATTTCCGCGGTCGGATTTCGGCGTCCGAAGTACACAAGTTCAAACTGAATTGCGGTCGTCAGATACCCTTCACGTTTGTCCGTGCGTCGCCAGACTGAACGCACGTAATCGCGGTTCGTGAGTCCTTTGCGATACCGGATCAGCCCGGCGCGTTCAATCCAGCTCATACTGCCCAGCAGTAATTCACGAATCGCAGCGCGGTAGTTTCCTGTCGATGCAAACTGAATCGCGCGGGATTCGTACGTCGAAGCCGCAAGTTCACCCGGCGGCGTGGTGACGTCGGAGAGGATGTCTTCTGAATCAGACAGCAGACCATCTCGATTCCGTTTCTTTGCGTCAATCGATTTCACAATCATCGCGGCGATGACGATCAGCACCATCACAATGACAACAATGACAGCGATGACAAACACATTTGCCAATTCACCCAGACCGAGATTCCAGTCCCAGCTGCCCGCTGGTGAACTGACGGGTTGCACCGGTGCTCGCGCAGGTCCGGGGCCGCTGAATCCACTGAAAAGCCAGCGGAAAAAATCGCCGATCGCGCCGAAGACGTCACCAATCCTGTCGCCCATCCATTGCAGCGCACTACCCAGAAAGCCTTTATCAACGTCGGTCTCCGGCAACTTTTCGAGCACCGTGCGTCGCACAGACCGAAATTCATTGCTGTTCATGACCTGTTCGCCGACTCGATCAATCTGTGAACCATCCATCGGCGTGGACTGCACGGCAGCGGCACGCACTGAAGTGGCTCCCACCACCAACATCGCCAGGACGCTCAACGCGAAGGCACTCCGTCGCCGGATCGTCGGATCCTGTCGACAATCCGCACCAAGGGTCGGCGCAGAAATAACTATCGTCGTCCGGACGTGGAGCACGTTTTTAACGTGCTCGGCACGATGAAATCGTGCCCCACTGATTTCTGTCTCAGTCCCAGGCGGATGGGGTTGGCCTGCATGTGGACAGAAGCTCCCTCGTTTCATACAGCCAGCTCCTCAAGTCGTGCGGCTTCTGCGCGAAACTGCAGCTGCAGGTCCCAGCATTCGTTCCGGATTCGCTGATCAAGATAGCAGAAAAACCACGCCAGCCGAATTACGGGATACGGCAGCCAGATGGTCAACTGAATCGCCGTCAGTACTTTTGGGTCGTCATAAAGCAATTGAGAAAACACATCTCCGGTGCTGCGAGAACTGTCAAACGCAATTTTGAAAAAGATTGGCACGTTAAAAAGCGAGGTCGACAGGAAGTCCATTATCAGAAACAACCCGAACGACAGCAACGCCCAGAACACCATCAGTCCCATCAGTCGCCCCAGATTGCGACTGTAGCCGCCACCGCCCGCCAACCAACTGAGTCGCCTGGTGACGCTGTTGACAGGCGCCTGTTCCAGCAACAAAACCTCAGGCATATGCCCGGCGTACGACGTCACAAAAATGGACGGTAACAAAAAACAGAATCCGGTAATGGCCTGCATGAACCGCATCACAAAACTTAACACGAACCAGGCCCAAAAACGCTTCCGCCACGCTTTCAATGACGCGCGAACAGAAATCGGAACGCCAAATACCTGCGGTCCGATGCAGGCGACCAACAATGAACTGAACACGGAACTGAAAAACAGAAAGATCACGATCGACCATAACAGCATCCCCGCCGCTACGGAAGCAAGCAGCCAGACCAGAACGCACGACGGCACCGCGCAGATCAGCCACAATCGAAACAAAGGTCCGGAAAACTCCCGCGCAAACACGAATGCCAGGTCCAGACACCCGCCCATGGAACGACGTTCGACAGTGACGATACATTCTTCAACCTTCATCTGCGGAGCCTCCTCGTCCGGCAAACGACAGGTAGGAAATCACCAGCAGCCACAGGCAGGAACCCACCACATATTTGATGCTGGCGGGAATTGGTAACGGCGAAAAGTAACCTTCCAGCATCGCCGCAATGGCCAGCATTGCACCTGCCCCCAGCGCCAGTTTTAAAGATTCAAGGCCATTGTGTCGCAATGAATCCATGCGAGTACGTTGCCCCGGAAACAGGATTCCGTGCGCCAGCACAAAGCCACCGCCGCCGGAAATCACGATCGCCGTAAGTTCAAATGACCCGTGCGAAATGACAAAGCTGAAAAAGTTTTCCGTGGTTGGAGGACCAGCGGCCAGAATGTACCCGGTGACCATGCCGATGGAAATTCCATTCGACAGCAGAATGAAGCAGGTCCCCAGGCCGATAAAGGCTCCCAGCGCGTACGCCTGAAACGCAATCCCGGTGTTGTTCTTGACATAGAAACCTGCCATCGCCGATCGCTGCCCGGCGTATTTCGCATCCATGTCCGCATAAAGTTCTTCGCCAAAGTTCTGGCTTGCCGCTTCCAGCGATTCTTTTCCCGCAATCATTTCTGCAACGTCCGGCCGCTGCCAACCGACCAGTGTTGATACCAGAAACGGAATCAGAAACAGCGCCAGGGCAAGCGAGAAGGCTCCAATCCGGCGACGAAAGGTCCTTGGAAAATCATAGGCAAAAAAATCCCAGATCACCGACAGCGACCGCGGTGCCGATCGGTACAACGCATTGTGTCCCTGGGCCACCAGATCATTCAGGTACTGTTCGAGTCGTGAGCCCCATTCCCGCGACTGCACCAGTGACAGGTCGTAACAGATCGATCGGTACAGTCGCGACAAATCTGAAACGTCGCGGCTGGCCCACTTCCGCTGTCGAGTTACGCGAAGCCGCGACATCAACGTCTCAAATCGCTGCCAGTCCGTCCGACGCTGTCGAATGAAGCGTTCACGATTCACGGCGAGCCCTTCCTATGGCTGCGGCATCATCGACCAGAAAGTTGGAAAGGTTCGAATTGACAAAGTCGCCTGCTTTTGCCGCAGGTTGTTTCGTCTGGTATGCGCCAATGGCGGTCGGGCGCTCTGCGCTGGTGGTTTTTTCCCTGGACTTTGTGCCGTCTGGATTCTCAGCGAACGTCTTTAAGACTCGCAGCAGAAATAAAGTCTGCCGAATCCCCTGAGTCCGAAAAAACGTGTGCGGATTACGCGGGTCCGGCTGCGGATCGACGTAGCCCAGTCGCTTTCGCAGCGCTTCGCTCAAAGGTCGGGCAATCTCTTCACGTCGTGCTTCTGAAATAATACGATCGGATTCGAACAGTCGTTCAATCACCGCCAATGTCCGTTCGGGGACACTGAAGCGTCGCGGGCAATCAGAACGCAGGAAGGCTTCGATGTTGGCGGTGAGTCCTCCCGCACGGCTGATCCATTCACGGCGTTCGTCGATGACCATGGTATCGAACACCAGATCGCCCAGCCGCTGCAAGCGCCGAGTCATCAGCATCGAGATCATGCCGACTGTATAGAAGAAGGGCAGCATGTCGGCGGCACGCAGAAAATTCCTGCCGATGGCGCTGGCAGGATCGATCGGCGTGCCGTTCGTTCTGACCACGCGAAGTCCCTGAGACCGTTTGCCGGGTGTTTGGCCGTTCCAGTATGCTTCAAACAGACTGAAGTAAAACCAGTCAAGCAGAAACGAAATGATCAGTATTCCGCCGAATCCTAAACCGGCCCCTGCTTCGCCGAAAGGCAACAGAAAGAGAGCCAGGATGGACACCAGTGCAAGGATGCCAGCCTGGATAAGTCTGTCAATCAGCCATGCCACAGTCCGCGTTCCGGCACCGGCAATCACAAACTGAAAGTCCGCGCCCTCAGGCGTTTCCACTACGACTCGCGTATCGACTTTCTGTTTTTGCAGTGGTGTCATGGAAAGGCGGGTTCGTCGTCGGAAAAAAGCTGGCCGAAGCCTGAGCGGACCGCAGTTGGTCGCCGGGCGTTTCAGAGTGGCCAACATGACAGAAAGTCCGACGTATTGCAAGCAGTATTGAAGTCTCCTGAGTAGGCTGGACATTCATGTCCGTCGTATGGTCATGCACCGCCCTTTCAGCCGAAACCATCGAGATGCAACCGTTGTTCGTCATGGCAACGCATTGGAGGGAATCTCTCTGACTTGAATCTCCAGGCCGCAGGAATTGCAGTCCCGAACCCACCCTGAACATACCGAACTTTGTCTTATCCCGGTACGTTGCGTTCTGTACTGCCTTCCAATTCCACTTTCAAAAACACGCATCAAGGCCCAATCCCATGCGAGGTCCAGGCGCTCCGGTGAGCCTGCTGTTTAAACTGATCGTCCCGGCCACAGGCATATTCATTCTCACCGTCATGTCTGTGATCGCTGTCGTGTTCAGTGATCAGCGGGCACCCGTGGCTAAATTCCTGAACGAACACGGCACGAAGTTGCTCGTGGTTGAGTTTCTGGCTGTGATGGGGCTCAGTTTTCTGGCAATGACCATGGATCGCCTCAGAACTCTGCGAGAACTCAGAAATTCATCGAAAGAAATTGCCGAACGCAAAGTGGGTGAATGAGTTACGATTTTGCGGGGTTTTCGGCGAGTGGACGACACGCGGCGGATGTGCAGGACAGCCCCGGAGTTGCCAATCCGGGAACTCGTTTGTGATAACCACTGGCAATTTATTGTGATTTGTGGCATAAAAGGCGGTATTGAATGTTTCCCAGACAGGCCGTCGGCCGTCGGGGCCGTTCGGTGCGTCACCGAATTCTGGTGTCACAGTGTGATCGATTTGTTCTTTCCGGAGGTAACCATTAAACGATCTCGTCCCACAGCGGCTCCTCAAAGCAATTTGCCGCGCATGAATGAACGTATTCGCATTTCCCCAATCCGCGTAGTCAGCGCGACGGGTGAGATGCTGGGTGAAATGGAAACTGCAGCAGCGCTGCGCATCGCGCTGGATGAAGGCCTTGATCTTGTCGAAGTCAGTCCAGAAGCACGTCCTCCCGTGTGTCGAATCATGAACTACGGAAAGGTAATTTACGAACGCGCAAAGAAAACCAGTGGACCAAAGCAGCACAAGACTCAGTTGAAGCAATTGCGTCTCCGCGCGAAGACCGGTCAGCACGATATCGAAACTAAAGTTCGTCAGGCACGCGATTTTCTGGTACGTCGTGACAAAGTAAAAATCAACGTGATGTTCAAGGGCCGGGAAAACGCGCACCATGAGCGTGGGATCGAAATGCTGGACGAAGTGGTCAAGAGTCTGGCGGATGTTGCCAGCGTGGAGCAGGCTCCGCGAATGGAAAGCGGCAAGATGATGTCAGTGCTGCTGACGCCGTTGAAGCATTAGCG
>CAZFDW010000372.1:0-6800 GCA_964517865.1 uncultured Chitinophaga sp.
ATGATTCGCAGTCGTCAGATTTCACCGCAGGCGCTAGGCGCGTTCAGTCGTTCAATGGCTCGGATGCTGGAAGCCGGTGTGGATGTACGAAAATCGCTGCAGACATCGTCGCAGCAGTCCAGCGACTCACGCCTCGCCGACAGTGCCCAACGCCTGCAGAAAGCCATCGCCAGCGGTTCGTCACTGGCCGAATCGATTGATGAGGAAGGCGAACTTTTTCCGCCTTTGTTTCGGGATCTGGTGAACGTCGGTGAGCTGACCGGTACCGCTCCGGAAATCTTTGCTTCCCTTGCAAAATACTATGAAGCTCGAGTTCAGCAGGCCCGCGAATTTCGTTCGCAGATTACCTGGCCCGTGATTCAATTGGTGGCGGCGATTGGCATTATCGGACTCTTGATCTTCATCCTTGGAATCTTGCCACCTCAGGCGAATGGAAAACCGATGGACGTCATCGGCCTGGGCCTGTACGGACCTGCTGGTTCGGTCAAATGGTTTCTCAGTTGGTTTGCAGCGACCGTCTTAGGCTACCTGGCATGGAAAATGATTTCCAATAACACTGCGGGCCAGATGGCGCTGCATCCGCTGCTGTTGCGCGTCCCCGTGATTGGAAAGTGCATGCAATCGTTTGCCATCTCACGCTTTTCCTGGTGCTTCGCGTTGACGCAGCAGGCGGGCATGAGCATACGTCCATCACTGGAATGCAGTCTGAAGGCAACTGCCAACGAAGCTTTCGTCGCGGCTGAACCATTGATCTGGCAGGAAATGAAAGAGGGCGAGACTCTGACGGACGCCTTGACCTCATCGCAGTTATTTCCCAGGGAATATCTGCAGGTGGTGGCGACAGCCGAAGAAACCGGCACGGTGCCGGAACAACTGGACCGCCTGAGTCATCTGTTCGACGACGAAGCCCGCCGCGCCATGAATCGCCTCACTGTCTTTTTCAGCGGCGCGATCTGGCTGGCGGTTGTGGTCCTGATTGTCTTCTTTATCTTCCGCATCTTCTTTCTGATTGCAGCCCCATATCGAGAAGCGTTGGACGCGGTGAGATAATCCCTCAGCTGACATCCGCCGCTGCACCTGATACGCTTTCAGCTTGTGGGCGGATATGAAGGAGCGCGGGCTGAAACTCAATGACACTCGAACCTGATAAACGGCAGTTTTCGGCGGCCATGCCGGACCAGCTGAACAGAACTGATTCCGACGGTCCGCTGGATATTCTCCGGAAGGACGTCCGCACCGGTGATGTGGGTCAGACCTTTGACGGCGGCGCTGGTCGAATTTTCCCCTGCGAATCCTGTGGTTCGGATCTGGAATTCCACATCGGCGAACAAGCGATGAAATGTCCGCATTGCGGACACGTCAAGCAGATCGAACGACGGCTGGAAGGCGAACTGCCGGAGCAGGACTTCCATGTCATGCTCGAACGCATCCGGCAGTGGCGTGAGGAAACGCAGGCGAGAAAGATCAACACCGACCCGGAAGTGGCTGAAGCGGAATCTGCGCATCGTGAACTTCGCTGCGATTCGTGCGGAGGCAATGTCGAATTTTACGGCACTCTGACGAGTACTTTCTGTCCGTACTGTGGTTCGCCGATGCAGCTTGAAAAGGCTCATAAGAGCGAAGCGCATCGTCTACCGGTGGATGGGGTAATTCCGTTTCAAATTGATGGTGATCATGCGAAACAGAACCTGTTCCAATGGGTGAATTCTCGCTGGTTCGCACCGAGCAGGTTTCGGCAGGAACGCGCTGCAGGAAAACTCAATGGCGTGTACCTGTCGTATTTTACGTTCGATTCCATGACGCTGACGGCGTACTCCGGACAACGAGGTGAGTATTATTACGTCACCGTGGGCTCCGGAAAAAACAGGCGTACTGAACGCCGAACGCGGTGGTATCCTGCCAGCGGTAATTTCCAACGATTCTTTGATGACGTGCTGGTCCTCGCAAACACCGGGCTGCGACGGGATTTTATGCTGGCCCTGGAACCGTGGCCGTTACTGAAAGTTGTTGCATTCGATCAGCAGTTGCTCGCCGGATTGATGGCACGGACGTACGACATCGAACTGGATGAATGCTTTGTCGATGGCAAGCAGCGAATCGATGCCGCGATTCAGGCGGAAGTCCGCCAGCGGATTGGCGGCGATACACAGGTCGTGAGTTCCGTGAACAGTCGCTACGACGCGATGACGTATAAACATCTGTTGCTGCCCGTCTGGCTGCTGGCCTATCAACACAACAACAAGACGTTTCAGGTATTCATCAACGCGGCGACGGGCGAAGTTCAGGGCGAACGCCCCTACAGCGTCTGGAAGATTCTGCTCGCGATTCTGCTTGCGATGCTCCTGGCCGGAGGCATCTTCGCGGCCACCCAGGACAAAGGGCAATCGAATTCACAAATGGGTCCGCCACCGGATGTCTCGTTGCCGGCGGAGCTCCCCGAGTAGATACTAATCTTCCGTTTCAAGTGCAACCTGCCACAGTGGCTGTGATTTACCCTCGCTGTTCAGCAACAGCGACTTGCCATCGGCGGTGAAGCAGACGGATTCACCCTGTTTGCGGACTGGAAGAGTCAGCGCGGTGACCGATTCGCTGCTCGCATCGGCCCAGGATTTTTTCTCGGGGTCATCGCGCGTCAGCATCACACCGCTGAACATGTTGACGATCGCCATCCGACGACCATCGGAAGAAATGTCCATCGCCGTCGCATACATCACACTCAGCGGGGCGACGAGTTCGGCCGTCAGTGATTCTCTGCCCTTTGTTGTTGTCAATGGCAGCGAGTACAACGCACTGTTTGCAGGATCGGCTTTTGTAACCAGCAGAATTGCGCGTGACAGAGTATCAACAGCCAGGCCTTCACAATCATGCGGACCATCCGGAAACTGGAATTCAATCGTACGGACAACGTTGATCGTCGATTCCGGCGTCCCCTGCTTCGAACCGGCCTCAGCAGGCTTTGGCTCTTTCAGCAACAAAAGTTGACAGCGCGGCGACTTTGTTCCTCGCACACGCTGATTGTCGCCGATGTCGCCAATCAGTAACCAGGATTCGTTATCCAGTTCGAAGGAACACATATCTTCCCAGTCCGTGGCGGTGACATCTTTGACATTCACGATGCCCTGCGTAGTGCCGTTGAGCCCGACCAGAAACAGTCGCGGCACATCGCCGGAATCATTGTGCATCCAGACCGCGTCTTTCGTCGTGCGACAGACTGTCAGCCCACTGGCTTCCGTAATCAATGGATCCTGCACGATGCAGACTTCTTTGGCGGTTCCGGCAGCGTCATCACCGATCGTCACAGCGGAAAGGCATGCGATCACCAGAACTATGCCAAGGCCGCAAACCAGCTCCGCGTGGATTCCTCGTTTCAGGGATCGAGCCAGCATCTGAAAAACCGCTCGTACCAACCGAGAAAGTTGGCCGGCATTGTCTCGACATGTTATGTGCGTCATACTGATCCTGTTTAGCCACAACTTGCAGGAACCAGGTTCCAACAGCGAATTCCGGCGATATTCAGCCCGCAGGAAGGTTACCAGTTTTGCCTATTCCTCGCACGCAGTGGCGAAAACAGAAATCGGTGTCAAACTGTGGCCGCCAGATTGATCACCGGTCTTGACCGCATTTCAGAACACATGAACAATCCGGGGTTTTCCGGCGATCAGGGCGAAGTATGTTGGAGATGTCAGTTTTTCCCGTCAAAATGGGGGGGATTCTGGTATTAAAAAAAGAGTCATCCTGGAAGACGGGTCAGGAACCAATTGTGCGCTGCACCCTTCGGGCCATTTGGCTATTAGTTCCTGACCATTTTTCCAAGCCCACAACGAGCACACAGCCGATTTTTTGAAGCACAACGGACGATTTCATGACAGAACCTGTTCCATCTGACGAAAACCTGAAAAAAGTCCGAGAGCGCGTGATGCAGTTGGCACGCGAGATCGAGCAGATGTCCGGTCAGGAACTTCCGCCGCCTGTCTACTTTCAGGAATTCCTGACGCGCGTCGTCACGGCTGTCGGGGCTCGCGCGGGTGTCGTCTGGACTTTGGACGAATCCGGTCGACTGAACCTGACAGCTCAGATGAATCTGGATCAAACCAGACTGCGTGAAACGCCCGGGGCACTGGGACTCAATGAAAAATTACTGATCGAAGTGATGCAGACCGGGGAAGCCCGCACGCTGACCCACGGCGGTGAAGCGAAACTTCCGACCGAACATGTTCTGGTTCTGTCGGCACTTCATAAAGAAAAAAAATGCGTTGGTGTTGTCGAGTTGTTTCAGCGTCCTGATGTTCCGCTCAAGGCACAGTCGGGATACATGCAGTTTCTGGAGCAGATGTGCGGATACGCATCACGTTTTCTGGAAGGTCGACGACGCAATCCGGAAGACAATGCAGACCTAAAGAATCAGTTCTGGACGGACTTCGAACAGTTCTCACTGCGTCTTCAGCGTTCGTTGCGGGAAGAGGAAGTCGCCGACGCAGCCGCCAGTGACAGTCGCGCGCTGCTCGGCTGTGATCGCGTCAGCGTGGCGATTCGCAAGGGACGTAGTTTCCAGATCCGAGCCGTGAGCGGCCAAAGCAGCGTCAATGCGCGAGCGAATCTGATCGTCGCCATGCGCAAGCTGTCGCGGAGTGTAATTGAGATGGGTGAGACACTGGTCTACACCGGGCGCGTCGAGGGGCTTGCGCCGCAGATCGAGGAACCGTTGGCGGCGTTTGTGCAGGAGAGTGGTTCCCGCATGGTGATGCTGGTACCCATGTTTGAAAACGAAGCCATGGTCCGAAAGCAGGGCGAAGAAGAAGATCGCGAACGACGCCGGAAGCGACCGAAAGCGACCGGATGTCTGGTGATTGAACAGATCGCAGAATCAGAACCATTGCCGCAGTTGGAACAGCGAGCTGAACTGGTCGCCGACCATGTGGGTGCAGCTTTATGGAACGCTCGGCAGCACGGACGTATCTTTGGGCTGAGTCTGTGGCAGCTGATGGGCAAAGGTCTGGAGTGGTTTCGCGGACGAAAGCTGGCGATTTCTGCCGCCGTGTTAATGGGCATCGCGGGACTAGTGGCAGTCATGGTGTTGTATCGGCTGGAATATCCTGTCAAGGCCGAAGGCAAATGGATGCCGGTCGAGCAGACGGCTGTGTTTGCGACATACGACGGATTGATAACTCGCAAGGGAATTCAGATACCTCCGAATCAGTTGGTGACGAAAGGTGACGTTCTCATCGTGCTGCAGAACGACGAACTCGACGGACAGATCGAGGAGGCAAAGGCTTCGATCGAAAAGCAGAAGAACATGCAGCTTGCGAAAGAAGATGAAATCCGCACGGCACAATTTGCGGAACGTTCCGAAGAAGGTGAGCAGAAGGGCAGTGCGGTGGCGACTGTCAAACGTCTGGAAGTGGAAAAGAAGCGAATCGACGGCGACCGCATTATCGCCGAAAAGCAACTGGCTCAACTGGAGAACCGCAAGACTGAAAAGCTCTCAATCAAGGCTCAGGCCAGCGGTCGCATTCCGGACTTTCAGCTGCGGCAACTGCTCGAAGATCGGCCTGTTAAGGCAGGTGATCATTTATTTGACATCATGAATGACGGCGAAGGCAGCAAGTGGCACATGGAACTGCTGGTTGAAGAGAAACGCATGGGGCACATCCTGGAGGCGCAGCGTCAACGTATTGCCGACGGCAAGTCTCCCGAACTTGACGGGGAATTTAAGCTGGCGTCACAGCCGGAAAAGGAATTCACCTGCCATCTCACTAAAGTCGCGACTCGTTCGACAACCGATACCGAACTTGGAACCGTGTTTGAACTGACGGCAGAAGCGAATGACGGACAGGATCTTCCTCCTCAGCGCATCGGCGTGGAAGTGACCGTGCATTTGTACTGCGGAAAAACATCGCTGGCGTACTGGTGCTTCGGTGATGTCGTGGAGTTTGTGCAGAAGTATATCTGGCTCTGAGTGGTTCTGTCTTCACCATGCTGGCGCGCCGACTGACACAATCCGGGATCGAACAGTTCGATGCGTTTCTCGCATCGCTGAAAGACCATCCCACGGCGGACGCTCCGCTGGAACTGCTCACGGAATCAGGAACGTCAGCACCGATCGATATTGAGATTGATGCCGAAGTGCGGAGGTTTCGGTCACGCCTCGAAATCGCCGAACACCTGAGCCGCCTGTTACGAAAAGACACGTCCACAATTCGCGCCGATGCAGGATTCTGGTGTTGGCTGGCATTGTACTGGTTCGAATCACTTTGCCCTGTGGTGAAGGATTGCTGGAATCCCGGTGATCGATATCGTTGGCTGGCCGATCTGGAAGACCCTCGCAGAACCTGCCGGCATATGCTCGCCGGCCCGTTTCAGATCTATCGGGCTCATCGCGACGAACCTCGCCGCGCAATGTCGTTGCTGTGTGGCACGCCAACGCAACCCGGCGCAATTGTCCCTTTGATTGCCTCCAGACCATCGCTCGTCACCTGCAACGCCGTCGTAGGAGTTGCCACACGTCTTTACTACGACGCTGCCAATGGACGCAATCGCCCTGGCCTGAGCGGCAAAGCCCCTGGAAGCCCTCGCCGTTTTGCGGACGTCCTGAGTCAGCTTGATCTGACATGGGATTTGCATTCGCTGTCGGTCGAACAGTTGCTCACGCTGCTGCCGTCCGAGTTCGACGAATTCCATCGCTCGAACTCAAAACGCCAGCGCCCTTTGATTGAATAGATGAAGGACTGGTGCTCTGTCAGTGATAAATTGATGGGCTGTGTGCCACTGGCTCTGCCAGTGTTTCATGCCGATGTAGGACA
>CAZFDW010000373.1:0-6787 GCA_964517865.1 uncultured Chitinophaga sp.
CAGATCGTGCAGGTCGTCCAGGGCTTTCTGCACGATCTGCTGCGACTCACACGCCAGCATTTTGTCGAGCGAATTCGATGCGGATGTTTGCCCGGCTTGCTGTGCCGCGATCGCATTCTGCAATCGGCGGCGGCGCCCCGTAGATCGCCTGTGCATCAGCACCTGGCGAATGGCTATCTGATACAGCCAAGACGTGATGCGATTGATTTCAGCCAGCCCGTGGCGATGCCGCACGATCGCCAACGCGATGTTCTGCATCACGTCTTCGACTGCTTCCGATTCATTTAGCCGACTGCGAACCACCGTCCGCAGCCAGCTTTCGTGGGTCAGGAAGACGACTTGTGGGCTTGGACCCGTCACGATAAAGATTCTCGCTTTTTGTAGGTGATGGTTCAGCAACATTGTTGCCGGATACGATGCGAACCAGAATGAATTCTCCCGACTGTGTTCATTTTCACGCTATGTCCGTCGATTCTCCTGAAAAACAAGGGCTTCTCGAGGATTTCCGGACTGATACGTCATCCTCTCTCGAAAGTTGAGCGCATTACGGCAAAATCCGGGGGGCGAAATGGAGGCTCGCGAAATGGCTGAACAACGGTGCATGGCTGCGATTTCTGTAGTTTGGACATTCATGTCCGAGATATTGGCCAGGCGACGGACATGAATGTCCATCCTACATTCGATCGTTTTGGCATCGCAGCCGGAACTTGACTCATCTACAACATGTTTTCAAAAGTAAGCGGAGCTGTCGACTCGAACTCAATGCGTGGGAAACTCACGGGCGGAAATGTGGCGACCGGACGATTCATCGAACTCGAAGGAGTACGCGTCAACAATCTTCAGAATGTCAACCTGAAGATCCGACACAACGCGCTGACCGTGATTTGTGGTGTGAGCGGTTCCGGGAAGAGCAGTCTGGCATTTGACACGCTCTATGCGGAAGGTCAGCGGCGTTACATCGAAACGTTCTCGCCTTCCGCGCGGCTGTTTCTGGATCGCATCGAACGGCCGGCTGTGGACCGGATCAACGGGCTTCCGCCGGCGATCGCCATTCGGCAACAGATGCGTTTCGACGGGCCACGCAGTACGCTGGGTACGCGAACTGAGATCATCGAATCGCTCCGCGTGATCTTTTCCCGGGCGGGTCGTGTGGTCTGCCCGGACTGTCAGCGGCCGGTCGATGCGATGTCGGCAGAGTCTGTCGCTATCGCAATTCTGGAGCAACCATCTGAAGCCCGCATGATGATCGGCGCTGTGATACATGTCGATCAGACATCATACGCCGAGGTGCGTGCGGACCTGTTGCGGAACGGTTTTACTCGGATCATCTTCAATGACCGCATAGTCCGGCTGGAGGAACTGGAATCACTGCCAGCAGTCCCGCGCCCTGCAGGCCGACGAACGTCCGACCTCGCGGCAGTAACATTCAAGTTGATCGTTGATCGTCTGAAATCAGATGCAGTCAATGCCGATCGACTTACGGAATCGATCTCTACCGCCATGAAGATCGGCGACGGCAACTGCGTAGTTTTGACTGAGGTCGAGCCCATCTCTACTGAGCGAGGCGGCGTCAGCCCTTCGGTACAAATTGTGGATGGCACAGTTTGGTCCGTGCAACAATTCTCCGGCAAACGAATCTGTCCCGGCTGCGCCCGAGAATTTCCCGAACCATCGCCGGAAATGTTGAGTTTCACTTCGCCCCTGGGTGCCTGTCCGGATTGCGGCGGCACGGGCGTCAGTGCAGTGGCTTCGGACGCCGCCGGAACAAAGAAACGCGGGCAGTCAGGAAGCCAGCAACTGGAAACGTGCTGCCTCACCTGCAACGGCAATCGACTCAATCGCGATGCCTTGGCCTTGCAATTGCGAGGTTTGACGTTACCGGCTGTCGCAGGCATGGAGATTGGTGACCTGTCCACATGGCTCACAGAGACGCGCTCATCACTTCCCACATACCTGCAATCCGCGATGCGAGGAGCTTTCGATCACTCCGAGCGGCGATTGGCGTTCCTGATCCATTGCGGCATGAACTATCTGTCTCTTAATCGCAGCATGCGGACGCTTTCCGGCGGTGAATCTCAACGTGCGTCGCTGACAACGGCCCTGGGTTCCGGTCTTGTCAACACATTGTATGTACTCGACGAACCCACCGCCGGTCTTCATCCGTCCGACACAAAACGCATCATTGCAGCCGTGCGTGACCTTCAGCAACGTGGAAACACCGTTGTGGTGGTTGAGCACGATCCGGAGTTCATTCTTGCGGCTGACGATGTTGTCGAGGTCGGTCCTGGTGCCGGAGACTCCGGTGGCACGATCGTCTTTCAGGGAGCCCCCGGTGAACTCCTGGACGCAGATACTGCGACAGCGAAGCACTTGCGAATGAGTCCAGTCTCTGCGCAAGCAGCGTCGAAGCAACGTCGCCAAACAGAACATTGGCTGACGTTAACCGGCATTCGTTGTCACAACATTGATGACCTGACGGTGAAAATCCCGCTGGGCGTGCTGTGTGCCATCACCGGCGTCAGTGGCAGCGGTAAGAGTTCCCTGATTGTCGATGCCCTCTACCCCAACCTTTGCCGTCGAATGCAGCTCACCAACACACCGTCCGGTGATGGAACAATCGATCGCATTGATGGCTTCGAACAGATTGACAGCGTGTTGCTGCTGGATCAAAGTCCAGTGCAACGATCCCGACGCAGTATCCCTGCGACCTGGATCGGCGTGTTCGATGAAATTCGAGTGCTGTTGGCGGAAACACATGAGTCGAGGAAACGCAACTTTGGACGCGGGACGTTCAGTTTCAACTCCGCTGCGGGTGGTCGATGCCCCGTGTGTGAAGGCCGCGGTGTGGTGACGGTCCCGATGCAGTTCCTGGCTGACATCGAGACAACATGTGAAGAATGCAGCGGACGTCGATTTCGCCCCGAAGTGCTGGAGATCCGCTATCGCGACCGGTCGGTGCATGAAATCCTGTGCATGACCAGTGACGAAGCATTTACGTTCTTCAATGGACATCACAAGATTCAGCAACGCCTGAACGCGGTGCGTCAGGTGGGGCTTGGCTATCTGCGACTCGGGCAACCGCTCAGCACAGTGTCCGGCGGAGAAGCACAACGCCTGAGGATCGCCGCACTGCTGGCCGGGATTCCGCTCGAAGACGGTGACACAGCCGCTCAAAATCGCAAAGCTGCGGCACTCATGAAAGCCGGCCGTACACTGTTTCTGCTCGACGAACCTTGTTGTGGCCTGCATCTGCAGGACATTGAACGCCTGCGGACGTGCCTGGAATTCCTGCTGCAAACCGGGCATTCCGTAATCGTGATTGACCACGATCCCGCCCTCATTTCCCACGCCGACCACATCATCCAGCTCGGCCCTGGAGCTGGCCGGCTTGGCGGCCGGGTTGTGAAATCACACGATTGATCGAGGCTCAGCGCTGCCACGCAGATTTCTTCAGGGGTTCTTAAACAGCAGCCGTAGAATGTGTCGCGAGCGTCATTTCAATCTCGTGCATGCCACGCAGAATATCTCGTTCATGAGATTCCACTGTGGTCAGCAATTCAGCAGCCTCAGTATCACCCGCAGTGCGGAAGGACACGATGGCGGTGCTGATTCGATGACACACCAGCTGATGGCTTTGCTTCAGACGGTTCATGATGGACTGCAATGACAGAAACTGCTGGTCCGTGTATTCCGTCGGGAACGAACCAAAATCGATGTAGTGTTCGCGAGCCTCCAACAGGGCCGCGATGTCTGCCACATCCTGTCGCTGGCGGGCGGCTAAAACAATGACCTGAGCTTCATCTGACGCAGCGTCGGCAGCGACCCACGGAGAACATTCTGAAACGTACTGCAGAAAGCTGCGAGCCATCTGAATCAGAACGCCGTTCAGAAGGATTTCATTATCCTGGCACGTCATGTCCAAACCTGCATCTGAATCAAAGAAAGCAACTGCGGAATCTAAAACCCGGCCAGCGACTGAGCCGCAGCACCTGCGGTAGCACTCAGGAACTGCGGCAGTACACCGAGCAGAAACACGAACGCGGCAAGTGCAACCACGTAGATCGATTCCAAAGATCCCAGATGCACCGGCACGGGTCTGGCGTCAACTGGTCGTGCATCCATAAACATCGTCTTCAGCACTCGAATGTAGTACACGAGACTGAACACAGTGTTCAATGCACCAAACGCGACCACGACGTACATAAACCAGTGCACATCGCCAGCCTTAAAGGCCGACGCAAAGATCATCAGCTTCCCGATGAATCCGCCGAACGGCGGCATTCCGACAAGGCTGAACATACAAATCAGCATCACGATACACAGAGTCGGCGATTGGCTGACAAGTCCCTTGACACTGTCCACTTCTTCACTGAACGTGTGGTTGCGGGCAATCGCCACGACGGCAAACGCGCCAAGGTTCATAAACAGATACACGAACAGATAGTACAGAAGTCCTTCCACCGAACGATTGATATCGATCTTCATTGCGGCGGCTTGGGGACTATTTGACATCACCAGTAAGGCGGATACCGCCATGACCATGTAACCTGCATGAGCGATTGTCGAGTAAGCGAGCAGGCGTTTCAGATTGGTCTGAGTATACGCAGCAAGATTGCCGAATGTCGTCGTGACACAGGCGATGAAACCTATCCCGACACCAAACGCGATCATGAGGGATTCTGTTCCCGGGGCACCGGACAATGCGAGAGCAAAGCGGACCAGCAGTCCAAACGCTCCGGCCTTGGAAGCCACGGACAAAAACCCGGCAACTTCGGCAGATGCGCCTTCGAATGCATCCGGACACCAGAAATGAAATGGTACGAGTGACAACTTGAACGCCAAACCCACCATCACGAGCAAAATGCCCAGCGATACGGCTCGCAGTTCCGGATCACTCAGCCCACCCGATCCGCCAGCAGCCGCTTCACCAAGACGTGCAGCCAGCAGCGACATATCGGCGGTGCCGAGCACGCCTGCAATCAGGCTGATTCCATACAACATCACACCGGCCGCACCAGCTCCGTAGACCACAAATTTCAAGGCTGCTTCACTGCTCGGCTTGCGACCTTTGAGGAAGCCGACCATCGCATAACTTGGTACGCTCGCCATTTCCACGCCGACAAACAGCATCAGCAGACTATTCGCACTCGCCATGATCATCAGGCCGATCGTGGCACCGAAGAGCAGCGAATAGAAGTCCGGACCGTCTTCGTTGTCCGGGATGCCGGTGAGCGAAGTCAGCGCAATTGTCAGCAACAGAAACAAAGACAGAAACGCGCGGAAGAAAACTGTGAACGTATCGTGAATCAGCAGGCCGGTAAATATCTTCTGTGACACGATTGCATCCGCTGCGCCAATCTGGCGGAACTGCAGCCACGTAAAGATCAAAGCCGCGAATGCTCCAAGGACGGCCGTCACTGAGGCTGGAACGAAGCGGTCAAGGTTGACCAGCCGCATCATCAGCATCGCCACGATCGTCGCACTCAGGCACAACTCGACGCTGAAGCCTGGCAACGACAACGATGTTGTTTCATTAATCAGTTTATCGAGAAGCTGAGGAAACAGCATTTTGAAACTTACCGACAAGAGAACAGGGTACACACCACGACAGGATCGACGAATGCTTAGCGCTGAGCGGCCTGCATTTCATCCTGATTCAACTGAGGTGCCGACTTCTGGTAGCCAGCTTCCGCCGCTTTCGCCATGCGACTGATTGAAGGCGTCATCATGTTGAACATGATGGCCGGAACAACTCCCAGAATGACCGCCAGTGTCAGCAGCGTTCCGGCGATTGCCGTTTCCCGCATATTCATCGACGTCAGATCTTCAGGATGCGGTCCCTTGTATTCTGCTCCGAGATAAACACGTTGCATGGCCCACAGAATGTATCCTGCCGTCAGAATCACGCCTGACGCAGCCACGATTGCCAGAGCGGGATTGTAGCTCCATGTGCTGAGCACCACGAAGACTTCACCGATAAACCCACAGAGACCAGGCAGACCCAGACCAGCGAAAAACAGCCCTGCCGACAGCCCACCGTAGAGCGGCATCTTGCCCATCAGGCCACCGAATTTGTTCAGATCGCGGTGATGGACTCGATCGTAAATCACACCCACCATAAAGAACATGCCAGCCGATGAAATCCCGTGAGCAATCATCTGGAACATGGCACCGTTCAACCCCATCTGCCAGTACTCAGAATTCATCGTCTCCCCGGTCTGTTCGTTGATCTTCCAGACTGCCAGACCCAGCAACACGTATCCCATATGACTCACAGAGCTATAAGCAACCAGGCGTTTGAAGTCGGTCTGAGCCAGAGCTGCGAACGCGCCGTAAATAATGCTGATCACGCCAATGGCCACCATTGAGTAAGCCAGGTACTGGGCTCCATACGGGCAAAGAGGAAACGCGATACGAATGATGCCGTAGCCACCCATTTTCAGCAACACGCCGGCCAGAATCATACTGATCGGGGTCGGAGCTTCTACGTGAGCGTCAGGCAACCATGTGTGAACCGGAAACGCCGGCAGTTTGATCGCGAACCCAATGAACAGCATGATGAACGCGGTGATCTGCATCTCAGGGCTCAGCAGAGTCCCTGCTGTCGCCGCTTCCGCGAGCCTGATCAGATTGAAGCCATCCGCCTGGACATCGCTGTTGAAGTAGAACATCAACATCGCGACAAGCATCAACACACTTCCGGCCAGTGTATACAGGAAGAATTTGATGGCAGCGTATTCTTTGCGAGGCCCGCCCCAGACTCCGATCAGGAAATACATTGGCAGCA
>CAZFDW010000374.1:0-3241 GCA_964517865.1 uncultured Chitinophaga sp.
ATTCTTATCGCGACACCGATGCGGATTCTTCGCCGATCAGAACCTCTGTGACGGATTCGCTCGCGACACGTAGACGCAGGCTCTGATTGCCTTCGCGAGTACAGCGACCACGGATCACGAGTTTGGCACTGGTCGCCGCATCGATAGACGGGATTGATCGGAAGATCAGCACGCCGTTTTCCGCGATATACGGTGTCGGACCTTCGGCATCGATAAGCTGAAAACCTGCGGGTAATTCACAAGACACTCCGACGCTGGATGCTTCACGGGTTCCCGTATTTCGCACCTGAACTTCCCAACGAATTTCTTCACCCACGCGAAGTTCACGATGGTCGGCGACGATCTTCATGTCCAGCGCGGCAGTACCGATCACATTTGATGTCAATTCGCAGGTTGTCACCTGGCCATGTTCCGAAATCACGCCGGCCTTATGAGCCACTTCACCGGTTTCGTTCGCCTTAATTGCCACAATGAAGTCACTGGCATCGTTCGGCTGCAATGTGCCCACGAACCATTCGACCGCGTTGTCGATCTCAACATATTTGCCGCCGCGATCCGCAGATACAAACGTAAAGCCGGCAGGAATAATGTACTTTGCTCGTACATTGGTCGATTGCACGTTGCCTCCGTTACTGACGGTCAACGTGTAGTTTTCTGATCGTCCGGCGATTTGCTCTTTCGGTCCGACGAGCGCGATGGCCAATTGAGGTTCTGCCACGACAATGGCCGTGGTGGTCTGGTCTGACAGTCCCCCATCCGCGAGGACGCGGACTGCCAGTTGCTGGTCCCCTCCCTGCACGGCGGTAAGACTCAAACGGGCCTGACGCGATTCGCCGGGATTCAGCGTACCGATTTCGATGTTGAGCAGACTGCCGTTTCGATGCTCCAGACCTGCCGGAACCGCCGCCTGAATAATGACATTGTTCGCGAGCCCGGTTCCGGGATTACTGACACGGACGATGTAACCAACCTGCTGACCGATTTCGACGCTTTCCGGGCCGGAAACAACCACGCCGATCATTGGCTCCTCGACCGCGAACTGAGACGAGGACGAGCCGGTCAGACGGACATATGCATCCAGATGCACATCGCCCCGTGTCTGCGGAATCACTTTGAGCATCACGGAACGCGACTGGCCTGGCTGCAATTCCCCAAATGTCCATGTTGGCACTTCGGAATCTTCGACGGCCGCCGGTCGTGCTTCCACAACCTGCACATTCGAAGGAATCACTGCTTCAGCCATTACGCTGCGGACAATCGTCTGACTGGTGTTCTTGACAACCAGCTCGATTTCACATTCCTGCCCGACGTTGAAGCCGCCGTGCTTGACCCACTGGACCGTCACACCCGGCGACTGAGGACCGTTGTTCGCACCGGACTTTGCGGGAGCAGATCCCGTGGGAGCAACAGCTTCGAAGTCCTGCGAAGCTGCAGCCGGGGGAGCGAATTTCTCAGGAGCAGTTGCCACACCAGATCGATTGAGCAGCGGTGCGGCGGTATCATCCGCAGACTCAATGCTGAATTCTGATGTAGGGGCTTCATTTTGTTTTGCAGAACCTGCTTTCCCAAGGAATTCCTCGAATGGGTTTGCGTCGTCGGCCGAATCCGGCGCGGCAGCGGCGATCCTGACTTTCTTTGCAGTTGATGGCTCAACGTCCGGCAAAAACGCCGCGTTGCGAATGCCGCCAGTTCGAGGTTCTTTGATTTCTTCCGGTGAAAAAGCGACGGTCGAAATCTGGCCGGGACTCGTTTTTGGAGTTGTTGCAGGTGCAGGCTGAAGCGGTGCAGCCTGAACGGCAACCTTGATCGCACTCGGCACCGTAACCTGCGGAGTTGCTGACGGCAAAGATGCAACGTCGATGCGTGCTTTTGCTTTTTCACGCATTGGAATTGTGGCAGGTGCGACAGGCTTCGGTGCATCGACGCTCTCAGACGCTGCGGCGGTAGGAGAGAAGTATGTCACCGTGGATTTCCCCGGAGTTTTCTCGATGGACTTTCCCTGCCGTGACAGCGGAAGACTTTTCGAGGTTGTACGACGATGTCCGCGATCCCGTTCGCCGAACGGATCCTGCTCCTGAGCGACGCCCGGAATGGTTCCGAAAACTGCAAGGCAGAGAACTGTCAACAGGGATCGACGAAGTGGCATAATTCATCTCCGGCAAGCGCAGGGCTCACGCAGTGGTTCGATGTGGAGTGGCGAATAGACGGTAAATCCTCCACCTGTCGATTTTTCGACCGGATTGAAGTTGTGGCTTGAAGCAATCTGGCAACATGTAACGATTGTGACGGTTTTGACGATTATGAGGCCAACCAGAGTTCGGCGGATGTTGCCGAAACCATCGCGGATCCCCGGGAGCGAGTCGGGGGCTATGCGGGTGGTGTTGCCAGAACGACTCCGACGAGCAGGTCGTACGCAGCGTGGCAACCGACGGTGATGCCAAAACCGCGGAGCAGAAAGATGCTGGCAAAGAAAAGTCCTGCGGCGACGCGGAAGGAGAATGCGTACAGGTTCAAGGCTTCCGCAGACGGACCGACGTGATGTGCCACCGCAAACAGAAAGCTGGTGCAGATCGCCGCCATGACAGCCGCCCATTTCACGGGAAATTCAAACATCCGAAACAGCATAAACGCTGCTGGAACCAGTAGCAGCCGGAACATCACTTCTTCATAGACCCCGGCACCGATGAATGAGACGGCTCGCGTGACCGGCCCGATCGAATGCAGCAGCGCCGCAGAATGCAGCGGCGCAGCAGGCACCTGTTGCATGGCCAGTTGGCGGAACAGGATGTCGTGGCACTGACCGACAGCTACCAGGCCGATTGCCAGCAGCAAACTCTCGGCCAGCATCCCGATCTGAGTCTCGACGCAGACCTGCCACGGGTTTTTGCGCAGAACGTGCCATGCCAGCAGCATCGTGACAACAATTGCGGGTAGCAGCATGCCGTGGCCAAAACCCAGTTGCAACAATAAAGACCTCATCCAGAAATCGGCACCGTTCCGCACGACATCCGGCTGATCCTGCCCCATCACCAGCACGCCGAATTCATAGACCACGATCCACGGAATCAAAAACAACAGGCTGGAGAGCGGTGTGCGTGCATCGCTCCAGTAGTCGGCAGGTGCTGGTTGAGGATCGTGGTCGTGCATCATGGATGTTATCGGTTCTTTCCTGACGCGGGCTTCGCCCGCAACCCAAGTTGAAGCGATGTCAGTCGCCAATCACGAGTCTCTTGGTTCCGCC
>CAZFDW010000374.1:3341-6781 GCA_964517865.1 uncultured Chitinophaga sp.
TCCGCCGCGCATCTGTCGTTTCCGACACTCGCAGGGATAAGCTGCAAACCGGCAGATACTGCTGCCACTGGTTATTCTTCGCGTGCGAACAACGTAAGAGACGTTGTCTGAGAATTGTTTGCTGCGAAGTGTGGACGTCTGATGCGCGTTCGGGTTGACTGGGGTGGTTCGGCCGCCTCGAGCGTTGTTCCATCGTGCCAGCGGAGTTTGTGTGTGAGCACAATGGCTGAATCGTCGATTAGTGACGGACCAGCAGGGATCGTCTGAGACTTTGCAGAGTGGAGACCAAGTGCATGGCAGACGGCGTGGGCCAGTTCGATATCCTGATCATCCGGAGTATTCGCAGCGATCGCAGCGGAAAGACCTCCATAGAATTCCTCAAGCGCCGGTGGCACGATTTTATCCACTGCGGTAAGCGACAGCGTCTCGGTCGCTGCCAATACGCGCGCCGCCGCATTGATCAGTCGCGACACTTCATCCGTCGGCCCCGCGATCGCCCCACGTTGCATCCAGAGCGGCTCGGCGAACACAGACGCCGCGTAATCCAGCCCGGCGAACTCCAGCAGATCCAACGCCGAGGCCTGCAGCGTTTGAGCGACAATGTCAACTCCGCGCACATCCGGCAGCAGCGTCACGGCAGAAAAGACCGCCAGTCTTGCCTGTTCCAGCAACCACGATGCCCGCGACGACAGATGGTCGTTCGCGAGCAGGACTCGATGGCCGGGTTCCGGCAGCAGCAGCAGGCCGGAAGGCAGTGCCTGAGTTTCCCTTGCGATGGCTTCGCAGAGTTCCCACAGGCGATCGTTCACGGGAGAGCGGTCCAGCAGCAGTCGCTGTAGCCGCCGCATCAGCGATGCCTGCGATTCCAGACGCCAGATCTGGTTCTCAAGGCGATCCGTCCAGCGTTGCTGTGTCTGCAGCAGGCCTCGAATGTCACCACACAACTCGTTGATTCGCTGATCACTGGCTGATTCGGCATTCAGCATGACCGCATCTGCGACACGCGACACGTCCCGGATCTGCTCACGAAGTTTCGACAACGATTCGCGCGTCGCAAACGGATGGCTGAAGGGCCCCGCCGCGCGACGGTTGGCGCGTTGCAACTGATCCTGCAACACCTCAAGTCGTCGGGCACGACGTATGGTGTCGGGAGTCTGGACAAATTCTTCTGCCAGACGCAGACAAAGTGCTTCGGTCACGGGCAACCTCAGAAAGAGTTTTCTCGCCGCAACATCTCTCCGGACCTGTCGCAGACGAATTCCAATTGGATGGGCCGCCGTTCCCCGATCGATAGTTCGGCAGACGTTGCCGAAGCGGTTCAGGGATTTCCGAAGAAATAGCTCTGGCAGGATAGAAGGCAGTTTGACGGCCTTACCCGTTGAAGCAGCTGAGTTGAATGAACCACCTGAGTCGCCCAAAGCAAATACAGCTGTTATGCCTGGTATACAGAACTCACCGCAGTTGTGCCGATCCACTTACCCAGATCACTTGCCCGAATCCTTATCGAGACACCTCCATGCGTGAAGTCGCTGCTGAGCTGCGGACACTGGACCAGATTGCAACTCTGCTGATGGAACAGCAGGGCTGTTGTCCGGGTGCCAGCGATGCCGTGCCGCTGCCTTCGGTGAATGGCGTGATATCGATTGTCCGCGACTTGAGGAACCTGTTGTTTCCGGGCGTGCATGCGGCTGAGGGCGTGCGTTTTGTGCCAGGGACGATTGGCGTACGGCTGCAACTGACACCGATTCAGATGCGACTGATGCGTGAAATCGCCAGGGCGCTGGAACATTCACGGCAGGCTCAGGTACGAATCCACAATGGGGAACTACCATCATCCGCCGGAGGAAACAACTATGCATCGGCAGCGACATTGCTCGCCGCCGCATTCCTGAATCGACTTCCGGAGCTTCAGCAGATTTTGGCCAGTGATGTGGCTGCGGCATTCAACGGAGATCCGGCAGCGAAGACTCCGGAAGAGATCGTGCTGTGCTATCCAGGCATTGAAGCGATCACCGTCTATCGCATCGCGCATCAGTTGCTGGAACTGGGCGTGCCGTATCTTCCCAGAATCATGACGGAGTGGGCTCATCGTGAAACCGGGATCGATATTCATCCCGGCGCAAGAATTGGCGGATCATTCTTCATTGACCACGGGACGGGTGTCGTGATCGGGGAAACGTGTGAGATCGGTTCACAAGTCACGTTGTATCAGGGCGTGACTCTCGGAGCCTGGTCGTTTCCGCGTGATGACGACGGAAACCTGATTCGCGGGACGAAGCGACATCCGACCCTGGAAGATCGCGTCACCGTCTACAGCAACGCCACAATTCTGGGCGGCACTACGGTGGTCGGTGCCGGGTCGCTGATTGGTGCCAACGTATCGCTCAACCGCAGCGTACCGCCGAATACGATCGTGACGATTGAAAAGCCATCGCTGAAGTTTCGGGAAGCTGCATAGAGCGGCGAAGCCGCAAATCCGAAGTCCGCATTTCGAAATCCGAAAGAACTGCGGTCGAAAAGATGCGAGTAAGATGCGCAGTTGTTGGAAAGAAATGATCCAGCGAGGCATCGCGGCTTCGCCGCTCGCCTCAGACCAATGGATTGCAAATCGCAGTTGCTCGGTCCACAGCTGCGATCCTGTAGCTTGGACATTCATGTCCGAGATCTTAGCCCCGCGACGGACATGAATGTCCATCCTGCATTCGATCGCTGCGCTATCGCAGCGAAAACTTGACTCATCTGCAACATGTTTTGAAAAGGTCCTGACCTGGCTCGCCGCTGCGCTTTGGGCCAAAGCGAGTAGCGTCGGTCCAGGAAACATTTCTAAACTTGACACTCAGGATTTCTCTTGTTATCAAACAATTCTCGGACGGTCGTTATTGAATACCGGGCGTTGGTTGCACAAAATTGAGGTTTGCCATGAAGACTTACACGATTGTGATCGAGCGCTGCCCGGAGACCGGTTTGTATGTGGGTTCCGTTCCTGGGTTTCCCGGCGCTCACTCTCAGGGCGAGTCGCTGGACGAGTTGCGCGAGAACATGCGCGAAGTAATCGCGATGCTGCTCGAAGACGGTGAACCGGTTCATGAATCGCAATTCGTGGGCACGGAAACGGTGGAGGTGAGCTAAGCCGTGGCGGTTCCGGTCCGGAAGCCGAGGGAAGTGGTGGCCATCCTGATGGCTCTGGGCTTCGTCGAAGTCAGGCAGCGAGGATCTCACAAGCAGTTCCGACACGCCGACGGACGAAGTACTACCGTCCCGTTCCACAAGGGGCGCGACATTGCGCCGCCACTACTACGGAAGATCGCCCGAGATATTGGCACGACAGTGGAGGCATTTGTGCAGGCAAAGCCGTGACCGGGTCCATTGACTTCTCCAAAGCGCGATTTCTTTTTTGGAGTCACAAAAGGTGGCAGGAACCGATTCCACTGAAATTGGCA
>CAZFDW010000375.1:0-6772 GCA_964517865.1 uncultured Chitinophaga sp.
ATCAGTGATCACCTGTTTTCAGTGGACGCCCGCCTTGCGATTCTGGCTGATAGCGTTGAATCTGAATCGTCCGCATACCGTGTTCCGCGTCTCCGACAGTGACAACTTCGTATCGGTTGCCGTCGTATTTGATAGCGTCCGTTGCGGTTATTTTGACATCCTCCTGCAATAGGATCTCACCGCGATGAACATAGCCACGCCCTCGCATATCGTCTTGCTCCGCAGGTTGAATCGTGACGATACCGGTGATTGCCACCATGCGGCCATCGTCCCCATCGACGTAGCGAAACACCGATGTCGCGAAGTGTTCTGTATTCATAAACACGCTGGTGACGTGCTCATTTATCAGCGTGCTGAGTGGCATTCTGAACAACCTCCGACTGATCGATGTCCACCGCATCTTCAATGATTCGCGGTCGTGCCTTTTCGTCCAACTCGATCGGCAGCAACGCAACACCGATGTCTGGCATCAACGCCGCTACTTCGTCACCAGTCAGATCAACCGGAACGCCTGGAATAAATTCGAGAGTTCGCTTCGATTCCTTTCCGCCACGTCCCTTTGTGGTGATCGTTCGGCGGAAGTTTCCCGGCCACGTTTTTCGCAGCATTACATACGGCATGTTTGTCTCACAGATTCACGGGAAGAAAGCGGCGGGCGATTGCTCACCCGCCATCAAATGGCGATTATGTCCAGGTCGTCAGGACGGCTTTCCACCAGGCCAGGTAACCGAGGTTATAGCGAGCGTCGGTCATCATCTTCAGAACCTTCGTTTCCGGATCGTCGGCACCCTTCCAAACTGGCGTGCGAATCGGTCGGCGTTTCTGAAACACGAACGGCTTCAGCGTGCCTTCCATCAGGAACGTGTAGAACTTCGTGGCGTCCGTGAGTGCTGGACACGCCACGATTTCCGGCTTGTCGATCACTACGTTTGTGCCGCCGTTGGTCGTCAGAATCGCGTTCAGCCCTTCCTCGGCTGCGTCCTGTTGCTCAAGTGGAACCAACACAAGAAACTTGTTGGACCCGCGAAGAATCGGGCGGTTCAGTTTCTTGTTCTGATCGTTCACGTATCCGAGCATTTTCACACGAGCGGCACTGAATGCCGTCTTGAATTCTGCTGCTGTTGGCGCGGTGCCCGTTGCTGCTGTCGCTGACAGGTCGTTGTCCTGACTGCCCGAATCGCCCCAGGCGTGATCGGTGTCGAAGAAATACTGCCCATCGAAACATGCGGTAGACTCACCGTTGACGAGGGCTTCCAGCAACAACTCATCAGGATGAAGCATTGCCTCCGCACCGAAGTCCTGAGCGAGGTTTGACATCAACCCCAGGCGGTCGTCGTCGATGTCATTCTTTTCAAACTCGACCGAGTTTTCCCATTCACGATTCGAAATCGTGAAGTCAGCAGCCCGCAGTTTCTTGAACTGCCGGTCGCCGAGCCACTCACGGACGCCCGGCATTGCGCCGAGACCACCGTATTTTTCATCTGCACCGTTGCTCATTACCTCCGTGCAAAGAGTCGGATAAAACGGCGATGCCGCCGTTGCCCCTTCGCGAAATCGTTGTGTCAAGTCACGTTGCGTGCTGACATATTTTGCAGTATTCAAAGCCATCAGAGATTCCCCTTTTTGGAATCTCCATCACGGTTGTATTAAATGAAAAACAATCTCAGTCAGGAAGGCAGAGCGGGGGCAGGTAGCTATCCTGCGTCCCGCCTCCCGTGACGGAGATACAAAATACGATTATCAGCGGCGTGCTTCCAGATCCAGGACACGCTGCTGAAGATTCTTAATCACGTACAGGGTGCTAATTGCTTCTGCCGCAGACGCAAACCCGTAAGCACTTGAATTGATCACAGCCTGCAATGCGTAGTCCGGCGTGCCAGCCGCGTCTGCGATTGTGATGGTTGTCAATGCTGCCACTGGCAATGCACCGACGCCCTTTGGTTCGATCCGCACAATCACTTTCGTGCTGCTGATGTAGCGAACAACCTTGCCGATTGGCACACTGGTTGCGCCGATTGCAATCACGCAAACGTAGTTATCATCGCCGTATGCGATGGAACCTACGTCAGCAATTGCGAAGCTGGAACCCGTCAACTCGAAGTCACCTTGTGCGTAGACTTCTACGTTCAGGTCGCCCGCTGATCCGGCTGAATTATCAACTTCCGCGACGGCCACCCCGAGGAAGCCATTCACGCCAGTTGCTGTCACATCAGTGGCGTAGCCTGCTGCCGTGAGGTAGACCAGCGTGCCTTCGTAGATACGAACCGCCGCCGCCTTATATGTTCGACGGCAGCCATCCTGCCGCTTCGTCAATTGATTGGCTGTTACAGCCATATTTATCGCTCCTCAAAAACTGATTTGAATTGAAAAACAGATCGCCCTTGTGGAGCGGGTTACTTCTTTTTCGGAATGAATTCTTCCAGGCCATCTTCGGCACGACGCAGGGAAATGAATTGCTCCTCGGTCATGTCGTATTTTCCGGCCTTAAATTCCGCCTTGTACTTCGCGTTCGGATCAGGCTCCGTGACGTCGCCCGAACCGCCAGCATCGCCGACTGGCTTGTTGGATTCGCACAGAGTGGCGAACAGACTTTTACGAACGTCTTCCACACTCGTGCCTTTCTCTGCGAACGATGCCGCCAAATCTGGTCGCTTCGCTTGCGTGCAGAGTGCTCCGATTTCCGTGACTCTTTCACGTTCCTGCTTTGTTGCAAGATCCGCTGCTGCTTTTCGTTCCGTTGCCAGATCGACTGTCGGCGTTGTTACGATAGGCTCCGGTGCCGTGATTGGCGCGGTTGCTGTCGTCATGCTTTTACCTTTGCTCTGAAAATATGTCGTCAGGAATCCATTGATACGAGCGCTGACGACTTCCGGCTCCGCATCTGCAAAATATGAATTCAGCAAGGCGGTTGCCTGTGCTGGGAGATTTCGATTATCAACTTCTGTCAGGGAGAAAAGCCCTCCCGATGTTGCCGCCGGTTCATCCACCACATCGGCGGCACGAACTCCAGCGAATCGCATAGGCCACTTCTTTGCGGCTGGCATTTCCTTGCCGTCTTTTCTTGCCAGTCTTCGCTCTTCGTATTGCGCGTCTTCGAATGCTGAAAGATTGTCCCAATCAAGCTGCGTTGCGAGTGACACACCAAACGCCTCCGGATCTTCTTCGGCCAAATCCATCACATACGTACCTAGATCGCCTTGCGGCGACGTGAACGCAGCATCTGCAATATACAAATCACCCCGAAGTTTTCCATCCTCGACCGCCGTGTTTTTCCACCGTCCGAGATAGGAACCCATTCCATCCGCCGACATGTTCGGATGTGTATAACGCGCCTTCGACCCGTTGTTGCCCTGGCTCATAAACTTCTGAGCCTGAGCCAACGTCTCGCCATCGATTGTCCAGTTGCGACTGTCGCCATGATTCAAGTCACCGATCTGCATCAGGTTCGCCCCGGATATTACCTTTGCCTTGCGGTCAACTTTCGCCGATCCGCTTTTTGCAACGTCCGTCCGGAACAGTTCCCGTTTTGGTGGCGTGTCAATTGTTGGCACTGCTGGCCCCCTGTTCCTGCTCTTGTTCCTGATCCTGCGGCGATTGTTCCGCCGATTCTGCGGTTGCTTCAGCCGTCGCTACATCGTTCGGCATAATCTTACCTTGCCGCAGCATTTCGCGTTCGATTGTCCGCTGTGCCACGACCTCTTCAAGATCCTGCTGAGACTCTGCCAGGGCATCTGCCAGCGTCATCAGATTATTGTCGATCGCCGTCACCTTGGCTTTGACTTCTTCGCCCGGCGTGATTGCATAGGACCACTCCGGCCCCTTCCAAGTGTGCCGCCTGAACGCGAATTGATTGTCGCGGTAAAGGCGGCTATCGATATCAACGGCCCCGACGATAACACACTCATCCACGAAGCGATTCCAGATCGGTCGAAGCAATGACTCTGCAATGAGCTTCTGCCGAACCTTTGTGCTGATCTTCGCTGAATTCAAGATGATTCGACCGCCAGCGAATGATACGCCACGCCAGTCTTTCATCAGCATTTCATACGGCCAATTCAGCCCCGCCGCAATCGTGCGGTTGTTGTACTCTTGAAGCGTGCCGACAGCGTTCGTGCTTGTCGGGGATGAAAAAATGATCTCGTCATCAGATCCGAGATACGTCAATGATCCGGGGCGAACATCCTGAAGCCGATCAGTTCCACTTGTGCTGGTTGCCGCTCCGATCGCCTTGTTGAGTGGATTCGTTTTACTCTTGATGAATCCAGCGAAACACGTCTCAACCTGTGCCTTGATGATTCCGGCCTCTTGCAGGTCTTTGCCATCTTTCGATCTGTTCAGTGCCCGCGTCATCCACGGCATACCACGCGACTGACCGGCGAACCATTCAACGAAAACGTGCTGCACTCGCCATGACGGAACGAAGTCGTATTCAAGGCTGAATTCTTTGTCATCGTTTGGATGGCTTTTGCGAATCCAGTATCCTGTGATTTGCTTGTTTTTGTCGTATTGGATTCCGAGACGGCAGAGCGGGTCTGTGATCTTGGCCGGTGGTGTTTCAACACGGTCGCAGTCGATTACCTCAATGCACAACGGGATAGGCGAATCGGCACCGCCGATGTCTGACATCACTACGAACGTTTCGCCGTCTGCGTCAACGCAGCGTGCGGCAAGGCAGATTTTCTGCCAGAGACTTTTCTTGCGAGTCCTGCAGGCGATTGGCTCCCATTGCTCGTAGGCTTCCTCCAGTTGTGCGTTGCGTTCTTTGGCCTGTTCGGCAGTCAGGATTGAGGCTTTCGCCTTGATTCTGGCCTGCACTGTGAACCCTGTTCCGATGCTGTGCTCAACACGCGAATCGATCGCTCCCCCAATGAATTCATTGCGGTATAGTTCGCGACTTCGCTGCCGAGTGGTTTCAAGATCCTCCTCAAGCGAGGCGTCTGCCGACAGCATCGACCCGAGCCATTTTCCCTCACGATGGCGATTCGATTCCGCAGACTCGAAGGAACGAAAGTTTGCCTGTGCCGCGTTGAATCGCTTGCGGGTAATGATCCGCTCTGCCCCGCGCGATGGAGAAAACGCATAGACGGTAGAGTCGATGAATGATTCGAATCGGCTTCGCAGGCTCATATTCTCACCAGCCTTGCGTAGTTGGTTACGATGCCATTTGCTTCCGACGTTATCCGGCCTTCAAGCCAGTCAATCGTGTCTCGCATCGCTGGCAGATTGGCGGCGTTGTACATCCGCCCGGCAATTTGATAGCTCTGGCCTGTTGCCGCAATCAACGCAACGCCTTCACGGAACAGGGCGAGCAGATCGCTGTCGGTGTAGGTGTTTGCAGTTGTGACTTTCGTGACCATGCACGGACGTTATCGGCGGCATGGCGAAAACTGGAAGTGATTTCTTATCGGCGTTCCTATGTGGTAGGAATGGCATCAGCCGCATTCAGCCATTCTTGATTTTCGTCATCGGTCAGACAAAACTCTGAAAGACGAATTATACCAATATCCGCGCCGGTTATGACTTCTGGGCCAATCGAACACACCACGATAAGGCACCGCATATTTTTCAGCACGAAATCTATTCGATCGTCAATTGATTCAATTTCTGTTGCGCCTATTTCAGCCAGCAACGCCTTAAACATTTCCGCCACTTTCATTCCTGTGATCCTCCCTCAACAGTCACCCATTTATTCGAACCATCCGGCGGAATATATCCGCACGCCTTGCATTTCAGATAGCGAATGCACCACCCGCCACCGCTTCGGTTTCGCTTCCTTAACACCGTGTCCACTCCGATTGGCCTCGTGCAATTCGGGCACGGAGTACCGTACAGGCTTGGCATTTCGTTTCCACTCAACACCCGTAATGATAATGGCGTCAATTGTTTCCCCTGCGTCGAATCCATCCGCCTGACGATTGCTCTTGTGGCGTTCGCACAAATCCATCCGCCTGTTCTTCTGCCTGTTTCTTGGCGACAACTGCCGCATTACCTGCCACGCGACCGGGCAAGCCTTGAGACTCAACCCACATTTTCCCGAGTGCCTTCCCGTATCGTATCGCGTCCCGAAAGTCATTCGCCCCGCTCTCGTCCCTTTTTATCCACAGCATTCGAAGATTGCCGCGACTGTCGATCTTGTCGCCGAGCGTTGCGTTGCAAAGCTCCGTCAGGAAGTCCAAATCATGGCAGGCGTTTATGCACAGCGTCAGTGAGTTTTTTTCGCCTGGCAATCGTTCGTCAAGACAGCATTGCAGATCTGTTTCCCAATAGTCTGTGTTGACGTGGAATAGCGGCTGTTCGTCAATGATCCCGTCCTTCAGTGTAACCAGTTTGTAAGGCAATCCGAAGTCTGTTGACGAGCCCTTGCAGGCGATTGTGCCAACGTGTGCGTTGCAGAATTCATACGTGCGCTTTGTGTCGTATCCTGAGTCGATGGCAGTCAGAACTGAAGTCATCGGCAGGCCGCCATCCTCGCACGTCCACGCCTTCCGAATAATCGGTTCCCACAGGTCCGCGAGTGAGCGAGCGGCCCCGTAATCGATCAGCCAGGATTGCTCATGTTCACCGTGTGACAGCGCCACCCACTTAACAAAGCCGCCGTCTGCCGCTTGCTGGTCAATCGTAATCGTGATGAATCGTGAACCAATCGGCACGAATCCGCGCGGGAGTTTACCCGCCAGCCGTTCGCCGACCATTTCCGGCGTGCTCTTGGTTTTCTTCGTCTCCCATGTCTCGCCCATGTAGGAGTTGACCACGTCTTGCAGGTCTCTCGGTC
>CAZFDW010000376.1:0-6767 GCA_964517865.1 uncultured Chitinophaga sp.
GGATGCCGACCGGGATGAGTCAGCGCCCGGGCAAATGGTCGTATCGAACGCACACAAACTTTCTGGAACTCTCATTTATGGCACTACCCGCCAAACCAAACTCAAGCTACACCGGCGAGGACATTGAAGTCCTTGAAGGTCTCGAACCCGTGCGCCGCCGCCCGTCGATGTACATCGGCGGTGTGGATTCACGCGGCTTGCATCATCTGCTGTGGGAGATTGTCGATAACTCCGTGGATGAGTTCCTGGCGAGCGAATGTGATCGCATCACCGTGACGCTGCACAAAGACGGCAGCTCCTGCACCGTCGAGGACAACGGTCGCGGCATTCCGGTTGACAAACATCCAAAGATGAAGAAATCGACACTGGAAGTGATCCTGACGACGCTGCACGCAGGCGGGAAATTCAACGACAAGAGCTACACCCGCAGCGGCGGTTTGCATGGAGTTGGTTCGTCCGTCGTCAATGCCTTATCTTCTGAACTGATCGCGACTGTCCATCGCGACGGATTCGAATGGGTCCAGACATTTCACCGCGGCAAGCCCAGTGGTCCGGTCCAGAAAGTGAAGCCGTTTCGCGGCCGAGGCACCTCCATCTTTTTCCGTCCTGATGACGACATCTTTCGCCGCACACTGTTCAACGGTGAGACGATTCGGCAGCATCTGGAAGATATTTCATACATTCACGGCGGCCTGACGATCGTCTTCCACGATGAGCAGAAGAAAGAGACGCATGAGCTGCATCATCCTGATGGCATCGTCGCGTATATTGAGAAAGTCACGACGGACACGGGCAAAAAACCAGCGCACGAGCAGCTGTTTTTCGCCACTAAGGACGACAAAGACGCAAAAGTCGAAGTCGTGTTGCGGTGGACGGATTCGACCGAAGAAAACATTCGCAGCTACGTTAATGGAATTCGCACGCACGCCGGCGGGACGCATGAGAACGGCCTGAAAGCCGGCGTCAACAAGGCTGTTCGCAATTACATGGACGTGCATGGATTCAAACCCCGCGGCGTGACGATTTCGGCAGAAGACATCCGCGAAGGCATCGTCTGTGTGCTGAGCATTTTTATCGGCGACCCCATGTTTCAGGGGCAGACCAAGGAACGCCTCAACAATCCTGAAACGTCATCAGCCGTGGATGCCGTCGTACGTCCGGCGCTGGAAAACTGGCTGAACAATAATCCGTCGCTGGCAGATGTGATTCTCGGTCGCATGGTCCTTTCTGCCCGCGCACGGCAGGCCAGTCGCGAAGCCGTCTCAGAGGTGCGACGCAAGACTGTCGGTGGTCGCAAAACGAATCTGCCTGGCAAGCTTGTCGATTGTCAGTCGAAGAATCCGGCGGAATCGGAACTGTTCATTGTCGAAGGCGATTCGGCCGGTGGGACAGCAGTGATGGGTCGTAAGGCGGGGACTCAGGCCGTGCTGCCGCTGCGAGGTAAGATCCTCAACACCGAATCACTCACCATGTCGAAGATCATGGAGAGCAACGAAATCCGCGACATCGTCGAAACGCTGGGGGCAGGCGTCGGTTCGACTTTCGAAGTCAGTCAACTGCGTTATGCTCGTATCATACTGCTGATGGATGCCGACAGCGACGGATATCATATTTCCACACTATTGCTCACGTTTTTCTTTCGGCATATGACCGAACTGATTCGCCAGGGAAAACTGTTTATCGCGCAACCGCCGTTGTATCGCATCGAAGTCGGCAAGGATGTGATGTACGCTCGGCACGATGTGGAAAAGGAAGAAATTCTCGCTTCACTCCCCGCCAACCGCACAGCTGTCGTGCTCCGCTTCAAAGGACTCGGCGAAATGAACGCCGCTCAGTTACGCGACACAACCCTCGACCCGCGCGCCCGCGTTCTATTGCGAGTGAATATCGAAAGCCAACTGGAAGCTGACGCCACGTTCCATCAGCTCCTCGGCAAGGACGCCAGCGAGCGATATCGAATCATTATGGAAGACGCCAGCTTCGCCGATGACATCGATTTGTAATACTCACTACAAACCGCATGCTGATTCGGGTGCGGACGGACCTGGAAGTGATGCGACAGTAAGCTCTCTCGAACGGTCCGTACCGTATTTATCGCAAAGTCTGTAGGCCGGACCAAGCGAAGCGCAGTTCCGGCAATTTCCAGACACCTGCCGGAACGGCGCTTCGCTTGGTCCGGCCTACAAAAAAGTCAGCGCAAAGCGTCGTGCAGGATCCGTTCGACAACCGTATCGAATGTCAGACCAGCCTCCGCCACAGCTGCGGCAAAACCGGCGTCGGGTGACAGACAAGGGTTTGCATTGATTTCCAGAATCCATGGCTGACCATCCTCATCCACTCGAAAATCCACCCGCGCATAACCCTGCAGGCCGAACACTTCCCAGCACCGACGAGCCAGCGACTGCAGCTCGTCCAACAGCGGCTGGTCGCCATGACTGAACGTAAATCGCCGCGGCGTGTTGATGTACTCCGCAGTGTGTTCATTCCACTTGGCATCATGACCAACGATTTTGGGCTTGTCGTCAGGAAAGCCCATGAACTCGATTTCCGCTGACGGCAGAACACTGGGGCCGGACTCTGTCGCCAGGACGCTCAGATTGAATTCCCGACCTTCAATGTAGACCTCCGCAAAGTGCGGCGTTCCAAGATCGGCTGCTTTGCGGGCAATCAGATGCGCCAGACGAATCTGAACAGATTCGCTGTCCCCACGCAGGTCGGCCAGCCGCACGACGCTGTCGTCGTTCATTCCAAGTGAAGAATGTTCGGCCACGGCTTTAATAATCGCCATGGTGGGGATCGCATCCGGACTGCGAAGCCCATGCCAGCCTGAGTTGTGATCCGTCATCCACGCCGGCGTGGGAAGTCCGAACATCAGCAGATGCCGCTTCGCCTCAAGTTTCTGAGTTGTCCTGAGCATCGCGAGCGTTGATGCACCGGTAAAGGGTAACCGCATCGCTTCCAGCAACAGCGCAGCCAGCGGCATCAGTTGGTCCGTGCCGCCCAGCGACTCCACCAGGTTGAACACGACATCCGGCCGTTCGGTCTTCAGGACCGCCCGCACGTCATTTAGTCTCAGATGGCAACCGATGCGTGCCGACGAATGTCCAAGCCGGGCTAACGACTGTTCCACGGCAACGACCTGCTTCAGAACATCCAGATCCCCCGCTGAATCATGCACTGAAACACGGTTGTAGAGAATTACGACATGCATGGCCACGAAGTATGTCCCTTCGCGCGGCAACTGCAAGCGTGCGAGCCACCGCAGAAACAAGGTTCATCGACAATTCACGCGGCACCTTTGCGAAACGGGATGATCATCCGAGGATCTGCGTCATTTGTTGCGAAATCGTCATGCATCAGTCGCAGCAGCAGTTCAGCCGTACGTTTGGTGGCTCCCGTGGTTGTCGCGTGGCCGGCGAGTCGCGCCAGGGTTTCCTTCTGAGCTGCGATGACCTCTGGTTTCGAAACCCATTCTGTCAGCAGACTCGTGATCTTTCGGATGTCCGATTCGGGGTTTCCACTGGAAATGAATTCGGGCATCACCTCCTGATCGGCAATCAGATTCGGCAATGTGATGAATCGACAATTCATCAGGAATCTCGCCATAAACCGAGCAATTGTGTTCGCTCGGTACAGCACGATCCCAGGGGTTTTCCGCGCCAGAAGTTCCAGACTGATGGAACCACTCACCATCAGGCAACAATCACCGGATTCAATCACTTCGGACGTGCTATTGATGAAGTACTCAAGCGGAGTGGACACATTCGCTGCCATTTGCATTTCACGACAGCGCGCAAGCTGTTGCGGACGATAACTGCCGACGATCCAGCGTACGGACGGCACGATTCTGGAGACACGCTTGATGATTTCCAGCATCACCGGCCAGTTTTTTTCGATCTCATGATTTCTGGAACCCGGCAGCACTGCAACCGTGCATTGCGTCAGCTTGTCCGGACTCATGTGTCGCATCGTCTCAGCATTCAGCTTCCGTTCGGCCACTTCATCAAAGAACGGATGCCCGACCCAAGTCGCCTGCACGCCGCGCGATTTGTACCAGTCATATTCAAACGGCAGCGCACAGATGACATGATCCACCCATTTACGAACGCGCTTGATTCGCCACGGTGCCCAGCCCCAAAGTTGCGGAGGCAGATAATAATAGACCGGGATCCCTCGTCTCTTTGCCGCCCGCGCGATCCACCAGTTGAAGCCGGGAAAATCCACCAGCACGACAGCATCGGGCGGATTCGTCGCGAAATGTGCTTCTGCCTGCTTCACCAGTCGCCGAAACTTTGCGATCAGCGGGATGACACGCAGAAAGCCCATCACCGCCAGCTCGGTCAGCTCAAAATGAAGTTGGCATCCCGCCTCCTGCATGTGCGGGCCGCCAAAGCCTTCCGCGACAAAATCCGGACGCCGGGCACGCAATTCCTGAATCAAATGGGAGGCATGCTGGTCACCGCTGGGCTCACCAGCGGAAAAGAAAATCTTCATCAGTGGAATCCGTTCACTGCGATAATCGTACGTGCAAGGGCCGGTCCGCCGCACGTTGAATTTCCCTCTGCAAATGTTGATTTTGACAGGAACTGCCAAAACCGTCTAGACTTCCCTGCACGAGGAGTCTGTCCCGATACTCAAAAACTGTGAGCCGTAAGGCGCTAGCCGCGGGTAATTCGCCCGCAAATACCGGCGGCTAGCGCCTTGCCGCTCACAAAAACAGCAGTATTCAGACAGACTCCTCAGGGCGGGGTTGGAACTTCGTCCTCTGGGCTTGGAAAAGGGGTCAGGAACCAATAGCCAAATGGCCCGAAGGGTGCTGCGCACTATTGGTTCCTGACCCCTTTTCCAAGCCCGTCCTGCGATCAAACAGGGATGTCAGGCATGAAAATCGTTGGAATTATCCCCGCACGACTGCATTCAACCCGTCTGCCACGCAAACTGTTGTTGAAAGCCACGGGCAAGCCCTTGATTCAGTACGTCTGGGAAACGGCGTGCCAGTGCCCGGAATTGCACGATGTCGTCATCGCCACGGATAGTCAGGAAATCGCCGATGTCGTCGCGTCGTTCGGTGGTCGAGCCGAAATGACGGGAGAGCACAACAGCGGCACAGACCGCATCGCAGAACTCACGCGCCGCAGATTTTCTGATGCCGATGTGATCGTCAATCTGCAGGGCGACGAACCGGAACTTGACCCACTGGTTGTGGCTTCACTGGTGCATGAGTTGAGAATCTCCAACAGTCAGATGGCGACCGTGGCTTCACCAATTACGTCGCCCGATGTTGTGCGCGATCCAGGCTGCGTTAAGGTCGTGACAGATGTGAATGGTCGCGCGATGTACTTCAGTCGCTCGCCGATTCCGTTCAGCCGCGATCAACCAATCGAAGCGTATTTTCAAGATGGTGAACCATCGCCATGGCTCCTGCATGTCGGATTGTATGCGTATCGCCGCGACTTTCTGCTGAAGCTGACCTCCATGCCGCCATCACCGTTGGAACAAATGGAAAAGCTGGAACAGCTTCGAGCCCTGCAGAGCGGAGCATCGATCGCCGTGTCAGTCGTCAATCACGCGGCCGCAGGGATCGACACACCCGAAGACTACGCGGCGTTCGTGCAGCGACAGTCGCAAAGACAAATGCGGCGCGCAGCCTAGTTCGAATGTCCGAGATTCGTTTGTAGTCCCGGCTTTAGCCGGGAAATGGGCTGAATGTTACTGGTTTGGCAGCGTGAATTTCCGCCTAAAGGCGGGACTACGAACAAAATGGACCAGTCGAAGCAGAAACACCGGACACAACTATGATTGCCCTGATCGCACACGATGCACTCAAAGATGACCTGCTGGAATTCGTCCGCGCACACCTCGACTATTTCCGAACAGTATCATTGGTGGCGACGGGAAACACAGGCAAGATGCTGCAGGAACATCTCGGGCTGGATGTCGAAAAAGTCGCACATGGGCCGTATGGCGGTGACCTGATCATCGGCGGTCGAGTCGCTGAAGGAAGGATCGAAGGGATTCTGTTCTTCCGCGATCCGCTGACTGCTCAGCCGCATGAACCGGACGTGTCAGCACTCATGCGAGTTTGTGACGTCCACAACGTGCCACTCGCCACCAACAAAGCCACGGCGGCTGCTGTCGTCGCATGGCTGCGCATCCAGTAGCTTGACTCTCCGAGTCGAGTGCGATTTCTGTAGCTTGGACATTCATGTCCGAGCGATTGCAAAAACACTCTGCGGCCGCAAGTCTTGTGTGCCACAAAAAGGCTTGGCTGCGGCACAGATTCATGGTAAGACGACGGACAAGAATGTCCATCCTACGGAATCGCATTCTACCGGTGGGCTGACGCCGCACCGCTCGCCGTCCATGACTCACCGCCCGCCTCGTGCGAATCATTCACACGTTAAACAGGAAGTGACAGATATCACCATCCTGCATGACGTAGGTCTTGCCTTCCACCCTCAGCTTGCCAGCCGCGCGGATATCTTTTTCGGTCTTGTACGTCTCCAGATCCGGCAGCGTGTAAACTTCGCAGCGAATGAAGCCGCGTTCGAAGTCACTGTGAATCACGCCCGCAGCCTGCGGTGCAGTGGCGCCCACTGGAATCGTCCACGCACGCACTTCTTTCTCGCCGGCAGTGAAGTAGCTCTGCAGGCCAAGCGTCTTGTAAGTGGCCCGGGCCAGTGGTCCGAGTGCCGGCTCTGTTAAGCCAACCGACTCCAGCATTTCCTGGCGATCGGCTGCATCAAGCTCTGCCAATTCCGCTTCCA
>CAZFDW010000377.1:0-6761 GCA_964517865.1 uncultured Chitinophaga sp.
GATCGGTCATGACGCTGATGACTTCGGCGGTCGTGCGAGGGTCAAGTGCGCTGGTGGGCTCGTCGAACAGAATCGCCTCAGGATTCATGGCCAGTGTTCGGGCGATCGCGACACGCTGCTGCTGACCTCCGGACAACGAACCAGGGCGGGCGTTTTCTTTGTCAGCCATGCCCACGCGCGCCAGAATGCGTCGCGCGTTCTGCACGGCGGCTTCGCGAGGCTGCTTCAAAACGTAGATTGGTGCTTCCGTCACGTTTTCCAGCACCGTACGGTGTGGAAACAGGTTGAACTGCTGAAACACCATGCCCACGCGCTTCCGGATCTGCAGCAGGGCTACCTCACGTTCCGGCCCGATCGTCGCGTTGAGTACGATATCGCTCACGCGAATCGATCCGGAATCAAAGGACTCCAGTCCGTTGATTGTGCGCAGCAGAGTGCTTTTACCGCCGCCTGATGGTCCCAGCAGCACGCAGACTTCGCCATCCGCAACCTGCAGGCTGACACCTCGCAGGACTTCATGTTGCTGATAGCGTTTGACGATATTTGTCAGCTCGATCATCCGCGCCGCTCCTGATTCAGATTCTTCTCCAGACGATTCGTCATCACGGACAGCGGATAACTCATCGCCAGATAGAGCAGCGCCGTCAGCAGTCCGAGTTCCACGATCGCCCCGGCACTGCGAGCCTGGATGTAGTACTGCTTTGAAAGCTCCACGACCGTAATCACCGAACACACGGCCGTGTCTTTGAACAGCGCGATGAAGTCGTTGGTCATGGGCGGCAACACCAGGCGCGTCGCCTGAGGAATGATGATGCGACGCAGGGCGAGGCTGCGGGACATGCCGAGCGAGATGGCCGCTTCCATCTGGCCGCGGGGAATCGACTGAATACCACCGCGATAAATTTCGGCTTCGTACGCCGAATAGTTGATCGCCAGTCCCATCATCGCGGCCGCGAACGCATTGATTGTCAGTCCCATGCCTGGAAAAATGATGTCCAGCAGCTTCGGCACCAGAAAATAGATCAGGTACAACTGCAGCACCAGCGGAGTGCCTCGTACGATCTCAACATACACGGCAGCTGGTTTTCCCAGATACCACGGTCCGTACAAGCGAGCCAACGCGATCAACAGGCCGATAAACACGGCGATCGGCATCGCTGTAATTGACAGCAGGATGGTCATTCCAGCCGATTTCACCAACAGCCCGCCACGCTGCCGAATGACGGTCCAGCCCCCGGAAGGCTGGTAACTTGCAGTTTCCGGATTTTTATCGACACCATCCGCTGCCGGGTCGGGACTGCCGATAAAGCCACCGGTTTCATCAGTTTCCAGTCCCCGCATTGTCTGCGTTTCGTTCCAGATCCCGTACTTCGCAAAGATCCGATGCAGTCGCCCGTCCTGCAGCGCCTGCAGCAGGATTTCGTTTACGGCGCGAAGCAGATCCTGATCCGTCTTGCGTGTCATCGCGACGTAGTAACCGCGTCCCACGGGCTCACCGATCGGACGCAGTTGTGGAAACCCTTTCGCATAGAAGAGCCAGATCGGAAGATCCTGGACATTGACATCAATCCCGCTCAGTCCAAGTTCGGTGGCGTCCATGGCATCGGTCGCACCTTCAAACAGCGCCATGTCGATGTTGTCGCCACCGAATCGCTCGACATAATCCTGAGCGGCTGATCCACCAAGCAATGAGACCCGGCGTTTGCGCCCATCGATTGGCTTGAGCAAGTCATCCCATGATGTGAGACTGTCATCGGTGGCGCGTCCAAGGAGTTGCAACTCATAGATGTAATACGGGATTGAGACGCCATAACGTGCGGCGCGATTGGGCGTCCATTCGTAGCCGTTCAGCACCAGATCGATGTCGCCGCGATCGAGCAGATCCGGCAGCTTATCCCATTGCCCCTGCGAGAATTCCGCCTGGACGCCCAGGTGCTCGGCAATCAGTTCAGCCAGTTCGACTTCGAAGCCAATCCGTTGCGAGGGATTATCCGGATCCGGATAAACAAACGGACCCCCGCCTTCCTGATCGGCGCCCCAGACAAGAGTTCCACGGAGCTTTATCCTGTCGAGCCCATCGTCTGCCACGCTGACCAATGGCTGCGTCAGCAACGCGGCAGCAAGACACAACGCAACCAGCGGCACCGGAAATCGCGGAACCTGATTAAGATCGCGTTGAACTGCCAGAGATGTTGCGATTTCAGAGACCTCCCGGAATGCGGAAACAGCTCGACGACGTGAGGATGTTCAGCTTACCGGAGGGACACAGGTTTGTGCAATTGCGAAGCAGATCCAGCTGCTTTATCGGCTCATCGACAATTCGATCGCGTAGCCTGAATTCAGGAGGTAACAGGGATTTCAATCCTGAAAGGATTCCAGAGATTAGCCGGTGGTCGAGCGAAGCGAACACCACCGGAAACCGTCCCACCCAACCGCATCGCATCCCGGAGGGATGCCAGACCGTTTTCGATGTTCACACAATTCGCGGCACCGACGTTTCTGGCATCCCTCCGGGATGCAGATCTATGATTCATCTGTACCGGTGGTGGCGCTGCGCTTACCACCGGCTAATCTCTCAAACCGCTTCGCGGTGAATCGCATTGCGATTCAGCCCGGAGGGCTTCCAGAAATTAGCCGGTGGTCGAGCGAAGCGAACACCACCGGAAACCGTCCACCCACCCACCCCGCATCCCGGAGGGATGCCAGACTATTTCGAAAGAGGTTTCGATGTCCACATTTCTTAGCCTGCATTACCACATCATTTTCAGCACCAAATACAGGAAGCCATGGATCAAAGATCCGTGGATTGCCCGGCTCCACGAATATCTGGGCGGAACAATTCGAGGGTTGGACGGCGTACCGGAGTCTGTCGGCGGCGTCGAGGATCATGTCCACCTGCTTGTAGGCCTGAATTCGACTCATCGGCTCTGCGATTTCATGCGCGAACTAAAAAAGAGCACTTCCGAATGGGTGCATGAAACGATCCACGAATCTCGATTTCAATGGCAGGACGGTTACGCCGCCTTCACCGTCAGCCCGACGTCGCGCGACGCGGTTCGCAGCTATATTGGCAGTCAGCGCGAACATCATCGCTCGCAAACCTTCAAGGAAGAGTTGATTGAACTGCTGGAACGCGCTGGAGTGGAATATGATCCAAAATACCTGGATTGATCGGTACCGACGTGTCTGGCATCCCTCCGGGATGCGGGTCCTGATTCCATTGGCCCCGGTGGTGGCGCTGCGCTTACCACCGGCTAATCTCTCAAACCGCTCCGCGGTAAATCGCACAATTGCCTACGATCAGCAAACCGCTTCGCGGTGAATCGCATTGCGATTCAGCCCGAAGGGCTTCCAGAATTTAGCCGGTGGTCGAGCGAAGCGAACACCACCGGAAACCGTCCCACACACCCGCATCGCATCCCGGAGGGAAGCCAGACCGTTTTCGATGTCCACACATTGCATCCCCACGACGCAAGACGAGCAAGATCTCGAAAACGATCTCGTCGCCCAGCTTATCGGGCAGGGTTACACACAAGCAGTAGTCTGACGAATGCTCCGGCAAGGCTCAAATCAACGGACGTTCGATCGACGATTCCACAGATAACGCACAAACGACGTAAGTCCTGAAAAGTGATACGTCGGATCGACATAATGCTGTATGACGTAGAACAGACGTGGTTATGCGGATCATAGCGGTCCACAGTCCTTATTCGCAGGACAGGTGCTGAACGGATGTTCCGACCCTCTTTGACTCGGAGTGAAGTTCACAGTACGATGGAGCGTCTCAAACTGGCATAGTGCGCGGTCTGCGCGATACTGCCCGGCTTTTTCGGCGTTGTTCCGTGCCCCAATGACACAAATCAGTGCAAATGAAGCATCGGAGCCACTCGCGACTACGGCGCACGTGCCGCTGTCGGAACGCCCGCTCGTTGCCGATGACGAAAACACGGTCATCAGTTCCCCCGAACAACCTCGTGGGGAATTGAAACCTGAAGTCGTCTCAGGTATCGCTGCGCGCGACGCGATCCGAAATCGCCTGTTTCCGTCGAATGGAGTATTGAACGGCGAGGAGATCGGCATCCGGCTGGCTCATTTCGAAATCACCGGACGTCTGGGTTCGGGCGGCATGGGAGCAGTTTTCAAAGCCACGGACCTGGAACTCGCGCGCGATGTCGCACTTAAGATTCTGCATCCGTCGTCATCGCAGGACGTTTCGTTGATCGCGCGCTTCCGTAACGAAGCTCGAGCCTGTGCTCAACTGAACCACGACAACATCGCGCGAGTTTACTACGCAGGCAGTCAGGACGGGCTGTATTTCATCGCATACGAATTCGCTAATGGTCGCACGATTCGCGATCTGATCGTGGAGAGCGGGCGGCTGAGCCCATCGGACACGATCAACTATGCGATTCAGGTGACGCTGGCCCTGAATCATACGGCGGCCGCCGGGATCGTGCATCGCGACATCAAGCCGTCGAATATCATGTTGACCATTTCGGGGCGCGTGAAGGTCGTGGATCTGGGACTGGCGCGGCGCGAAACGACAGATTCCATCGGCGACATCACGGTGGCCGGCACGACGCTGGGCACGTTCGACTACATCGCTCCGGAACAGGCACGCGATCCGAGGAATGCCGACGGACGCAGCGATATTTATTCGCTTGGTTGCACCATGTACCACATGCTGACGGGGCGACCTCCGTATCCGGAAGGCACGGCCCTGCAAAAATTGCTCGATCATCAGGGCAAATCGCCACCCGATCCGCGTACACTCAACAGCAGCGTCCCCGAAGAAATTGCGGCCATCATGCGCAAGATGATGGCAAATAATCCTGATGCCCGTTACCAGGCACCTGGTCTGCTGCTGCATGACCTGATTCAAATGGCACAGATCCTGGGGCTGCAGAGCGTCCCGGCGGAAGGCATCGTGTGGAGAAAACTTGGGCCTGCCGGGAATCGACAGCCTTTGGGCGCAGTATGGGTTTTTGTGTCCGTGCTCCTCATCTGTCTGACGGCCGTTTTTCTCCATCGCGTTCCGCCCTCCGGTGGGAATGTCAGCAATGCTTTGATCGATCAGGGAGACATCGGAAACGAAGTGGATCAGCTTCCTTCCGCCATCCGCAGCCCGGATTCGAATAGCGCGACAACATTGACTGGCACGGAGATAGTCCCAGTTCCGCCGAACGTAGCGGATGTATCAGAACCAGCCGACAACAGTGCGGTTTCGGGCCTGCCAAAAGCTACCGGCGAGTCCACCGCGACCGCAACGACCATGCCTTTGACATTTGGCCAACTGCCGATACCTCTGGTTTATCCATTCACTTCGGCCGTCACGAGGATCTGGATCGGTAAGCCACAGGTTTCGGATCCGGTTCCTGACACCACCACCGTGGCGACGGCGGGGCCGTTTGTGCTGCGGCGTTCTACAGGAGCGGCGGAGTCCTTCCGGACGCTGAAGGCGGCTGTCGCCGATGCCCGATCGGGCGACGTCGTGCTGCTGCGGTACAACGGATATCCGGACGATCTGCTGACTCAGCCACCTGTGCGAATCGTTGGTATGGACCTGATCATTCGGGCAGCGGATGGTTTCCGGCCAACACTCGTATTTGACGGGGCTCCGGAAGGGACAGTTTCGCCGGGGCAGATGATTTCTTTGCGTGGCAACGGCAAGTTAACACTTCTGGATATCGATCTGCGTGTCGTCGCCCGAGATGATCTCACGGCGGATCGCTGGAGTCTGTTTCATTGCACCGGGCCGAACAAAATCGATCTTTCCAACGTGTCGATCGACTGCCAGAATTCCGACGGTCAGCCAGCGGCGTTGTTTGACCTGGTGGGTGATATTTCATCACCAGAAACAGGCGCAGTCACCGCAACGGAAATCTCACTCAACCGTGTGATTTGTCGGGCAGAATCAGATGGCATTCGGATCGCGTCACAGGCACGCGGACGAATTCAGATGCGAAACTGTGGCATTGCCCTCGGAGGTTCGCTCATCGATAACCGGGGCGATGCGTCGATGACGCCTTCTCGAGGCGCGATTGAGGTGGTGCTGAACCATGTGACCTGTCTGACTTCCGCGCCAATGCTGAAAATGGATGATACCGACAGCAATCAGCCGGGCGGAATGCAGCGTCTGATTCCTCGGCTCTCAATCAGCAGCGACGCGAGCGTGTTTGCGGCCCAGGGAACGGACCGACGTCTGATGCTGACAGATGGCAGCAGCTTTGTGGACGAGCTGGAATCAGCGGTGTCATGGAACGGCTTTAACAATCTGTACGATGGATTCGAGGTCTTTTGGCAGATTGAGACGTCCGCTCTGGACTATGCATCCCGTCGGCAGGACTTTGCACAATGGATCCGCTACTGGGGCGATCGGGCGGACAGTGAAGAAACAAACGCCGACATGTTGCCGGAACTTGCATGGCAGAACGGCAGTTGGGAGGTCAGCGGGAATGACACATGGTTGCGGGGCCTGACGCCATCGTCGTTCGAACTGAACGCCGCGATATTTATTCCCGGGCCTGGGAGTCTGCAACTGGCACGCGACGGTTTCGTGCCGGGCGTCAATGCCGCCGAATTGCCTCGCTTTCCTCAGCAGCCCGTAAAACCGGTCAGCGATCCCGCCTTGAGTCCGCTCGGAAATCCGACCGCAGCCACTGATCGCACGACGACTGGCGCTGCGGCACCTCCGGCTCCGCCAGCGGCCGACGCTCCTGCATCAACAGTCGGAAAAAAAACAACGGGTGAATAGCTCGTCA
>CAZFDW010000378.1:0-6751 GCA_964517865.1 uncultured Chitinophaga sp.
CGCCGGTTCTGGTGTCCGAAAGCGACGATGTGCTGATCGCAGGGGATGTCATCACGCTCGAACCCGGCTGCTACATTGAAGGTCAGGGCGGCATGCGATTTGAACACAATTATCTGATTACCGAAACCGGCAGCGAACAATTGAGTCAGCACTATATCGGTCTGACGCAATGATCGACAGGACTCGGAACCGGCGAAAAGCTCTGGTCCCGGTGTTTTGAGATTCAATGCGAAATCAGTGTTTGACTTTGGAGTCTACCGGTATCCAGTAATACAGGAGGGAAAACAATTAAATCCTCCCGAACGGACGTGTTCCGCTGTTGATCAATACGGTCATTACTGAATGACCGCGTTAAGTTCCTTTTGAGCACGCGCCGCAACTGACGAATTCCGCCATTCATCGTTCTTCATCAATTCGTCGAAATGAGCCTTGTGCTGTTGTGACTCGTCTTTTTTCCCAAGTTTGAAGTGAGCCAGTGCGAGGTAGGCGACGTCGGTGGGATTTTCGCCCTCCGATTTAAGCGACGACTCCAGCATGTGGATGGCCTTCTCGTACTGCTGGTTTCGATACAAGGCAACACCCAGAGTGTTTTCAATGCCTCCTGTTCCAGGTTGCAATTCGGGGTGTACGCGAGACTGCAGACTGAAAGCTGCATTGGCCATCCTCAGAGCTTCTGCATACTGTTGTGCGTTGTATTCCTGGGACTCCACGATTTTCCATGCGTCGCGATTCAGCAGGACAACGGTTTCGTACAGATGCTGATGTGATGTGGGCTGAGTCAGCTCAGACATGGTGACAGGAAGTCCGTTCATGGCAGCTGCAATCGCAGCCGAAATCTTCACCATTTCAGAATCATCCGTCTGGAGTTTTTCGACGATTGAACTGGCCTCGGGAATTCCCATTCCAGCCTGCGAAACGACACGACACAGCTGAGACTTTTCCCCCGATGGCAGTGCCTCAAATGCTGTCGAAAGGTTCAGCATCTTTCCCAGCGACAATGACAGAAGTGGCGCGGCGCTGTAGGTCGAAAACTGATGAAGCGACACGGCCAGACAATTGCCCTGAGCCTGCATACCCTCGGAACTGATCGATACCACAATCCCTTTTTCTTCCCGCGCAGTGGCGCGGCAAACTGCGGTACTCTGGCTGTCGGCGTCACCGTGGAGATTCCCTCGATAGATTTCCTTGCCGTTGAGAAATACCGTCACACCATCCCGGTACTGAATATTCATCAGCAAAGTTTTGGGCAATGTTGCAGGGTCCGCGTTGAATGTCGTTCGGAAGAGCATGGCAACTGGTCGCTCCCCGGATGGCTGCTTAGTGAGGTCTGTCCCTCCCTGGTGTCGTTCTGCAAATGCAAATGAACCTTGTCCGGCCTGCCATTTTGAATCATCAAAGGCAGATTGATTCCATCCGTCCGATGCCGCTGTTTTAGCCAGCGGCAGATACTTCCACACGGCGTTTTCGGGGAGGATATCTTGAGGAACAATTTTCGGAGAATCGTTCAGCAGTGACTCGATTGCCACTTCAAGATCGGCGCCGCGCAGCCCGGAGAATCGAATGCGCCCCGTTGCATCCAGCACCAGGACCGTTGGCCATACCTCAATCTTATAAAGGTCAGCGATTGGACCACCAGCTCCATCCAGCCACGATCGCCAGGTCACGGTGCCGGCTTCGATCACACTTTTTGCCCGGTCCGGTTCATCTCCATTCACACCCAGTAATGCAAACGGTTTGTCTTTGAGTTTCTCGACAAGTTCACGTTCGTCCGAATACATGTTTCTGCAGTGCGGACACCAATCCGCCCAGAAATCCAGCATGACAACTTTTCCGCGATAATCCGTCAGACGGAATTTCTGACCGCTGGCGTCAGTCCCGATAATTTCAGGAGCGAGGCTGCCTATCGACAGTTTCTCGGCATCCAGCAGCGGATTGAGTACGTCTTCGATACTTGTCGATCTGAATCGCTCATTGCCGAATCTTTCTTTAATTTCGGAGGCAAGATCCAGCATGTCTGCTTTCATGGACTCGTCACGTCCGCTCGCCATCGCATTGACAAGTACCACACCCGCAGCGGCTCTTAATGCGGCAGGCTGATCGCTGCTGATGACGCCGCGCAGATAGGTCTCAAGCTCAGCAGAATACGGAACGCCGAACAGGGAGTTGACGACGCGGGGTGACAGCGGAATCAGCGCCGGATCGGAGGTGGCTTTGGCCAGCAATTCGTCAAAGAACTGTCTGCCGGGATCGGGAAGTGACAGTGAAGTTCGAAGCACATCGGCAGAGATCTTCAGTGCGTCTGCGGCCTCCGCAGCACCTTTGTGTTTTTCCGCCAGTACAACACATTGTCGCAGACATGCCGGGCCGGGATTATTCCGGCGGATGAGTTTCCGCATCCCGGCAGCGTCATTCGTTGCCTGGAGCCGTCGGACGTCCACGATCAATTGCTGAAACTCCCGATCAAAACCTGCCCTGACGTCGGCCAGCGACTTCGTTGTAATGACGTCTGCGTCGGGCAGCGGCAATGCCTTCACGGGTTGAGTTGCCTGCGAAAGCAACGTCCGAACATGACTTGCTGTCACGGCAAACGCGATGCGTGAATCGGGTATGACCAGTGTGCTTACGCCAACCAGCCGTCCTTTATCGTCAACCAAAGGGCCTCCGCTGCTGCCGCCGGAAATCACGGCGTCCGTCTGAATCCATTCCGTGTCCGGGCTTTGAAGTACAGCCTGCAGCTGTTCGGGCATATCGCTTGTCTTGAGCAAGGCACTGACAAATCCTGAAGATGTGCTGAACTTCAGGCCATCGGGGTGACCCATGCAAAACACCTGATCGTGCTGTTCCAGCGTATCGGAGTCAGGGACCGCGAAAACGTAAAGCTCAGAGGGCAGCCCTTCGACAGTCAGCAGGATCAGGTCATTCCGATCATCCATAGCACGGTATCCGGCGACCGGTAATTCTTTGCCAAGCCTTTCGTCGCCGTCGCCTTTGAGTTGAATCTTTGCGGAAACTGCGTTGGTTACAACATGCTGATTTGTCAGTACCAGATCTTTGCCGACGATGCAGCCACTGCCGAATTCTGTAATGTCACCTTTCGCATCGAGCGCTGTGACAACGACGACTCCGCTTCCCACGAATTTCAACATGTCCTTCCGGGACATCAAAGCAGGATCTGATTTCGATGCTGATGCAGAAGTTGGAGCTGCAGCAGATTTAACACCCTCAGTTGTCGAGGTCTGTGTCTGTGGCGGTGAAGCAGCAAGAGTGTCCGTCGCTGGCTTCGCAGAAGCATTGCCTGTAGCTTCGCCAGCCAATGTTTCCGACTCGGACTTGTCGGTGGACTGCTCGCTGGGAACCGAGTTCACTGTTGCTGGTGCCGGATCATTCTTTGTCGCTGCGTCTCGAGTCGTTGGATTTGAACCGGAACACCCTGACAACAATAAAACGACACACAGGCTGATTCTGATTGAGAACGCGACGCTTTGAAGATGCATAAACCGGCTCCCCTTTTGCAGTGTTAATTTGCAGTGTTAAAGCGCAAACCGCACTCACGAGTAAGGCGTGTACAATAACGGCGATCCGCCGAAAAGGGACGCCGCAGAATGTCTGCACACCCGAAGTCAACCAAAGGAAGGCATCCACTACGCTGATCCATCGTGCCAGGTGCGCGGGATTTGTCGCTCCTCGTTAATGCCTTACACATAGTAATGATGCAGCACCGTAAGTACCAGCATGCCGGCACTTCCGGGGAGAAGAATTGTGCATCCAGGAAACAGAATGTTCCACAACGTGCAGGCTGCGGTTAAGGTTTTTAAACTGCAATGTCTGTCCGGCGAATTTGAAATTTCTGATTGTTGCCCGTGGTCTCCGACAATCGCATTCAAGCGGCGGAAACTGCCGCTGTTAGTCGCTGGCAAATCTTTCACTGAACGGCTGTCACAGCTGATCTTAACAGACAAGCGTTACTGCTTACCCAATCGGAATTTTTGATGAAGGTCGCATGATCGGGAGCCCGATAACTAAGTTCGGAGCAGAGGAGGAGTGGATATTAAAGGGTGCCGCTACGGGGAAACGAAGGCGGTCCGGCGATACTCCACGATACAGAGGTTACAACGTTGAGGGATTCACGCATGCGTTCCAGATTGCGCTTGTTTGTCGGAGCGGAAGCTCCTGATGAGACGGTTTATCCTGAGCCGGAAGTCTCAATCAAACTCGGCGAACTGACTCGAATTCTCGCTGACGCGATTATCTGGGATCGTACATGGATCGCTGACTTTGCCGATGACGATGTGCGGGTTTCCTCCGATCTCTTCGAAGTGCTGTCATCGTATTCACAGATGAGGCCATCTGCGTGAATTATGTTGCTCCGTGACGATGCCATTGCGATCTGGTCTGCCGGTCTCGCAGCCGTGGATTCAGCAAAGTCTGTGATGCAGCAGGTCCGCATCCTGCAGGACCAATTGTGGATTGCCGGCGTACGGATACCAATGCCGCCTGCTGGCCGCATCGAGGTCGTCGGTGCCGGCAAAGCCGGTGCTGGAATGGCCAGCGGGATCGAAGCAGCCCTGTCGTCCACAGATTTCGCAGACCGCGTCTCCGGCTGGGTGAATGTACCGGCCGACTGCCTGCGACCGCTCAGGCACATTCATCTGCACGCCGCGCGGCCTGCCGGTCTGAATGAACCGACGCAGGACGCCGTTCAGGGAACTCAGGAAATTCTGCGGCGAGTTCAGTCACTCTCCGAATCGGACGTCTGCATTGTGCTGCTCTCTGGTGGCGCGAGTGCTTTGTTGTGCAGTCCAGCGCCGGGGATATCGCTCAGCGACAAGCTGGCTGTGACACGCACCCTTGCAGGCATCGGAGCGCCGATTCACGAACTCAATCTGGTTCGTACGCAGCTGTCTCAGGTCAAAGGCGGCCGACTGGCCGAAGCCTGCAGTGCAGGTACGCTGGTGGCTCTGATTATTTCTGATGTGATCGGCGATCCGTTGGAGGTCATCGGTTCGGGACCTACAACTCCAGGAGTCTCACGCGCTGCCGATGGGTTGCAGGTCCTGGGGGACAGAGAATTGCTCGACCGGATACCACCACGTGTCATTGCGTTTCTTGAACGGCAGGCAAATGCTGCCCGCACCATGGACAAGGTCGCTGAATTTCCCCGGGCGTGCACAGTGGTCAATCGCATTGTCGCCAGCAACGCGATGGCGATCGATGCTGCGGCCGTGAAGGCAAAGGCCCTGGGATACGAGGTGCAGTCCCTCGGTTCAGCGAACGCCGGAGAAGCCGCTGAGGAAGGACGCCGGTTGATCGATCGTCTGCTGGCGATCCCTGCGGAATCTGTTGGCACGCCGCACCAAACCATCCAGGATCATCAGCGTCGCGTCTGCATTCTGAGCGGCGGTGAACCCACTGTGAATCTGTCAGTATCTGGTACTGCCAGCGGCATTCCGGCGGCGCACAGCGTCGCGGCGGCACGGGGAGGCCGCAACCAGGAGTTGGTGCTGGCGGCCGTAGCTTCGCATCGGAATTCTGCGGACTGGAAGGGCACGGTGCTACTCTCAGCGGGGACGGATGGTGAAGATGGTCCAACCGATGCCGCCGGGGCAATCGCTGACGAATGTCTGATCGAACGAATCGCCGCCAGCGGTCTGAATCCGGATAGCTATCTCGCTCGGCACGATTCGTATCCGTTTTTCGATGCGGTCGATGGCCTGTTCAAAACCGGTCCGACGCATACCAACGTCATGGACCTGCGGGTTGGCCTGCGATTCCTGTAGCCTGGACATTCCGGTCCGATTTCTCGCTGAAAAGATCTCTGTTGCGACGAAATCCTGCCACGCAAGAATCTTCACCGTGGCAGACACGACGGACAGGAATGTTCATCCTACGCAACGGTCGCGCCAGGAGCAGATTATTTCGCAGTCCAGCCGCCATCGACGGTGAGCAGGCTTCCGGTCATGTAGCTGCTGGCCGGGCTACTGAGCAATATCGCGGCGCCCTGGATCTCGTTCAACTGACCCCAGCGATCCATGGCGACGGCACCGATGATATGCTTCTTCGCTTCTTCGGTATCGGCAATCGGGATATTCATCGGTGTCAGAAACGGACCGGGACAGAGGGCATTGCAGGTGATGCCAAACGGAGCGAGTTCCAGTCCCAGCCCGCGTGTCATCTGCACGACGGCACCCTTGCTCGAAGCGTACGGTGTGCGGTTGGCCAGACCGACGACTCCCAGCGTGCTGGCGACATTCACAATGCGCCCGTAGCCCGCAGCTTTCATGTACGGGATCACGGCCTTGCAGCACAACCATGTGCCATCAACGTTGGTTTTCTGCACCTCCTGAAACTGTTCATATGTCAGATCAGAAATGCTGCCCCGGATATTGATTCCCGCGCTGTTGATCAGAATGTCAATGCGGCCCGTTTGCTGCATCACGGCTGCGACCATCTGTTCCACGTCGAAAGGTTTCGCGACGTCGGCCTGCAGGCCCATGGACGGCACGGAGTACCCCTCTGAGATCTCTGCCGCAATGCGCTGTGATTCCGACAGTGTGCGACTGACAATCACCGTGGTCGCGCCGGCAGATGCCAGTCCCGCCGCCATTGCCGCACCAAGTCCCTTCGAACCGCCCGTGACGATTGCGACCTGACCGGTCATGTCAAACTGTCGAATACCGGGAAGTGATTTGAGTGCAATGACGGGCAGGGGCGTGGATGCCATGCGGGAGTTTCCTGTTCAGGATGAGTAGAT
>CAZFDW010000379.1:0-6724 GCA_964517865.1 uncultured Chitinophaga sp.
TCGGCGGTATCACACTGCGTTTTTCGCGTTCGCTGCTAAGCCACTGCACGACGAACCGGGCTGTGAACAGGAGCTGACCTGTCAAACCGAATGCTATCCAGATTTGTTCGTTCGTCATAAACTGCATCCAATCGTTCCACAAACGCGAGCTTGTTTCGTTTCAGAAGCCATGCAACGCCCATGATGTCAACAATACCCACCATCAATCGTCGCAGCGTGTCGTAATGTGACTTGCCGTGAGTGCGTACCCGATGATTGACGGGATACGAGATCACTTTGCCACCGCCACGCACAACGAGTGCCGGCAGGAAGCGATGCATGTGATTGAATCGCGGCATGATTGCAAAAGCCCGCTTAAGGAACACCTTGATTCCACAGCCGCTGTCAGGTGTTCCGTCTCGAAGAATTCGACCGCGAACTCCGTTGGCGATGCGAGAACTGATCAGTCGCCAGCTTGAGTCCTGTCGCTTGACACGCATACCAGCGATCATTCGCACTTCGTCGGTCTGGCGCAACTTTAACAACAGATCAACCATCCCAGGGATATCCGCCGGATCATTTTGTCCGTCGCCATCGAGCGTGGCAATAATTTCGCCTGCTGCCGCATCGACGCCGGTCATCAGCGCGGTGCTTTGTCCGCAGCTTGAAGCATGTCTCACTATTCGAAGCTGTGGGAAATCAGACTGAATCCGGTCGAGTGCCGTTGCAGTGTTGTCGGAGCTGCCATCATCTACGACAACGACTTCATACGATTCCATGCGGGCCAGTGAGGTACGGATTTCGTTCAGTAGTTGAGGCAGATTGTCGGCCTCATTGTGGGCCGGGATGACAACTGAAAGTAACATCGCGATCCTCCTGTGATCTGTGATTGTATTTGCCGTCCAATGACGAAATCGCGGATAATTCCTTGCCCTGCAACGACAACCGTAGTTGATCAGCGTCGGTTCGGAGTTTGATTCGCGTTCCGTTTTTTGTCAACCTGCGTTTTCGGAGCAAATTGTTGCCGGGAACACAAAATGCCAGGCCGTTGCTTCATGGCTCACTCTGGCTCACTTAACTGCGGCAACAATCGCCTGAACCAACAGACAATAGTTGCAAAAGCTATTTTCGCGCAGGCCCTAATACTTTTCCTTTGGCACACTGGTGAGGCGGGAGGTTGAGTCTGGATGGCAGGCGTCACTGTAGTAGAGGCGATTTGCTGTCTGGAACATGGACATCAGATTCGCTGCGTCGTCGGTGTACAGTTCAGTCTTCGGCGTGAGTTCCGAAGTGGCCGGATCCACATCGAAGCTGAATGTGCGCTTCTGAGAACTCAGAATCGTCAGATGATTCTCAGCATCCAGCATCGCGATTTCGTGATTGTGCTGCATGATGGCATAGCCAGCTTTCGGGTCGAGCGCCAGTGCATCCCGGCCAAAAAACACAGATCGGTACGTTCCTCCCAGCATTCCCATAACCGTTGGAGCAATGTCCAGCGAACTCGCCAGCGTGTTACACTTTGATGCAGCGGACTGTTGTGGATCGATCACCAGGACCGGAACACGGTACGATCGAACTGGAAACAACTGACTTCCGAAAACTCTTGCACCATGGTCACCCATCACAATGAAAATCGTATTCTTGTAGAATTCTTTCGCACGGACTCGAGTAAAGAAATCTCCGATCGCCCAGTCGGAATAGCGGACGGCGTTTTCGCGAGTCTGTTCTTCACTGTCAATCCGCCCTGCGGGAAAGGTAAAGGGACGATGATTCGACACAGTCAGCAAGGTGGCAAAGAACGGTTTCCCCTGTTGATGAAACTTGTCGAGTTCCTCAACGGATCGATGAAACATATCTTCATCGGAAACACCCCATGCGTTGACAAACACGGGAGCCCGATGGTCACTCTGTTCGACAAAATGATTGAACCCATTTGCAGTCATAAACGACTTCACACCGTCGAACATCCCTCGACCACCGGTTGCGAACAATCGTTCGTAGCCGCGTTCCGCAAGGACATGTGCCAATGTAAAGACGTTTGTTGAGTGATCTCGTTTGAGGATCGATTCAGTGGGCAGCGGAGGCATGGCTGTGATGACCGCTTCCAGTGCGCGGGCCGTGCGATTCCCGGTGGCATACCAGTTGTTAAACAGCAACCCTTGCGCGCAGAGCTTGTCAAATTCCGGCGAAAGTCCGCGTGGGTCACCCAGAGCCCCGATGAAATCTGAGCCCAGACTTTCTACCAGAATCAACACTACATTCACGTCGCGCTGTGGGCGACCCGTGGTCACCATCCGGTCCAAAGGATGCTGAGAATTCGCAATGAAGCTTGAGTCTGCCGACTCGACTGCAGCCCGCGATCGAGCCACAGCATCGGTCTCTGATGTCGTTTGATAGAAGTCGTCGAAATTGAAACGACACGTCCAGGCATAGTACACCAGGCTGTAGATACCATTGCAGGCACACTCATTCGCCGTGCGGCTTCGTGTAACCAGGGAGGCCGACATCGGCGTGCCGAACCACATGGCCAGAGCGAAACAAAACGTGATCGCAACGATACTCCATCGCCGACTCGCGGGCATCGCATCCTGTATTCGCAGCAGGTAGCGCTCACGCAGGACAGCGTAGAGCACAACGCCCAGCAGGACCACCACGGTGATAATCTTCCCCGTCTGATAGGATTCCCAGATGTTGCAGCAGACTTCTGTTGGATAGACGAGATACTCGAAGGCCATGTAATTGAACCGCGTTCGGAATTCGTCGAAGAACAACCATTCGGCCAGAATGATTGAAAACAACATCCCGAAACCTGCCAGCCATTGAAACTCAAGGCAGACGCGCGATAAGCGGCCCATCGATTTTGGATTTCTGATCAGTGTCATGAAGATCAACTGAGGAAACGCGGCGCAAAGTGTGACCAGCAAGTCAAATCTCAATCCCGTCAGAAAGACCAGTGCCCATTCTGAAATGCTGAGTTCTGACGGTTCACTGAACCACAGCAGCATCGCGATGCGAAGGGCCGTAAAGCAAATCAAGATTGTGGCACAGATTTCCAGCAGGACCGAGTATCGTCCAGCGACAGAAATTCGACGTGAGCGGCGCACCGGAGATTTCCCGACAGTGTCTGGAACGGGAAAATGCTGAACGCTGGCTTCCATTTGAGGCTTTCCGGCTGACATGCACTGCGTGCAGAATTGGCGATCGAGCATTTCAACGATCTACTACATTCATAATTCAACGAAGTCTGGCCCCAATGGACAATTCAGGTCAACGCCAGTTTTTGTGTGATGTGTGGTTTCGCACCACTGCTGAGGAAAGCGGGCTGGTTGTCGAACATTGACCGCAACCGGAATCTCTTTCGAAAGCGAGCTGCTCCGAGTCGTGGTTGACATCGGGATTGATCCAACCTCTGCATTAACGTACACCATCACTGCGATCACACAGGAAAGGTGTAGTTCAGGTGAGCTCAATTTATATGAAGGCTGATAGTTCATCGATTGCCTGGGGCGTTTGGGTTGTGGCCTGCTCTTGCTTGCTTCTCACAGAGGTCAGCGAAACGGAGACGTTGCGGTTTTCAGAATCGGAACTGGCAATCAGCGTGGGCACGAAAACGGTCGCGAAGCCAGAATTGAGTTTTGTTCGGCCGCCAGAAGGTCCGCCATCTGTCCATTCCGGCACGATGACACGACTGCAGGACGGTCAATTGCTGGCTGCGTGGTTTGGCGGGACGCGCGAGGGTGCCAGCGACGTTAAGATCTTCATGTCCAGACGCTTCCCGGGTGCCGCAGAATGGTCAGCACCGACGACAATTGCGTCGCGGGAACAGACAATCGAAGATCTGAATCGCCACATCTCGAAGATTGGCAATCCGATCCTGTTTGCCGATTCTCGAGACAGAATATGGCTGTTTTATGTAACAGTTTCATGTGGCGGATGGTCGGGCAGCAGCATCACGATGAGATACTCAGACGATGCCGGCGAATCGTGGTCGAAGGCGAATCGCCTTGTCACATCCCCGTTCCTCAACGTCAGCACGTTGGTGAAAGGATGCCCGATCGAATGCGAATCCGGGCATCTTGTATTACCGGTTTACCACGAGTTCGTCAGAAAGTTTGGAGAGGCGCTTATTCTCGACCACGATGGAAATCTGCAATCAAAGATTCGCCTTACAGCAGTTCAGGGAGCCATTCAGCCGTGGATTGTGCCCTTGGATCGGCGCGCATCGATGGCATTTTTCCGGCAGTCCGGACACCCCGATCGCTCGGTGCTCATGTCCCACATGCCCGATGTCCTCGCCTCTGAATGTGGTCGGCTGGAAACGGGTCAGGTACCGAACCCAGACTCTGCAATTGCTGTCATCCGGCGGCACAACGGGGAGTTCCTGATGGCGTGTAATCCCATCGATCCTGGTCGCCATCGACTCTCTCTGGCAACATCCGGAGACGGCGTGAACTGGAAAATGGTTCGGCATGTCGAGGACAGCGACCCTCCTGACGAGTTTTCCTATCCATATCTGATCCGAGGGGCGTCAGGGCAATACCACCTGATCTATACGTGGAATCGAACAAGAATGCGGTATCTGGAATTCGATGAAGAGTGGCTGGAGAATGAACTGTGAACCCGGCCCTCTGGGTTTGGTCCCATCTTTCCTTCGCGCTGCTGATCGCCAATTTGTTGTTACCGTTGCGGAAACAGCGGTGGAATTTACCGTTCGGTGTGATGTGCCTGCTGACTCCACTTGTGCTGGGGTTCTGGCCACTGCGCGAGACAGATTTCTCCGGATTTATGCTGGCACACACGGGAACTCTCAGTGTCCCCATATTCATATTGCTGCTCCTGGAACTGCTGACGGCCTGGGGCTTGACGCACTCGCCTTGTCCTCGACATCGCAGAAACGCGAACATTATCTGGGTGATGTGTGGAATCCTCGTCTATCCGTCGGCCATGGGATTCATGCAAGCGGACATCTATGCGTTGGGCTATCTCAAGTCGATGTCGTGGTGTGTTTTGGCGCTGTCAGGGATTGCGCTGATCTGCAGGCAAAAAATCCTGGCACTCTGTTTGGCAGCGGCAGTGCTGGTCCATCAGCTGAAACTGCTCGAATCTCCAAACCTCTGGGACTATCTCATTGATCCCTGGTTATGCCTGGCAGCTGCGTTTCAACTGGTGTGGAATGCGTTTCGGAAGAATCCGTACGGTGTGCAGGAATCCGCATCCTGATCATCGCCAATTCCATTGGATTCGAGGGTTCATCGAAACTTCAATATACCTCGCGCGCGTTGAAATGAAGTGTAGCTGGATTCGTCAGAATTCGGGACCGGGCCGTGATTCAACCCCGAAGTCTCACGACTTTGGCTACAAGAAAATGCCTCACTCAGACCCACGCGAAGCATAACGAAGGAATTCCGATTTAGAGTGGACTCGCACCCTGACATCTCCGTCGCAGAATCTCGATATTTACTACTTCGAGACGACGTGCTACAAAAATGCACAAACGCTTACATGGTCGTGCCGCAGCAGCGATTGTCGAGGCCATGCTAAGCCGAAGTAAAAGTCGCTCCGCCATTGAATGTTCGTTGGGCCCATCGGGGCGAGTGACGCCGCAGTTCGGCATCGTCCCGCAGCCAGAATCCCAGCAGCTTCTGAACGGAATTTTCTCAGGACTCCTAATTGCCTTCAAGGAAAATCATGGGCAAGACAAAACAAGGATCTCCTGATGTCGAAACTGGAACGATTTGCAATTCCACTTATTTTCTGCACCGCAGTGATCGCATATGCAGTTTCCCGAACAATCAGCAATGATGCCTTCACGTTCCATTGGATGGCCAGGGAAGATGGGTTTCTCGAGTGGCTGACTGCCCTCGCTTTGTTTTCCGGTGCAGTGATTTGTTGGCAGAGATGCTGGTCGTTGAAACAGTCACATCCGGCCCTGTTCTTATGGTGTACCGCGATCTATGGGGGAGTACTGTTCTTTGGCATGGGAGAAGAAATCAGTTGGGGACAACGAGTTTTTGGCATTGAGACTCCTGAATTTCTTGCAGAAGCGAACGCTCAAAAGGAGACGAATCTCCACAATCTGGTCATCGGCGGAACCAGCGTCAACAAACTGATCTTTGGCAAGATTCTCGCTGCCGGATTGGGCTGTTACCTGACAGTTTTGCCATTTATCTTTCAGAGAACTCCGGCAATTTGCAGGCTACTTAACCGTCTGGCAGTTCCGATACCACGAATACAGCACACGCTGGCCATTCTGTCTATCGTGCTGCTGGTCGAAACCAGTCGCGCCTCAAAACGAGGTGAAATCACTGAGTTTGCGATAACGTCTCTGGTGCTGCTTCTGCTGCTTAATCCGTTAAACGTTTCCGTGTTCCGAAGGATCGTTGACGAGGCAAAACCGCTGCATACTTCCCTCCGCCGGGCTGCATAGAGATTCGTCGGACGGACAAACACGAATGATAAGCTTTTCAATTCGTGTCCATTTGTGTTCATTCGTGGTTCAAGGTCTCGAAAACGGGCTTCAAACGGCGACACATACAAAACAGTAGAGTCAGGTTTTTCATTGCCGCACGCCTCGATCACGATTTCCGAAAGCGAGATGATTCGACGCACGGTGAGCGTTGGACTTGATTCCACCTGTGTTTGGACGTATCCCACGGTGTCTGCGGTCGGAAATGAGTCGGCGAGCGGAGCGGCGTGAGCCCAATGGCAGTCACTTTCCGTCAAAGTAGCAGGCACACTCCGTGTG
>CAZFDW010000380.1:0-6719 GCA_964517865.1 uncultured Chitinophaga sp.
CCCAACGGGGTTCCACATCACCGATGCATGTTTCCGTTCAACCATCAAAAGTTGTGGAACCCCGTTGGGGTTCAGAGGCATGCCTCCTTACTTTACCTGGGGTGCGCCGCAACGCGGCGACCCCAGGCTATGATGTGCAACCCGTTCCGGGTTGAATCACACCATTTTCCTCAACAAGTTCCTTCCTCCACCTGCCAGGCCCTGCCTTGGTGGATTCCACGCCATTGGCTGCGATGAAATGAAAAGGCCAGATTCTTGAACAGAAATATGGGTAACGTCAAAGCTTTGCACCGGTGGAGCCCCGGATTGAAAACTAACGACGGCGTTGCACTGCCATGGCGTGCTTGTGCTGCCTCTTGCTACACCCCCGAATTCACAAACTGACCAGCCGCACAACAGAAGGCTGGTTGCCTGGCAAGGTGGAACGCGGGTCGCTATGCTGATGGTGTTCCGGTGACGTTTCTCCGCCCGCATGGAGTACGTCCCGACGATTCCGCGATCCCCACGAACAGGAGTGCAGGCATGTTGAAAAAGAGTCCACGAGTACCTCGGCGTCGATTTCTACAGACGGCTGCGACAGCGGCGGGTGCTGCGGCGATGGCGCCAATGATTATCCCCAGTTCGGCTCTTGGCCGTGATGGATCGGTTGCTCCCAGCGAGCGAGTTGTCATTGGAGGCATTGGCATCGGAAACCGCGGGACGTACGATCTCGGATGTTTCCTCGAGCAGAAAGATGTGCAGTTCGCCGCCGTTTGCGACGTCAAGGAGACGCGCCGTCTGGCCGTTAAGAAAATCGCCGACGAAAAGAACGGCAATGAAGACTGTAAAATGTACCGGGACTTCCGCGAACTGCTCGACCGCAGCGATATCGATGCGGTCCTGATCGCGACAGGGCCAAACTGGCACGCGACGATGGCCATGAATGCCACGCGGGCCGGCAAGGACATGTACTGCGAAAAACCCGTCACCAAGAACATCGCGCAGAGTCTGATTCTGGCCGAAACGATGCGTCGCACCGGACGAGTTTTTCAGGCCGGCACGCAGCGACGCAATCTGCCACACTTTGCGTTTGCCTGTGAACTGGCTCGTACGGGCAAACTTGGCGCTCTCAAGAAGGTTTTTGCTCATCCGGCAGGAATGCAGGCGATGATGAGTGGCTGGTTGGTCCCTGAGACGGAGCCGGATAAGGAAGTCGTCGATTGGGACATGTATCTCGGGCCAGCTGCCTGGCGTCCTTTTAATGCGAAACTGCTCGATGGTTTTAACTTCGAAAAAGGCGGGGGTCTGGTTGGCGGTGGCGTTCTTGAATGGGGCTCACACTGCGTGGATCTCTGCCAGTGGGCCGTCGGCGATTGCCCGCCTCCGGTTGAATACGATGCACCGAAAGATGGCCAACTGGTTGCGCGGTACGAAAACGGTACGGAGTTGATTTTCCGTGAGACCGGCTGGATTCCCCTGGGATCGTGCCCCGTGCGATTCGAAGGCGAAACAGGCTGGGTCGAAGCCGGCGACAGCGGCAAGCTTGTGTTGAGTTCTCCGGAATTGCTTGCCGGAAGAACTGTGGACGAAATCGGCGGCTATCCCGCAACGTACCACGTTCGCGACTTTCTGGACTGTGTGAAGACGCGCAGTCAACCAAAGGGGAATGCCGATGCCGCGTGCAATGCCCACATCGCCTGCCACGCAGCCAACATCGCTCTGCACCTTGGGCGTCAGGTCAAGTACGACAATGCGACGCATCTGTTTGTCAATGACGAACAGGCCAATCGGCTGCGCTCAGAAGCTCTCCGGGAACCGTGGAGAGTTTAACACAATTGATCAGACCAGAACGGTAAGTCCTGTGCGACGCATATGGCCTGTCTGAACCAGGAAGCTGATTCCTTTGTCACCTGATTCCCCCACCATACTTTGGATTCAATCACCATGAATATACTCCGAAACTTCATACACGCACTTTCAATTCTGGGCTTCACGCTTGCTGTGAATTTTCCCTCGGTTCAGGCTTTCGACGGACCAGAAGCATCACCTGAAAAAGAGCAGGAATTACTGACCATCCTGCGGTCTGACGCACCGTCCGGCGACAAGGCCATTGCCTGCAAGAACCTCGCGATCTACGGCTCCAGCGCTGCGGTGGCTGATCTGTCGAAACTGCTGCCGGACGCTCAGTTGTCGTCATGGGCCAGGACTGCGCTGGAATCGATTCCTGGCCCGGAGGCCGACGAAGCACTGCGGACGGCGACGGATTCGCTGGAAGGCAAACTTCTGGTGGGCACCATCAACTCCATCGGTGTCCGCCGTGATGCCAATTCTGTGGAGGCATTGGTACCTCGATTACAACATACCGACGCGGAAGTCGCGTCAGCCGCAGCTGTAGCTTTAGGGCGCATTGGAAATGCGGCGGCTGCCGATTCGCTTCGCAAGGCTCTTGCGGCAGCTCCGGCCAACGTCCGCACATCAATCGCCGAAGGCTGTGTGCTCTGCGCGGAACGATTTCATTCTGAGGGCAAGTCGGCTGAAGCGGTCGCAATTTATGACGAAGTCCGCATGGCGGAAGTTCCCATGCAGAGAATCGTCGAAGCAACGCGCGGCGCGATTCTGGCTCGTGGCCAGGACGGCATTCCGCTGTTGCTGGAACAATTCCAGTCACCCAAAAAACCTTTGTTCCAGTTGGCGTTGACTACCGCTCGCGAGTTTCCTGGCAGCGACGTTGATAAGGTTCTGGTGGCTGAGCTGAATCGGGCTACTCCGGATCGAGCGGCATTGGTTGTCCAGGCCATGGCCGATCGGCCTGATACGGTCGTCCTTGCGGCAGTTCTGAAAGCGTCTGAACAAGGCCCGAAGGAAGTGAGACTGTCGGCCATTGATGCACTGGGCCGTGTGGGAGACCTGTCTTGCCTTGACGCATTGCTGAAGATGGCACTCGATGCCGACGCTGATCTCGCGCAAACTGCAAAAGTTACGCTGGCAGAAGTTCCGGGCGATAAGATCGATCTCCAGATTCTGGCGTTACTGGAGGGTGCCAAAGGAAAAATGTACCCGTTGCTGCTCCAACTGGTCGGGCAACGACGAATCGACGCGGTGCCGGAACTGCTGAAAGCGATCGATCATTCCGATAAGAACGTCCGAAGTGCAGCATTGATCGCACTGGGGGAAACGGTACGATTGCAAAAATTGCCCGTCCTGATCTCACAGGTTGTGTCACCGAAGCATCCTGAAGATGCACCTGTAGCGTTGCAGGCCTTGAAAGCAGCCAGTATCCGGATGCCGGATCGTGAAGCCTGTGCGACAGAACTCGCCGTTGCGATCGATCGCACAAAGGCCGTTCTGACAAAGATATCTCTGCTCCAGATTTTGGGAGAGATGGGTGGAGCCAAGGCATTGGCAGCCATTGGTGCCGCAGCAAAGAGCAGTGACGCACAATTGCAGGACAGCAGCAGTCGGCTGCTTGGCGAATGGATGACCGAAGACGCCGCACCAGTGTTGCTGGATCTGGCAAAGATCCCGACGAATCCATACAACATCCGCGCTCTTCGAGGTTACATCCGCATCGCACGACAGTTTGTATTGCCGGAAGAACAACGCGCAGAGATGTGTCAGAAAGCTTTCGATGCCGCCAGCCAGACGGCTGAGAAGAAGTTGGTATTGGAAGTGCTGAAACGTTATCCAGGCGTGGATACGCTCAAGCTGGCCATCAAAGCAATGAAGGTTGCGGAGTTGAAAGACGACGCTACGCAGGCAACTCTGGTCATCGCTCAGAAGCTCGGCGCAAAGGGAGTGGACGTCAAGGAAATGCTCAACGGAGCCGGTCTGGACAAAGTCAAACTCGAGATTGTCAAAGCAGAATACGGATCCGGGGCGACTCAGAAAGACGTCACCGATGTGCTCAAGAAGCAGGTGGGTGACCTGCCACTTATTACGCTGGCGTCCGCAAGTTACAACACCAGCTTCGGTGGTGACCCGATGCCGGGCAGCCCGAAACTGTTGAAGGTGACGTACCGCATCAACGGTAAATCCGGGGAATCAACGTTCGCTGAGGACGCGCTCATTGTTTTGCCGATGCCAAAATAAACAGGACCACCATATGAAGAGTTTTCTCGCAACGGCGATCGTGATGGCTCTGAGTGTTGGCGTTTGCCACGCTCAGAACACATTGAATTTTCCGACGATCGGGCATATCGATCGGTTTGACGCCGCGTTGGATTCTTTGATTCCCGGTGACGCAAAGATCGAAGTATTGTGTGGCGGGTTCGAATGGGCGGAAGGGCCCGTCTGGGTTCCTGAGTCGGCGAATAAGTTTGGCGGCTATGTACTGTTTTCAGACATCCCACACAATGCGGTGATGAAGTGGCAGGAAGGAGCGGGTGCCAGTGTTTTCATGAAACCGGCGGGCTATACGGGCGTTGCAGACTACGGCAAGGAACCTGGCAGCAATGGACTTGCGCTGAACGGCAACGGGCAACTGGTCTCATGTGAACACGGCGACCGCCGCATTTCCGTGGTGACGAAGGATGGCGGAAAGATGACACTGACCGATCGCTGGGAAGGCAAACGCTTCAACAGTCCGAACGATCTGGCGATTCGCGGCAACGGTGACATCTTTTTTACCGATCCGATTTACGGCCTTCCTCAGCATGCCGAAGATTCGCGACGTGAGATCGATTTCTGCGGCGTCTACCGTTTGCAGATCGATGGCACGGTGACCGTGCAGTGTCGCGACATTTCACGGCCAAACGGCATTGCGTTTTCGCCGGATGAGAAGACCCTGTACGTGGCCAATAGTGATGGGCAGGATCCGGTATGGCGCTCGTTTCCGGTGCAGGACGATGGGAATCTTGGATCGCCGACGATCTTTTTCGACAGTTCGAACGACAGTCGCATTCCCAAAGGCGGCGGGGATGGCTTGAAGGTCGATGGGGATGGTAACGTCTTCGCCACGGGTCCTGGTGGAGTGCTGGTTCTGTCACCGCATGGAAAACTACTTGGTCGAATCGTCACGGGAGAAAACATCGCCAACGTCGGCTGGGGCAACGACGGAACAGTCCTCTATCTGACGTCGGACATGTATCTGTGCCGCATCCGGACGAAAACGAAGGGGGCCGGTTTCTAGGCTTGGGGGCAAATAACAAATTCGTTTTGTTCAGGCAAGAAAATTACGAGGTAAGAAGATGAGTCGCATTGGAGTTGTTTAATTTCCCTATCCCGTAATCTTCTTGCCATAACTTGCGATTCCGCTTGTTCACCCTCCCGCGTCCGAGGGACAGGCCAAATGTTCCGTGATTGGTTGCATCAACTGACGCCTCCTTTTTTTAGATCCGACAGTTATTGATGCGCCGATCCTCAGTGTCTTACCATGAATGATGTGCGCACGGTGCGCCCATCATTGTTGCACGTGTCTCCGACGCGAGCCTTCCCGCCACGGAGTGACGGGCAACTATGGGAGCGGGCAATGCCGGCGTTAAACAATCCATCGGCGCTTATCTACCGTGTCCGCCTGCAGCTCTGCTTGCTCGGTAAAAGATGTTGCCGATGAGTCTGAGTTCAATTTTCCTGCCGGTCATGTTCTTGCCTTGAAATGGCGTTTCAATATCGCCGAATGGAGACGAATCGCAGGACGTTGAGGACACTTCGCACCACGGAAGTAACGGACGACATGGAAGAAATCGAAGGGCGAGGGTTGGCACGAAAATGAACGGCAGGAAAATAAGCAAGTCGCGCTTGACTGGAAGTGGAGTCAGAGAATTCGATCAGTTAATCTTGTGCGCGGGCTCCGGTTCGATTCCCATGTGATGCACGATTTCAACCATCCATGGAACATAGACCGAGGTGTATTATGACCACGATGATCATTTTGACGTATTCCATTTTTGTGGCGGCTGGCGTGGGAGTCACGCTGTGGGTGGCTCGCAAGCTGGATATCCATGGCGTCACGTTTGCCAGGGCGGGCGACAGATATGACGCGGAAACCGGGCCGGCGATGTCGCATCTTCTGGTCGTTGGTTTCGCTCTGGTGGGACTGGGGATCGTGAGTCTGGCACTGGGGATCGGAAGCAACGCACAGACTCTGCAGCAATGCATTGAATCGCTCAGCAGCAAGCTCGGCTGGGTGATCATGATCATCGGCCTGATGCACTTCACCATGCTCTCCGTGTTCGCGGCGATGGGGCGACGATTGAATCCAAACACTGCGAAGACTGTCGGCAGTGGGAACGCAGTTGATTCTGGCGGCACCGTCCATCAGTTGGTGAAACGCCTGCATGAGACGGATTGATGCCTCCCTGGATTTCTGAGATGGGAGACTTGGCATGCTGACCGGCGTCTATTGCGTTTATCTTCTGTTCAGCTGCATTCTGACCGTCTGGCTGGCTCGAACGTTGTCACTAGCCGGACGCCCGTTTTTGATTCAGGTGTTTCACGGCAACGCATCGACGGCAGATGCCGTCAACCACTTGTTGGTCGTGGGGTTTTATCTGATGAATGCCGGTTTGATCGGAATTACGCTGCGGGAAGCTACCGACGTTTACGAATTGAAGGCCAGTATCGAACTCGTGAGTTTCAAGATCGGCCGGACGATTCTGGTGCTGGGCGTGATGCACTTTTTCAATGTGATCACACTTTGCTGGCTTCGCGACCGTAGAGTTCGTTGTAGAAGTCCACATTAATCGGGCGACGGCATTTATAACTGTGCCGCTTCCCCACAGGGTGAGGAGAAGCGGCAGTTT
>CAZFDW010000381.1:0-6708 GCA_964517865.1 uncultured Chitinophaga sp.
TGATGGCGACAGCGCTGATCGGCTTGCGACCATTTCCTGTGGCAGGCCAGGATGATGCACATTTCTTTGAAACGCACGTCCGCCCGGTGCTGGTCGAGAAGTGCATCGGTTGTCACGGTGATCAGAAACAATCCGGCGGGTTACGACTGGATTCCCGTGAGGCCATGCTGACGGGCGGCGATTCCGGCGCGGCGATGATTCCGGGTGATGTGTCGGCCAGCCACATGATTCAGGCGATTCGCTACGACGGCGATCTGCAGATGCCTCCGAAAAATGAACTGCCGGATGCCGAGAAACAGGCCCTGATCCAGTGGGTGGAATCCGGAGCCGTCTGGCCGCAGGATGCGGCTCCATTGAAGGCGCGCCACGCCGATCTGGCAAAGACGCATTGGGCCTTTCAACCGGTCACACATCCCGAAGTTCCGGTGATCGCTGCGGCAGATTCAATTCGCTTCAGGACGCCGATCGATGCCTGTATTCTTGCGAAGCTGAATGAGGTTGATCTCACGTTGTCCGCTGAAGCCGATCGGCGGACTCTGATTCGCCGGGCGTTCTATACGCTGACCGGACTGCCACCGTCCATAGCGGACGTCGAAAACTTCGTCAATGACCCGGACCCGATGGCGTACGAGAATCTGGTGGACCGGCTGCTTGCCTCCCCGACGCATGGCCAGCACTGGGCACGCCATTGGCTGGATATCGCTCGGTATTCTGACACCAAGGGTTACGTGTATGCGCGTGAAGAGAGATTCTGGATTCATGCGTGGTCGTATCGTGACTGGGTTGTTGATGCGCTCAATACCAACATGCCGTATGATCGTTTTCTGTTGCTGCAGTTGGCCGCTGATCAGGTTTCCGATCGGACGGACGAAGACCTGGCCGCGATGGGATTTCTCACACTCGGTCGGCGGTTTCAGGGCGTCCGACGTGACATTATTGATGATCGCATTGACGTCGTCTGTCGCGGTACGATGGCGCTCACCGTGGGCTGTGCCCGCTGTCATGATCACAAGTACGACCCGATTCCGACCGCCGACTATTACTCGCTGTACGGCGTCTTCGACAGTTGCCGCGAAAAAATCGTGCCGCTGCCAGGTGCCACGATGCCGGAAGAAGCATTCGACGCAGAACTGAAGAAACGGACCGATGCTCTTGCGGCACTGCGTCAGGAACGCCGCGTCTCCACATCGGCTCGGGTCCGATCGCGAATCGGTGACTATCTGCAGGCTCAACGTGAATTGCAGAAGTATCCTGAAGAAGGATTCGATCAGATCCTGGAACTCAGTGATCTGCTGCCTTCCTTCGTGCATCGCTGGCGCGACTATTTGCGAGATGCCGGCCTTCGCCATGATCCTGTGTTTGTGGCATGGCATCGCTACGCTGAAATCCCGGACGATCAATTCTCTGAACGCTCAGCCGACGTCACGCAGGCACTTCATGAACTCAGTGCCGCCAGGATCAATCCACGTGTGGCTGCCGCGTTTGCTGCTGCTCCGACGTCATTCACCGACGTGATCGCCCGATACACGACACTGTTCCAGGACATCGACGCCAGGTGGCAGGCCGAAATCAGGCAGTCAACGGCACAGGGTGCCGCCGTTCATACAATGACTGACCCGGCCGATGAACAACTTCGATCGCTGCTGTACGGCCCGGGATCACTCTGCGAAGTCCCGGACGAACCGGTCGTCCATACCGAATACGATTTCGATTCCGGAACCTGCACCGAATTGTGGAAACTGCAGGGCGAAGTGGATCGGCTCATCATCAACGCAGCTTCCGAACCGCGTTTCGCGACCATCATTGAAGATCGCGAAGTTCCCTCTGTGCCGCGGATTTTCAAACGAGGCAACTCGGCAAACAAAGGCGATGATGTTCCGCGGCGATTTCTGGAGTTACTTTCCGGCCCAGATCCCAAGCCCTTTGAACACGGCAGCGGTCGATTGGAAATGGCGCAGGCCATCATCGATCCAGGCAATCCGCTCACCGCGCGAGTGATGGTGAATCGGGTTTGGATGCACCATTTCGGCGCGGGTCTGGTCACAACACCCGGCGACTTCGGCATACGCGCAGAACCGCCTTCGCATCCGGCGCTCCTGGATTGGCTGACGTCGGAATTTATCGCCAGCGGCTGGAATCTGAAGGCGCTGCATCGCATGATCGTGCTGTCCGCCGCGTATCGGCAGTCTTCGGACGGCCCTGCAGATGCAGCACAACTTGTCCATGCACGCGCGATTGATCCGGAAAACCGTTGGCTCTGGCACATGAATGTGCATCGGCTGTCATTTGAAGAGATGCGGGATTCGATGCTGGTCGTGTCCGGTCAACTGGACCAGCGGAGCGGCGGCAGGCCGTCGAACCTGTTTACGAAACCATTCCCGATGCGGCGCACGCTGTACGGGCTGGTCGATCGACAGTATCTGCCGGGCACGTTGCGAATGTTCGACTTTGCAAATCCCGATCTGCCCATCCCGGAACGCAGTGAGACGACCGTTCCGCAGCAGTCGCTGTTTCTGATGAACGACCCGCTGGCACTGGAGCGTGCGAGAGCCTTGGCTGCATCGCTACCGCTGGAACTCAATGCAGACGATCAGATTCGTACGCTGTATCGTCGTGTCCTGCAGCGAGATCCGACCAGTGTACAACTTGCCGCCGCGCACGAGCTGTTGGCCGCTGATGTTTCGGAAAAGCCAGCCGCAGCAGTTACCGCCGCAGACTGGTCATACGGGTTCGGGACATACGATGAAGCAGCGCAGCGCGTGTCGGAGTTTGCCGCGCTGCCGCACTTCACCGGTAACGCATGGCAGGGCGGTGACGCCTGGCCGGACGCCGTGCTGGGATGGGTACAACTGACCGCGAAAGGCGGACATCCCGGCAACGATCCTGCCCACGCATCCGTGCGACGCTGGACGGCACCCGCTGCGATGACAGTGACCATCCAGTCCGAACTCAGGCATGAGCCTGCCGTCGGCGACGGTATCCGTGCGTTTATTGTCAGTTCTCAAGCGGGCACGCTGCAATCCACAAAGGCTTATCAGCAAACACTGCCGTTAAATGTCGCATCGCTGCAGGTGAAGCCAGGCGACACGATCGACTTTGTGGTGGACATCGGCGATACACTGAACAGTGATCAATATCTCTGGACCTGCACGATCAGCGAAGCCACCCTGGAATCACCTCGGTCCTGGAATTCCGACACCGACTTTCCCCACGACACCAACGACCAGTTTTCGCCACTTGAACAACTGGCGCAAGTGCTGCTGTGTTCGAACGAATTTCTGTTTGTGGATTGAATCATATGCATTTCACGCCACCAATGTTGACGCTGCTTTTGAAACGGTCGAGATGATTTTTCATTTTACTGTTTCGTAATGCCTTCAAATTGCAGCGAGAATTCTTCGTTAATCTTTTGAGTCCGGGAAGGCTACTCACCAAGTCTCGGATTGGCAACTTCAGCTTTCCAGTCCTGGGCAAACGTCACAAGGTCCTTTCGTTCGATGCCTTCAGGCCCAATGGCGAGGGCGTGTTCGGTGGGGACAAGTTCGCCTCTATCAGCCAGAACGCATTAGCGTCCGGTTTGTGGTTTCGGTTCAGAACCGGGGGCTAACGCCCAATGGCAGTCACTTTGAGTTCGTAGTCCCGCCTTCAGGCGGAATTGTACGAGTTTTCCCATGTCTATTCCGCCTGAAGGCGGGACTACAAGCGATTGCGGCTGACAAAGTGACTGCCATTGGGCTAACGCCGAATGGCACTTGGTTTAGAAAATGTGAGCCGCAAGGCGCTAGCCGCAGGTGTGTGTCTGCCGTGTTTTCAGTCGGACACCGGCGGCTAGCGGTCTGTTGATTTAATACCAACCCGAAGCGCCAGCGAGGCAAAAACGGCTGAATTCCTCGCTGGCGCTTCGGGTTGGTATGATCATGAGCCCCAAAAATCACTAAATCAACAGACCGCTAGCGCCTTGCCGCTCAGGTAAACCAAGTGCCATTGGGCTAACGCCCGGCGGCTGATGGATTCTACGCAGCGAGCATACTTCTTCCGTTGCAGCTGAGTTTTGCGGTTGGAATCCGGGGAGGTCACAAGCTTTCTGAACTCAACAGGCGCGAATCGAATGGCGTCGCTCCCGGTTGTCGTCCGTAAGGCGTGGCACATCATGCGGGGATGAAATGGGAGATCTCAAGCATTCGCTGAGTATCCCGCAGTCATTGGGCGAATAGGAACGATGATGAGTCCAGCCGTTGCCTGATTCGCGAGCGATGTCCACAAGTTCGAAGGAGCTCTGCGAAACAACCCTTCGACAATACCCTCATCACGATTCACTACATCAGAATCTGCCGCTACAGTACACGTACTGCCGCGACAGTGAAGCTCACGCTTTGTTCAAAAATAGTGAACTCATCAGAGACCCCAAGGGAATTCTATGAAAGCGATTTGTTGTTTATCTGTCCTGGTATGTTGGGTGTCTGCAACGCCTGACCTTTCCGGTGCCGACTTGCCTGCGCTCGCTCCACAGTTGGAGCCACTGCGCCCCTTTCTCGACAAGACCTTTAAGGGCGAGTTCAAGAACAGCACACCCGAAAAGCCGATGGTAGATGTCTCGCGATGGGAGCGCGCGTTAAACGGAAAGGCCGTCCGTGTCCTGCATTCGGTGAACGAAGGAGTCTACGGCGGAGAGACAATTTTCAGGTGGGACGAAACAAAAAAGGTTGTCACCTATCACTATTTCACAACAGCTGGCTTCATGACGGTGGGCAGCCTGAACTTCAAGGACGGCAAGCTGATCACGCACGAATCGGTCACGGGCAGCGCCGGGGGTGTCACGGAAGTGCGGGGCACCAGCGAGCTATTGCCGAGCGGAGAGTTGCACGTGAAGACTGAATACCTGACAGACGGCGCGTGGAAACCTGCACGTGAAGTCACATACAAGCCGGACCCGGACGCAAAAGTCGTCTTTAAATAAGGCGCGCCGGAGATCAGAGAAACACAACTGAAAGGCTCACCGTCGATGTCAATTCCCATCGCTAACATTCGTGACGTCCGTGCAGCCGAGACGGTGATCCGCCAGCATGTTTCTCCCGCGCCGCTGATTCGGTCGTGTGCCATGGAGAAAGAACTTGGCCTCGCACCCGGTCGCCGCGTCTGGCTCAAGGACTACGGCTGGACTCCGTCGGGATCATTCAAACTGCTGGGCGCTCTGAACTGGATGGCGAATAACCTGGATCGGATCGGCTCGCGACCCGTTGCGGCGCATTCGTCAGGGAATTTCGCATCAGGGATCGCGTTCGCGGGGATGCGATATCAGAAACGCGTCATTGTCGTGATGCCCGAGAGCGCCCCGGTCGTGAAGTTCAATCTGACTCGGTCGTTCGGCGCGGAGACACGCACGTATGACATCGCCCGCGACCACGAGACGGGCGAACGCGATCGCCTGACGCGCGAGATTGTCGAAGGCGAAGGCGCGATTCAGGCGTCTCCGTATGACGACCCGCATGTCATCGCCGGCAACGGGGTGGGTGGTCTCGAAATCGCAGCGGAGCTGCAACGTCAAAACCGCACAGTCTCTCAGTTTCTTTGCCAGGTCAGCGGCGGCGGATTGATGGCTGGCCATGCACTGGCGATGGCCGATGCGTTTCCTGATGCAGCGATCATCGGCGTCGAGCCGGAATTGGCAAACGACTTCTGCCAATCGCTCGCCGCCGGACAGCGGGTGCGGGTGGAACGCCCAACGGGCATCTGCGATGGCTTGTTGTCCTACGATGTCGGCACGCACAATTGGCCGATTCTGAAGCAGTATGTGACCGAGGCGGTCAGCGTCCCGGATAAAGAAACCCAACAGGCGATGCGCTGGATCTACGACAGTCACGGCCTGCGGACCGAACCGTCGGGCGCGATCACCATCGCAGCTCTGCTGCATGGCAAAACGAAGATCACGGGCGAAGGCGATATCGTGGTCGTGGTCAGCGGCCGCAACGTGGATGACAATTGTTTTCGCAAATGGATTGACTCATAATGTACGTCGGCGCTGGGCAGAGGTTTCCAGCAGCGATTCCAGAGTCGTCGCATCGCCTGTCCTGATGGCCTCGCGAAATCTGAGCAGCAAGCGCTCCGCTGCGTCGATTGATTCCACGCAGTGTGTGGCATTACCCAGAAGAATCGATGTCCACAAACTGGCCGATCCGGCGGCGATACGTGTCGTATCACGAAATCCTGTACCCGTGAACGGTGATAGCTCCGCCGCGACACAGCCGCTCATCACGGCCGCGACAATATGGGGCAGATGACTTGTCAACGCGAGCACACGATCATGTTCATCCGGAGCCATTTGCTGCACTGTCGAACCGATGGATTTCCAAAATGCCACGATGCGCTCCGTATCGACCTTGTTGGCGTTGACCGGAGTCACGACGCACATTCGATCGACGAACAGATCTGCATCGGAATTTTCAAATCCTGTATTCTCGCTGCCTGCGATCGGATGGGATCCGATGAAGCGTCCTCTGGAGACATCGTCTAATGCGGCATACACGCTGGCTTTCACACTTCCTGCGTCCGTCACCAGCTCGCAGTCCGCATCCGCCAGTTGTCGAACGGCTTCTGAAATCTGGTCCACCGGAAGACAAACGATCCCCAGGCTGCCATCCGGAATCGTGGCAGAGGAGATCTGATCAGACCAGTCGGTCAGCAATCCGCGTGCTGTCGCCAGTTTCAGCC
>CAZFDW010000382.1:0-6708 GCA_964517865.1 uncultured Chitinophaga sp.
TCGTTCACATTAAAGCTCATTCAGCAACGTGAGTGTTGAGCTCCATGAGTAGTGTTGTCGCACCCAATCGGCAGCAGCGCGACCAAGTTCGAGCTGCAACTGTTTGTCATCGAACACACGACTGAGCGCAGTGATCCATTCGACCGCTGAGTCTGCTCTGAGCAAATGCACACCGGGTTCTGCCGCCAGGCCCTTGAATGGTTCCGGAGAACAGATCACAGGCCGACCACACGCCATCGCCTCCAATACCTTATTCTGCACTCCTCGAGCGATTCGCAACGGCACCACTGCACATGTCGATTGTAACAACCACGGGCGCACGTCCGGGACTGACCCAGTCACTTCAATGCCATTGACGGCATGCAAGGCCCGGACTTCGGGCGTCGGTGATTTACCAACAACATAGAACCTTGCGTCCGGGTAACGATGGCGAATTTGAGGCCACACATTCTGCGCGAACCAGATCGCCGCATCGGCGTTTGGTTTGTAGTTCATCACACCCACAAACGCGCAGGAATGAGCTTCGGAAGCAGTATCCGGCTGTGGAGCAAAATACTCATAATCGACACCGTTGCTGACCGCAGCGATGCGATCCGTCGGACAAAACTCACGGAACAGGTCGCGTTCTGCTGCACTCACAACCAGCAGCCGATCGCAGGTCGCGGCCAGACGACATTCGACAGTCCGGAGTCGCCGTCCTTCGGTGCGATACACCAGGGACATAGGAAAACTCGCAGCCGTGGCATAATCCAGCCATTTCTGACTATCCACGTCGATCAGATCGACCCAACGCTTCGTATCGGCGATGACGCACGGCGGAAACAGATAACCAGCAACTCCCGACGACGACGCCAGAACCGCATCGTAAGTTGTCTGACGGCTCCACGCACGAACTACGGATATCAATTCAGGCGAATCAAACAGGCCCTCAGTCATGGTCCGGCCACGCAGCATCGAGAACGCGCCGCGCACGTAGCGCATTCGACCGGAATGCGGAACCACGGCCAGTTGATTCGTGACTTTGCGAAGTTCCTGCAACGTGTCATCGGAAGCAGGTTCATCGGCAAGACACGCCAAATCAACCGAAGCACGGCCTGCGAGAAACCTGAGCACATTCCATGTTCGAATTCGATCGCCGCGATCCGGCGGAAAGGGGACTCGATGAGTCACATACAGAATTCGCGCGGTCATGTCTCAGGTGTGCCTGTGCGGGAAGTGGCGACCGCGTGTGGTGCCTGTCGCCGGGGTAAATGCTGCCGGGTTGGTTGCAGCTGGCAGGCACTGATCCAGTACCGCCGTCATCGTGGTGAGTCGAAACTGGCTCAACATTCGCGTGAGTTTCGTGGCAGTCGTGGACAGATTCTGGTAATGTCGGAAGCGAGATTTCAACGAAGCAGCGATACGCGGCTGATCGACGTCTACTTCCCATGGATGCAGATACACGTTCAGCGGTCTGCCTGCGGAGCGAATCTGTCGCAGCAGTCGCGCCGTTAATCTCCACGGAGTCAATCGCAGATATCCACCGCCGCCCACAGGCACTGTCATGCCCGCGACAGTGCCCGTCATCCCGGGAAACTCGCGAATCGGACCGCTCAATGTCTGAATCACATACGGCCCCTTTGGCGACCCGGGAATTCCGTAGCGATCATGCTGCGTCGGATAGATGCTGGAATCCGTCTCGAAGCCTTCCTCTGCCAGAATATCCAGCGCCCAAAGCGATCTCAATGTGATTGAAAAACTCGGTGCCCGAAACAGGCGAACGGGTTCACCCAGAATATTTTGCAGCACATCGCGGGATTGAATCAGATCGGCACGAAAACTCGCCGGTCCGAGATCATACACCAGTTGATGCCATTGACTGTGACAGCCGATTTCGTGGCCCGCCGAACGAATCTCCGCGACAAGGTGCGGATAGCGTTCAGCCACCCAGCCGAGGATAAAAAAAGTGCCGTGCGTTGATTGCTTCGCCGCAATTTCCAGAATTCGCCGAGTGCTGTTTTCAACACGGCATTCGTATTGATCCCAGTCGTCCTGCTTAATGACGGATGCGAAGGCGGAAACGTGAAAGTAGTCCTCCACGTCAACCGTGAATGTGCCATCGACTGGGTGTGGAGAGTTAGTCATGTGATACTGGTCATGGGTACGACTTCCTGTTGATAACCATACGTCTGTCGCTGGAAGTCCGAATCGGCACCAACCATGATCGCACCCAACAGCGGAATCTGCAAGCTGCGCAGCGAATCGCGAGCCTGGGTGACGTACTGTACGCGGCTGTAACTGCTGCAGGTCCTGACTGCCGAGCAGGACTTCGCGTTCCCTCGCCGCGACCAGCATCTACTTCACATCCGACAGCAACTTTTCCACAAACGGATTGATGTCGTCCTTGTAGGTGAACGCTTCGTCTTTGCCATCAACGAGCAGACTGTCGTCAAAGCGTTTGAGCAGTTTCCCGTCCGTGCCGTAGACATAGGCGGCGGGAATAGACGACAATTCCAGCGACTGAAAGACTTCGTCTGACGGCATCGTTGACAGGATATTTGTGCAGGTGGCTTTGTGCTTTTGCAGGAATACTTCCACCTTCTTTTCGTATGACGCCGCCGGCCTGGTCTTGATCCCGACATAGTCCACGTTAAAGCTGATGCAGATAACTTTTGCGCCGTGCTTCCGGTGCATTTCAACCAGATGAGGAAACTCCGTCATACACGGCAGACATGACATCGACCAGACATCCACAACCACGATCCTGCCCGGGTTCTTTGCGACGAGCGCCTCGACATCCTTCCACGTCCCGGCGGTGAGCTTAACTTCCGGGTCATCCACGTTCGACGTTTCCACAACCGGCTTTTCATCCGTGTATGCGATTGCCGAGTGCGGATCGCCCGCCAGGAGTAAGGGAAGCAGCAGAGCCAAGGACGTGAATCGGAGCATAATGGGCCTCTTCAGATCAAATGAATGTCTGAGCGAACGATGAGACTGACAGTCTTGTAGTGTACCAGCGTTTAACCGCAAGCCAGCGGCGTGCTCGATTTCTTTTCGCATATGGATCGCACTGCCAGTGCTGTTCGTCGGCGCCTGCGGCCATGGGTTAAGGGCCGGGGTATAAATAACAGCCTGGTTTTGTGTTGGCAAGAAAATTACGGGGTAAGAAGAATAAGTCGCATTGGAGGATGTTGAATTTTCCTGCCCCCTAATCTTCTTGCCATAAATTGCTATTCCGCTTGTTCACTCTCCCGCTTCCGAGGCACAGGCAAAATATTCCGTGAATGGTTGCATTAACTGATGCCTCTTTTTCAACTCCGACAGTTATGATTGCGTCGATCTTAAACAATCTATTTCGGAGACGGATCACTCAGTGATTCCAAATGTGTCAACAGCGAAGTTTCGTACGATCGATCGACATTCGATTGTTCGAGCATGTGCGTCTGCAGAAAGGCGGCCGCATCGTCACGCCTGATGACTTTGGCTGCATGCGACACAACAAAGAATACGCCGTCATCGGACTGCAGGTCTGCAAGATCCGTGACACTGCACACGGCAATGCGGCCAGCGTCGTCGGTTTCTCCGGCGGAGTTCCTGAACTGAATCGTCCCATTCTGCGAGATCTGCACGTCAGTCGCACCTTCCGGCAAGGGCGTTGATTCCGCAGCCGCCAGTTCTTCACTGCTGGTAACGATTCCAAGTCGCCGATCAGCCAGCAGTTGAAAGTCACCGCGACGAGTCAGTCGATTGCCCTCCAGACAGAACATTGTCGAATTCTCTTTCGTCAGCGCGACATGCGTCGCAATCGGCGAGCTGATCAATGTGCCGGACTCAAAGCTCCGAAAGCATGTCACAAGAGCTCTCCGTGGTTTGTCTGCAGCCCTTGATTCCGGACGGGAGACCGCTTCCGGCAACACAACCATGCGACGAAACCCCAATGAGTAAGCAGAGCGAAGATTTGCTTCCACCACTCGAACGGCAACATCGCCCGCCTGCTCCTGCTCTGACGGCAGTGGCTCTGGCAGCGCGGTATGTGTCAGCGACGGTGTTGATCTTGATGGCACGAACGACGCAGAAAGGCCCGCTCCAATCCCCTCGGACGTCAGGCGTTTCTGTTCCAGCATAAAAGTGATCTCATCAAGACTCATTTCTGTAAAGGTTTCCACCCAGATCCCGGCGGCGACTGCATCCGTGTTCGGAAAGTGCCGATAGATCAAATCCCGAATGGCAGTTCGATGCAGATCGCGGGAGGCACTTTCGACTATCGGTTCTGCCGTAAGCCGTTCCGCTTTTTCCAAAGCTGCCGCGTGGCTGATGAATAAAATCGGAGTTGCATCATCCGATGCCGTTGAATCCACTGGAATGTCGCTGGCAGGTTTCTGGTCTGCATCAAAACCGGGATTTAACTTTCCGGTCACGCCTGTCGCCAAGGCCTTAGTGAACGGTACGCTGTGTCCGGCGAGCAAACCGACTGAAAAAAAAAGTGCAGCAAAAATTGCTGCCGTGATCCATTTTGCCATCGATCGCCTCCTTGATCCGATGAAAACCGAGCGAAGAGAATTCATCATTCGCTGCTGACCGCAACTTCCCTGCAGGCCACTTCAATACGGAATCTAGCAATCCGATCACGTTATGTCTTCGGAGAAATTGTAGATTTTCGCGATCGGAAGGGTGAACCTGTCGTTGACGATCGGACTCTTCATGGGTACGCTCCCGAACTGTCTGTGACATTTTGGGTGCATGAAATCCCTCAAACCGAGTTTTGCGACCGATGACCTTCCTGCATTCAAGCCTGAGCCTACTACGACTTCCAAAGTGAAGTTCGCCTCGGGTACGTCATGCATTATGACCGACTTTTCCAGCCCTGAGGATTCCTCAGGGCTTTTTTTGTGATTTGGAAAAAGGGTCAGGAACCAATAGCCAAATGGCCCGACGGGTGCTCCACACTATTGGTTCCTGACCCCTTTTTCAAATCCGTAGTTCCTCCGCATGGAGAAAGACTGATGACCGGCGACCAGATCATAATCTTTGACACCACCCTCCGCGATGGTGAACAATCTCCCGGCTGCAGCATGAACACTCGGGAAAAACTGGAAGTGGCCCGAGCCCTCGTCGATCTGGGTGTCGATGTGATCGAAGCCGGATTTCCTATCGCATCACCCGGCGACTTCGAAGCTGTCTCGCAGATCGCCGCGAAATTCGGTGATCGCACCACGATCTGCGCACTGGCTCGCAGCCGCGAAGACGACATCAGCCGCGCCAAGGCGGCACTGGTGTCGGCCGAAAAACGCCGCATCCATGTGTTCCTGGCCACCAGCGCGATTCATCGTGAGTTCAAACTCAGGATGGACAAACAGCAGATTATCGAACGCGCGATTTCGTCTGTAAAACTGGCGAAAGAATTCTGCGATGACATTGAATTCTCCCCGGAAGATGCGGCCCGGACGGAACTGGATTTTCTGTGTGAGGTCGTGGAAAAGACGATCGATGCTGGTGCCACGACTGTCAATATCCCGGACACCGTCGGATACGCCACGCCGAATCATTACTTCAAAGTGATTTCGTATCTGAAGCAGCACGTTCCGAATATCTCAAAGGCCATCATCAGCGCACATTGTCATGACGATCTGGGACTGGCCGTGGCCAACAGTCTGTCAGCAATGGAAGCCGGCGCGCGGCAGATTGAATGCACGATTAACGGACTGGGCGAACGCGCCGGCAATGCGGCGCTGGAAGAAATCGTGATGGCCATTCGCACGCGGGCCGACTATTACGGCGTGTATACGAAGATCAACACGCAGCGTCTGTATCCAACCAGTCATCTTGTGTCATCGATTACCGGTATGAAAGTGCAGCGCAACAAAGCAATCGTCGGCCAGAACGCATTTGCGCATGAAGCAGGAATCCACCAACACGGTATGCTGCAGGAACGCTCCACGTACGAAATCATGAAGCCGGAAGATGTCGGCTACATTGGTCAGAACCTGGTGCTGGGCAAACACAGCGGTCGCCATGCGTTCCGTGATCGTGTGATTCAGCTCGGCTTTCCGCTCGACGATGCAGCACTGCAACGTGCGTTCGACGACTTCATCGTGCTGGCCGACAAGAAGAAGGAAGTCTTCGATTCTGACATCATGGCGTTGATCGAGAATCGCATGGCCGACGCCGTGGATCGGTGGACGCTGGTGAGTTTCCATACGTCCGCTGGTTCGTCGGCTATTCCCACGGCCACGCTGGAATTGCAGTGTGGGGACCAGCCGATCCTGCGCGACGCAGCAATCGGCGACGGTCCGATCGATGCCGTATTCAGGGCCATGGAACGTATTATGGACCTGACCGCAAAACTCGATGAATTCGACGTGCGCAGCGTTTCGGAAGGCAAAGATGCCCTCGGCGAAGTACGTGTCACGATCACGATCAATGAGCGACATTATCAAGGCAAAGGAGTCAGCACCGACATCATTGAAGCGGCCGCGCATGCGTATCTGAAAGCTCTCAACAAAGCCGACCATAATCGACAGAGTTCGACCAATTCGACGGTGGCACGAGTCACACCGCAGCCATAGCCAGCGTGGGGTCAGCTTCCAGCTTGCCAATTCTCAGGAACCAGCATTCTCCGGAGAATGCGATTGGCGATTGGCGATTGGCGATTGGCGAGCGACTGGGCGAGAGCCCTCCGTACTACTAACGTGGAAAATTTGCGCAGGACGCGAGGAATCTCGTTCAGGA
>CAZFDW010000383.1:0-6704 GCA_964517865.1 uncultured Chitinophaga sp.
CGCCGTGCGTTCACTCATCGGGATTCCATCAAGCCAAAGGTTGCTGAGAAGTCTGCAGAACCAACCGAGTCAGACTTCATGGCCGGAATGCGTGCCGAGTTTGCCAGACAGCTTGCAGAGGAAGCAGCGGCAGCGAAGCCGAATGAGTCAGGTGTCAAAATAATCGTACTGGATGTCGGTGCTGGCAGAAAGCCGAAGCCGACGAAAACCCCATCGACGCCCAAACCGCCACGCACTAAGACCGGCGAGAAACTCGGGAAACTGTCCGAGGACACAGGCGCAGCAGCCAAGCAGGCGTGGGAGGACTTGCTGAAAGGCATGAAAGGTCTGCCTCTCAACAGTGCTCTGGGTCCGTTCAACAAGGACTTGGCGAAGATGGTAGTCACGATGGTCCGTGCGCAGGTTGCGGACAAAGTCGTGAAGTTTGCCGATTTGGTTGCACGAGTCGTAGAGTATTCGTCACCAGCGATGGCTCGCAGCCTGAGTGATTACCTTGAAGCGGCATGGGATATTTTGCGTGAGACGGATTCACGTCTCGGCAAAACAGGCAAAGTGGCCGACGTACTCGGTCCAGAAAAGGAAGTAACGCAGGCCAAAGGATGGGCAGCGATCCCAGGCCACTTCGCAGAACAACTACTGCAAGGGGAACGGTACACGTCCATCAGCGAGGCACGACGCGAGGCCGGTGAAATCGTTGGACAGCCAGTCAAGCCCGGTACTGCAGAAGCAAAACAACTCGACGAAGCGATCGAGTACGGGATCGTGCAGGCTGGGCGGCAGATCGTTTCGGATGGCGGGACGCAGGTCGAGATCTATGACAAGCTGGTGGACCTGTACGAGCGTCAGCCAACCCTTGGTGTGCGAGACAGCAACAGCATGGAAATGCAGGCATACAGCACGCCTGTTCCGTTGGCCTGGCTGGTTTCGACTCTGGGGAACGTTACTGATCAAACGAAGGTCTACGAGCCAACGGCCGGCAATGGAATGCTGCTGATCGGCACAGCACTCAAGAATGCGTTTGCGAACGAGCTTGATCCGGCGCGGGCACAAACACTTCGAGATCAGGGGTTCAAAGTCACTCAGGCCGATGCCGCCACCGCGACGGTCCCCGAGGTTCAGACGGTCTTGGCAAATCCACCATTCGGCAAGGTGAAAGACGCCAATCGAAAAAACATCGAATTCGACGTCGATGGATTCAAGACGACAGAGATTGACCACGCGATTGCACTTCAGTCGCTGAAAGGAATGCAGCCCGACGGACACACGGTTCTTATTCTGGCAGCCAAAGGGCACAACGTCAAAACCGAATTGGAGCGGCGAACAGCCTACAGCAAGGGAAAAGACAGGCCGTTTTACGATGCGTTGTATCAAGGATACGACGTCACGAAGCATTTCACCGTCGATGGTTCTTTGTACTCACGGCAAGGGGCGAGCTTCCCTGTTGACGTGATTGTTCTTCGTCCGCTTGGCACTGTGTCTGCGGATCAGAAACGAGCAACCCCGTGGGCACAGGTTCCACGGATGTTCAGCACTTGGCAGGAGATTCGAAATGATAACTTCAGCGAAAGCGGCATGGCCAATTCCAGTGAAGGAAGCGGCGTTCGCTCCGGGGATGGAGACAACGGAAGTCCCGATTTATCCACGCGAAACCAAGATGACGTGGGACGAGTACCTGGACCGAATGAAAACACGACTCCGGTGGCTGAGGGAGACGTCGGATCTGGAGAATCCGAATCAGTGGTATCAACGCCAGTGGATGGCAAAAGCGGGAGCGGACGTGGCGGTACGAAATCTGGAGGACCACGTACACAATCCGGACTTTCTGGAACTGCTGCGAACGAACGGGGTGGAAAAGGAAATGTTTCCGATGCCGGTGAAACAGGGCCAGTCAGCAAAGGACTCGATTCTGGAACTGGATCTGACGGGGTGGCTGGAGCTGGCACTGCCGAGTCGGAGGTAGATCCGGAAAGTCATCAGTCAGCCTACGAGCCATCGTCTAAGAACAAGACGGTCGAGACACTGGTCCCCACGAACTTGCAGGCCGCCATCAGTATGGCACTGGAAGCCGTTGAGGAAGCAAATGGGCCGATTGACGCCTTTGTTCAGAAAGAACTTGGCTACAAGAAGAACGACAAGTTCTTTAGCGATCTGAGTGCCGAACAGGTTGACGCTATTGCCCTCGCAATTCATTCGCACAAGAGCGGGGCGGGTATGGTTGTTGGCGACATGACAGGCGTTGGCAAAGGTCGCGTTGCGGCGGCAATGATGCGATACGCAGAACGGCAGGGTCTTGTACCTGTCTTCGTCACTGAGAAGCCGGACCTGTTTGGCGATATGTACAGGGACCTGGCCGACATCGGGTCTGACACTGTCGATGCTCCATTCTTCGCACTGCCGACTAACGACACTGCCGGGGCCAAGGCGATTGACCTGCCGAACGGTCGAAAACTCCAAACATCGAAAGAAACGAACAGTGCCCGTCTCGACGAAGCTCTGTCGTCACTTCAATCCGGTAAGGGTTTCACAGCAAACGTCGATGGCGTGCCGACGAAGATCAACGCAGTCTTCACGATGTACTCCCAGTTGCAGACGGTGAAAGGCGAAGAAACCCAGCGTCGGCAACAGCTGCGAGCTTTGATGCCGCACGCCTTTTTGATCATGGATGAAAGCCACAACGCTGGTGGAACTGTCAAAGAGCGAGTAGACGAAAATGCCCCCCCTGACCGAGCGGCACTTGCACGCGAACTCGTTCAGGCATCTGCCGGGACTATGTACCTGTCGGCCACGTTCGCCAAGAGACCAGACGTGATGGATCTCTACAGCAAAACGGACATGGCGAAAGCAGTGGATGGCGACATTACGAAACTGGCAGGCGTGTTGCAGGCTGGCGGTTTGCCACTGCAGCAGGTTCTGTCGGCCATGCTCAGTGAAAGCGGGCAGTACATTCGTCGCGAGAAGTCCTTCGACGGAATTGAGTTTGCCAAGGTGGACGTCGGTGTTGATCTTGTCGAACAAGACAAAATCACGGACGTCTTCAGGAACATTCGAAACCTTGACGCCGTTGTCACCAAAGTCGTTATCGACATGATGGAAGACTTCGTTTCGTCTGGCGAAAGTGCTGTTGCGGGTGATATTTCAACTGGCGATGGAGGACTGACAAGCACAAGTTTCAGCAGCATTCTCTGGAACGCCGTCGATCAGATGCTGTTTGCCTTGAAGGCCGACAAAGCCGCTGACAACGCCATTGAATCATGGAAGGCTGGAGAAACGCCGATTCTGGCCGTTGACAACACGATGGAAGGGATCATCGACGAGTACGTTGCTGACAATAACCTGAACGTCGGCGACGTCGTCAACCTTAATTTCAGAGACATTCTGCATCGCTACCTGGAACGCAGTCGGTGGATTACGGTTGATGCCGGGATGCGGGACAGTCGCAACAAGAAGATCACACGCAAAGAGCGGCTCACGGACGATCAGTTGAATGTCGAAACGGAACTCGGCAACGCCCTCGATATGTTCAACGCTGCATACGCCATGATTGAAGCGACTGACGTGAACGCCCCAGCGTCCCCGATCGACTGGATTCGGCACCGGATGCAAAAGGCAGGAATGAAAATCGCCGAAATCACCGGGCGAAAAACAATCCTGATCTACACAGATGCCGGGGTCGCCACACTCGGGGCACGTCCAAAAGCAGAGAAGGGAACACGCGGCAAGCAGGAAACGATTCGCCGAATCAACGATGGATCACTCGACGGACTGATTCTGAATCGGTCGGGGGCCACTGGTGTTTCGATCCATGCCAGTGCGAAGTTCACGAATCAGAAGGTTCGCCACATGATGATCGTCCAGCCTGCAAAGAACATCGACGAGTTCATGCAGATGCTGGGACGTGTCAACCGCACAGGTCAGGTTGTGAAGCCACGGTATTCACTTCTGATGTCTGATTCTCCGGCAGAGTTGCGTCCTGCCGCCGTGCTGGCAAAGAAGCTCGCCAGCTTAAATGCCTCTGTCACAGCGAAAAGCAAAGGGGCTGTCGGATTCACCGTCACTGACGTGATGAACGAAGTCGGCGGTGCGATCGTTTCTCAGTACCTCGTTGATAATCCAGAGTTCGCTGAGGCACTGGATATGGCGATGGAGGAAATGCGGGAGGATGCAGAATCTGACTCACTGGAAGACGTTGTGCGCAAGGCTACAGGACGTTCGGCCATTCTTCCGATTGCACAGCAGCGTGAGTTCTGGGACGACGTTACAGCGGCGTACAACTCGCGAATCGAGGAACTGAACGCACTCAACGAGAATCCCCTTATTGCTCAGACGATGGACCTTGATGCGAAAACGCTATCTTCCGTCAACTTGTTCGCTGGGAAGCCGAATGAAGGCCCGTTTGCTGCACCGGCTGACATGGAACGCATGGATGTCAAGAACCCCGGCAAGCCAATGACACCTGATCAGGTCAAAGGCACGATTCTGGAGTTCTACGACATCAGCGACATGGACGCCAAGCACGGGGCCGCGATCAAATGGGAGCGAGAAACAATCAAGTCGCTTCAGGATGAAATGCCTGAGTTTCACAGGTTCGCTGTTTCCAATCTCGTCAACCCAGAGGCGATCAGTGCCAGACACGCAAAACTGGATGAACAAGTCTCCGCAGTCACTTCTGCTATCAGCGAGTTCCCGCCAGGCACTGTCATCGAGTACGGATGGGCGGAAGGATTTGGGTTTCGTGGAGTGGTGATAGGTTTTAAGCGTACTGGAAGAACCGGGAACCCTGCAGCGCCGTCCCGATGGATGATTGAACTTGCTGTTAATGATGCCGCCAAAAAACTGAATGTTCCAGTGTCTCAGGTGGGTAATCTTCGGTACAGAGTTGAGTCGATGGACAGTGTGTTGCGCGAATTTGAAACGATGCAGACACGGTCCAGAGAAAAGCGATGGATGGGGACTGGAAACCTTGTAGCCGCGTATTCCCAGTTGGCTGCGAGAAATGGAAAACTGGTCTTCTACACGGACGATCAGGGCAACACGAAACGCGGAATTTTGATGCCATGGGCGTTTGACGCCAACACGTTCCTTGAAAGCAAGGCTGTTCCGTTCAGTGGTTCGGACGACATTCTGACGTTCTTCGATCGTGGCGGTTCCCGAATGTCGAGTGCTGACGGAAACCTGATTATCGTAAAATCCAGCAACACGATGACGTTGCAAGCTCCACGGGCACGGTCTCGCGGCGGAAAGTACACGTTGAATCAGGAAATACTGGCCGCGTCTGGTCAGGATTTCGTGTCAGTCGGAAATCAGATGGTTCTGCGGAGTTCAAACCGCGATCAGCAACGCCGCATTCTCGATGCCGTTTTGCTGATCACTCCATTGGAGGCCAGAACCGAAGACGATCGCAATCTTGCCCGCGAGGTACTGAACCTGACGAAGCTCGGCCAGCCGATTGAATCGGAGTCGGATGCAGAGTCTACAGATCCTGCGATTCCGGATGCCGAAGCCCCAGAGTCTGAACTGCGGAAAGCCGCCCGCGAGGCAAAGGAAGCAGTTGACGCACAGAAAGCGGAAAACTCCAGGCTCAACAAAATCATCATCAAGGATTTGCAAGATCCGACTAAGCTCGCCAGTGGGGCTGTGATTTCCGACGAACTCGCCAAGGCCATCGCCGGTCGAATGCTTGGCGAGATTCGCCTTGGCGTCAAACGGTTCGATCTATTGATTAAAAACCTGCGAGCGGATTTCGACGATTCTATCGTTCAAGCCTTGAAGCCACGTTTCATCGCAATGTGGAACACTGTTCGGGACAAATACGGCCTGGAAGATGAAGCCACAGAAGCCGTTTTCGACGCTGCGATGTCTGATACCGTGGACGTTGACATTGAACAGTTGGTTGAAGCGGCGAAGGCGGTCCAGCCTGCGGAAGAACCAGTCAGCGAACCAGCAAGCGAACCATCCCCCGGACGGGCGGTCGCCACGCAGAACTCTTCCACGGCGATCGACCGTGAAGAACTGGGAATGCCAGAACGCCCCACGCGAGAAAAGGCATCGCGTCCGGCACAGATGGCCTACGCAGTGGCTCTGTCGAAAACGGACACAGGCCGAAAAGACACCGACGATCTGATTCGCGAACTGCGAGGCCGACCACGCACGCTGTCTGTGTTGGACAACGATCGTCTGTTGGTTCGCCGTGTTGAGCTTCGTGCGAAACTGAAATCCGCACTTGAGGGCAAAATCGCTGCTGCAGACAAAGGCGATGATGTTCAGGTTTCCGTGAATAACACGGCGGCTTCAGAGCATCGGGCGGCACTGCAGGAAGTCGTCACTATCCTCGATACGGACGCAAGCTATTTGGCAGGCAGTCAATTGCAGGCTCGCAAGGCGTTCGTCCACGAGGACTTTTCGATTGAGACCCAAGTTCTCGAATTCACAGCAGCGATGGGCCGCGAACCGAATATCAAAGAACTGAAGAAACTTCAGGAGAAGGTCAAAGAACTGGAAGCCAGCAACGCCAGACTGGAAGCCATGTTTGCTGAGGCCGATGCCAAGGTCAATGATCTTCAGGCAAAACTGAAGGAATCTCACGACAACCTGGTGAACAATCCTGCGACTCAGGAACCGCCCGAGGCTCCGGAGCCCGCCGAGAAAACCAGAAAGGAAAAGGTACTTGAAAAGATTCACAAGGCTGGCGATAAGTTCCGCTCACT
>CAZFDW010000384.1:0-6683 GCA_964517865.1 uncultured Chitinophaga sp.
AGGATTTCGGCCTTTTTCGCCTCGCTGGCGCTTCGGGTTGGTATTAAATCAACACCCCGCTAGCGGTCTGTTAATCTAGTATGCACAGCCAGCAAATTTGTTTAACCCTGAGCCGCAGGCGACGGTTTCCGGTGACGCAGCCTCCTGCGGCTCAGGGTTAAGCGATTCAATCAACAGACCGCTAGCCGCGGGTGATTTGTCGGCAAGAACCGGCGGCTAGCGCCTTGCCGCTCACAAGAGCAGCGGTATACAGACAGACTCCTGGCAGCAAATAAGGACCACCTGTGATTTGGATTAAGATGTCTGAACGTCTGCGAGTTCTCCTGATCGCGCTGGTGCTCCTGCCAGCCTTCAGTCCAGGTCAGGCGGCAGCCGATGACGAATCGACACGGGACCGTCGACATCGGCAATTGCTCGAAAAACGTCAGTCGATACTCGACTCCCTGCAACGTGATCTCGATTCTGTACGCAGTTGGTGCATTGAGCATGAGTTGCCGGACGCTGCTGAAGAAGTCTCCGGACTGGCTCAACAGATTTTGTCAGCTGACATCGATTCTTCACCACCAAAATACGTTTCGCCGCCGGTTTCAGAATCTCTGCCGATCCCTGATCAGCAATGGCAGCTTCAGCTGCGTCACCATCGTGTAGAACGCGCGAAGGAATTGTACACGCTGGCACGTTCCACACTCCGCGCTGGTTTTCCTTCACTGGCGTTCGTGATGATTGGCGACGTCATTCGCGTTGACCCCGATCACCAGTTTGCCCGGTCCATTCTGGGTAAGGAGCTGTTTACTGACCCCACACGGAAGGCCGATGCAGAGTACGCTGGCGAATGGGTGTCGCTCTTCGAAAAGAAAATGCGGAGTGGCAGCCGACCGCATGTTGATCACGCAAAGTACGGCTGGATTCCCGCCGGAAACGTCGCTCGTTATGAGCAGGGCCTGCGTCCGTGGAAAAGCGATTGGGTCAGTGCCGAGAAAGAAGTTGAGCTGCGTCGGGATTTTCGCAATGCCTGGGAAATTCAGAGTGAACATTTTCTGGTGAAAACAAACGTCAGTCTGGAGGCGGGAGTCCAGATATCGCAACGGCTGGAAATCTTCAACGACTGGCTACAGCAAAACTTTGCGGCGTTCTTTGATACTCCGCAAACCCTTCAGGATCGCTTTGAGGCAGCCAGTTCGCGATCATCACGTCGGAAGGCGAACCAAATGGAAGTCCACTATTATGCAACCCGCGATGAGTATCAGGAACGAGTTCTTGGCAAGGTGCCCCCGAATCTGGAAACCAACGGGCTCTATTGGGAAGACGATCGCACGTCGTACTTTTTTGACAACCCGGACAAGATCGGCTTTTCCACACTTTACCATGAAGCAACGCATCAGATCCTGGATCTGGCCACGAGAGAATCGCGAAATGCTGCCGCAAAAGCACGTGGCCTGAAACTCAGGCAACGACCTGTTCCACGTTGGAAACTTGGCGAAAAATCGAACTTCTGGATTCTGGAAGGGATCGCCTGCTACTTTGAATCGTTCGACATTGAAAATGGACACGTCTCGATCGGCCGTCCGGACTATGTCAGATTTGATATCGCGCGACAACGGATTGTCGATCCGAAGTTTTTCTACTACCTTCCAGCTCAGCAGTTTTCCGCATTGGGCCAGGAGGAATTTCAACATCATTCGCAGATCACACAGTTGTATACGCAGGGAGCCGGGTTCGCACACTTTCTGATGCACTATGAAGACGGTCTTTATCGAGATGACCTCATCACGCTGTTGTCGGAAATTTATCGCCCCGATCCTGACAAAGTCCTGGAAGAGCCATCTCTCCCCGGGATCGCAGGCGTCAGCTTTGAACTCCTCGACCGCCAGTACCAGACTCACATGCACAACCTGATCGAATTGAACACTCCGTAGTTTTAGAACCCCTGACAAAACATGTAGCTGGATTCGCGAGAATTCAGAAAATGGGGGCTGAATTCTTGCGAATCCAGCTAACGTGTAAATCACATTTATACAGCACACGGTTGGCATTGGCTCGTTTAACCGCGTGCCCGGCGGGCCGCGATTCTCCTATCTGAAATTTCGTATTTGAGATTTGAAATATGAGATTTGAGATACGAAGCGCGGGGCGTTGCCCACGCGGTTAAACGAAAGTGCCATCCTCCACGGCGCGCGGTATATCAGGAGTCAAATCCATGTATGACACAACGCGAAGACAGTTTTTGCAGACGGCAGCGGCAGCTGTGGCATCGACGGCCTGGTTAGGGGTTGAGGCTGCTCAGGTGAATGGAGAACGACCGGAACAGGATGCCAGCGTCAAGGTTGTCAATCCGCGAGACCGAGTACCGGTCTCGTTTATTATTGATGATTCCACATGTCTGGTGAATCTGGCGTACTTCGCGATGCCGCAGTTTTCAGAAACGTGGCCGCAGCGTCTGGACTATCAAAAGCCATGGACGGCATGGCCGCGTGAGATTCCTGACAGCTTTGTGCGTCGCTTCGGAGAATGGTGTGCTGAACGTGGCGTAAAAGGCAAATACAGCATCGTACCACAACCTGCGTGCGTCGGTTGGGTTGACCGGGAAATGCCGGGATGGAGTCATCGACAACTGGAAGACAGTTTGCAGCTTGTTCGCGAATTGATGTTACCTGACTGGGACATTCATCCTGAAATGGCGACGCACACACGTGTGATCGACACGAAGACCGGACGCCCCTTCCCGGATCGCGGGCCGGAATGGATGGAAAACTGGCAATGGACGGATGGTAAATCCGTGGATCAGCTCGCTGACTACCTGACGTACTCGTTGCAGATTCTGAAAAATGCAGGATTGCCGTGCGATGGCATCACAACACCGGGTGGCTTTGCAGGGAAAGTCGTCCCGGAACTGGCTCAGGCGACACTCCAATCCGTGCGGCATGTTTACGGCTCAGAGATTCCTCATTACTTCAAGTTCCTGTACACCGACGATCGCAGTGTGGTGCCTCGAGTAGAATATGCACGGGGACTGGACGGAAACGATCCTGAATGTGTGGTGTCAATCATCGGTTGCACAGGCGACTGGTTCGGAGGCTGGGACGGCACAGAACCCGGCAGTCCCGATCAGTTCATCACGGCTGATCTGAATTCCGGGCGCATGGTCGAGGTCATTGAGAAGCAGGAACCCGCGATCATGGTCTGTCACTGGCCGGGCATGTATTACAACGGCACGGAACACGGGTTTAAAGTCTTTCAGACAGTGGTCGATCGTCTGCACCGACGATTTAACAATCTGCACTGGATGAAGCTCAGCCAGATCTCTCGCTACTGGGCCGCCAAAGACCTGACGACGATCAAACGAACGGGCAACGAAATCTCGTTCGTCGCGCCGTTTGCGTCGCCCGATTTTACCGTGCTTCTGCCAGGTGCAGAGACAACATCTCTCCGATTGAGTCACAGAAACTCCGACACGGTACTGCACATCATTTCGGACAGGCGACAGCTGGTCGCCGGGACATGCTGCAAAACCGACGTCGATTGGCTGGCGTGTTTTGATCTTCCCAAGGGCGAATCCATCTTACGACTGGAATAAGGGCTGAGACAGAAATCAGTGGGGCGCGACATCATTCGATTCCATTTGGCACCTTCGCGACGACGCGTGATGCATGCAGAAAATAGAATCGTCCGTCTTCGGCACCGATGACCAGATCCCGGTGGCCGTCAGCGTCGAAATCAACAGTGGTCGGGCTCGTATCGTGGGCGTCGATCTTTGTCGAGCTGACATCACTCACACGCTGAAACTTCCAGACGCCGGCCTTGAAGTCAACCTGACGCCAGAACTCCGCGTTTGTGCCGTTCAGTAACAAATCGAGTTTGCCGTCGCCGTCCCAATCGGCCACATGCAGCTTGCGACGACCACTTTTGCCTCCGCTGCCGGGATTTAGACGCAACGGTTCACCTTTTTCGTCGCATAACACACGCTGGCCCGGCTTAAGAATAAGCTGCTCGCCCCGGCGTTCTCGTGGCCAGAAGCAGAGCCAGCCTTCGTGATCCAGCATCACGAGATCGTTGAGTCCATCGCCGTTCAGATCGGCAACTGCGGGCGTCGTTCGCCATTGAGTTACCAGTTCGCCGGGTTCCGGATGCCACCAGTTCCACGCCGGCTTTGGCGGATTAGCGACATCCGGCCATTCGACTCGGATCGGTGTCGCGGCTGCCAGTTGCGGATGTTTGCGACTTCCGATGTTGCGATACCAGTGGACTCGGCCCCAGATGGAATTTGCCAGAATGTCCGGAAGTCCATCGTGATCCCAGTCAATCGCCGAAACTGTGGTATAGCCCCACTTCGCTTCGCATGGACCTTGAATTGATCCATTCGGGCCAGCCATGATGCGGATCGTGGCGTCATCGCTGGTTTTGAGTCGCACGGGCGCGGCCCATGTGGGCGGATCAACGCCACCACCACTCAGGTTTTCAAAGAATTCAATATAGCCTGCGGTGTTGCCTGTGATGATGTCATCGTCCCCATCCCCGTCCCAATCGATTGCTGACGGAGACGCCAACGCGCCCGATTTGAGCTCATCAGCGACCTGTTGAAAATAGTACGGTTTTTCAAACTGCGGCAATCCGTCGATCAATTTACCAGTGTGCTCGACCAGGGCCACGCGACCATCTTCATCTCCGACAATTAAATCCACATCGCCATCGTGATCCCAGTCGGTTGCATGCGGCACGATCATCTCCAGATCCATCGCGATCACTCGATCATCATTGAGCAGTGGCCGACCTTCCGCATAGACAGGCGCAGTCCGCGTGCCGATATTCTGAAAGTAACTAAAGCTGTCCAGAAAGCTGCCGCAGAGAATGTCTGAATCTCCGTCACCATCGAAGTCGGCAAGGTTCTGTCCGGGTCGGCCAAAGGTGCTGATCGGGAATCCGTTCGCCAGGATCGGTTTTGGCGAAGCATATTCCGGCGCAGCGTCTGTGCCTTGATTGCGCAGCCAGAGGACATGACTCCTGAGCGGTCCACCGGTCCACACGCCCTGCCAGTTGTAGTCTTTCCACCAGTCGTTCTCGGTGAACCAGCCAAAGTCAGTCCAGTCGCCGTGACCGACGATCAGATCATGCGGACCGTCGCCGTCGTAATCTGCAAACCGCCAGAAGTTATCACGATTGTGCTGAATCGAAATCACCGTCTTTGACGGATACACCGGTGTCAACGTTTTCCAATCGCCGTTCCGAAACGCGGCAAGCTCATTGTTGCCGGCCAGAATACGTGGTGTCTCGTTCATAACTGACAGTGTCATGTCTGATGAAGCAGGTCCAAGCCACGCGCCAGCTTTGAAAACAGGATGGCGTTCTGTCGAATTCGTGCCGGGGTTTTCAAAATACCAGACTCCATTCGACGGTCGGTCCGGACATGCCACCAACAGATCGAGATCTCCGTCGTTGTCATGATCAAGTGGCATCGGCCACGCCCACAGTCCGACTCCCAGATCGACGACCAGTCCCGGATTGTTGTATTTCAGCCGAGTCAGCGGAGGCAATTGTTGTGCGAACACATTGTCGGCCTTGCCGATGCACAACAGCAGGAGAATGATCGTGATGCGGGAGTTTTTCATCATTAGCCTTTGTCATTTGTACCCGCGAGGGCACGGTCGCTTTCATTGTCTTTGCCGCAGGTTAGAATCGCGTCAACTTTTTGGCAAGATGCCGTCCGGACTGGTTCGCAGTCCTTTGTAACTATTCGCGCCGTCTCACAACAAACACTGTGCAGAATGAGAGTGCCCGATGAACTGTTGTCTTCGATTCACCATCTGTCTGTTCATCGCTGTCATCAGTGGTTTGGATGGAAATGCGGACGACAATGCCCGTATCTCGATTCCGTCGGCAGGTGCAACCTTTGAGACGACTGACACGCTGCAGTGCGACGTCGATGCCGGAGCTGATGCGCAGGAGTGCCTGACGGGACTTCGCTGGACGCCGGCAGACTTCGAAATTCGCTGCGAAGCGGCTGACAGAGATCGCGGCGATCTTCTGATTCGATTCGATTCGCCGGTCGATACCGACAATCCGATCAACGACAACGTTTCGATGGAGTGGTATGTCGCTCGCGACAAAATGCGGCAGGCGGTTTCAGCGCGAGCGGTCGTCATCGTCCATGAATCGGGACGTGGCATGACGGTGGGCAGGATTTTTGCAAAGGGGCTTAACGCTCAGGGACTGCATACGTTTCTAATTCATCTACCGGGGTATGGGAATCGGCGATCGGATACGGCCGGAAAGGTTGAGTTCATTCTTTCCGGCCTGAAACAGGCCATCGCTGACGTGCGCCGCGCGAAGGATGTAGTGACGCATTTGCCACTCGTGCAGCAGGATGTGGTCGGAATACAGGGGACAAGTCTGGGCGGTTTTGTCACATCGACTGTTGCCGGACTGGATCGTGGCTATGGCCGTGTGTTTGTGCTGCTGGCTGGCGGCAATCTGGCCGACGTTGTGCAGAGCGGTAACAAGGACGCGGCCAAAATCAGGGCTCAGCTGGAATCGATCGGCATCACCGGTGAGCAGATTCGCGAACTGTCGCGACCGATCGAGCCACTGCGGCTGGCCCATCGGATCGATCCTGAAAACCTGTGGCTGTACAGCGGCAGGTACGATGATGTCGTGCCACCGGCATCTTCATTCGCGCTGGCAAAAGCGGC
>CAZFDW010000385.1:0-6673 GCA_964517865.1 uncultured Chitinophaga sp.
TCACCTTCTGGTCTCGAGGACGGTGTTTTGATACATTCAACTAAGCGGCTCCGGCGGCTCGGAACGCCCGACAGGTGTGATCGTGTTAAGAGAAGGAAGCAGCTGAGATGTTGAATCGGTCGGCCATTCGTTGCGATTTCTTTGACGGGACAAACCGTCGGGACTTTATGAGAGCGGGTACGCTTTCAGTCGCAGGCGCGATGCTGCCGGGCCTTGTGCGGGGCGCAACTCCTACGGTCGGAAACACAGCGGGCAAGCCAGAAATCACGGCCACGTTTTCGATGATTGCGGTCGATCCGGAGCTTGGTGTCTGCGGCGCAGCTGTCGCCAGCAAGTATCCGGCGGTCGGCCGAGTTGTCCCGTATGTTCGAGCTGACGTCGGTGCGTTCTGTACACAGCATTATCATGTCCCGAAGTGGGGGGAGCCCGCTCTGGACATGCTGCAGCAGGGACAGAGCCCGGAGGCAGTCATCCGCGAATTGCTGCACGACGACAAGGACGCCGAACAGCGGCAGTTGGCAATCATCGACATGCAGGGACGAACGGCTGTCCACAATCCGACAAACGCCGGAATCGACAGTCGTTACTGGGGCGCGATGACCGGGCGATTCTATTGTTGTCAGGGAAACACGCTCACCGGACGCAGTGTCGTCGTTGCCATGGCGGCGGCGTATGAAGACACGGAAGGAAGTCTGGCCGACCGGCTGATGGCTGCGCTCGTTGCTGCGGACTGTGCCGGTGGCGATCATCGCGGACGATTGGCAGCCGGCATTCGAGTCGCAAAGAAGTCGGTCAATGGCGACTGGCTGTCGCTGTACGTCGATCAGAGCGACGACGCGGTATTGGAACTCGCCCAGCAGTATGCCGAACTGGAGCACGAAGCGAAAGGCTCCTGGCGTGGTGGTCAACTGCCATTTCAGAACCCATGCCCGCATCGCTCCAAACCGACCGCACCAGCGACGGAATGATTCAAGCGTCTGAAGTGCGAGGAAACTGGGCCCATCGCCAGCGTTCGAAGGGGGGAAGAGCCGATAAAATAGGCAGTTTACGCGGATGCGTCCTTTCAAAGATCGCGACAGAAAGCCATGCGAGGGATGCCGAAACCTCAGTTCGCTGGAATCGACAGGGCTGATTGTAAATTTTTGTTGACATTCGGCACCGCGGACTCAAGAATCCGCCTCCGGATGGATTCGGAATCACTTGTGATGGAATTTGGACTTTGGGCCTCTCACCTGTCTGTCAAAAGAGCTGATTGCCGCGACAGACTGATGTGAGCAAATCCGGACCCAGCAAGTACTTCAGGGAAGGAGCACACGAAATAATGAACAGATTTGTGCAACAGGTTTGCCCCCCACTGGAGCTACTGAATGTCGACTTATTATGTGGAAATGGAATCAGGACTTGAATCACTTTCAGAAATTGAGGGATATGAATTTCTCAGCGATCTGGATGCTGGATTTGAGGAAGAACTGCGATCACTTGGAGTAGACCCTGCCGCCCCGACGGCCGCCAAGCCTGGCTCAGAAGAAAAAGTGATGATGCTTGCGGCGCGTTATGCCGCTGGCCTGCCGCTGTGGCATTCAGACGACTGTTACGACCATGGTCCCGGCAGCGTCGGAAACCTGTTCGTCGATGATGAATTGGCTGAAGAAAGTGTCGAAGTCTTCGACGTCGCGTGATCCCGGTTTCGCGAATCTAAAAATTGAAAACGCCGCAGCAACATACGCTGCGGCGTTTTTTTGTTGGTGATCCTTCAGAACTGCACACCAGTCTAATCTCTTCAGCCCGCAAAACCGGTCATCGGCGCGCAATCAAGGCATGGGTATTTACCCGAAGCCGGACTCGAATTGCCGTCGTTACCGCTTTTATTGAGCCAGGTTTGCATGTGGCGATATGGCAACACTTGGTGATTTTTTTTTCCCTGAACGCTCCCGGTCGCGATGGCTGGATGTCGGAGATTCATTGTGCCGATTTCACTCGATTCCGTGCTTGCTTCCGATCGTCTTCCGAGTCTTCCGGAAGTTGCCGCTCGAATTGTGGAAATCGCCCGCAGTCCGGAACCGGACTTTGACAAAATGATCGAAGTGATTCGCACCGATCCCGCAATTGCCGGGCGCATCCTGAAAACTGCAAATTCTGCTCTGTTGGGAATGCGCACACGGGCCTCGTCAATTGAAATGGCCGTACCACGTCTGGGTTCGACGATGGTCCGGACGCTCGTGCTCAGCTTTTGTCTGGCGGAATATCAGAACCGAAACTCGCTGAATCTGCGCCCGTATTATCAGCAGATCTGGCGAGAAACTCTCATGCAGGCCGCCACTGCTGAGATGCTGGCGGATCGTCAGGGAAAGCGGATCGATCCCGCCAACTGGTTCCTTGCCGGACTCGTTCAGGATATCGGTCGCCTGGCTTTGCTTCACACATGCCGCGAAGAATACATCAAACATGTACTGGAAGTCGATGACGATCGTTCGCAGCGTCAGCGTGAGCAGGAGTGGTTAGGATTTACGCACGTCGAAGTCGGCCTTGGGTTGTGTCGTCGCTGGAATCTTGACCCGGAAATCATCGACGCCATCGCCGTGCATCATGCGTCCGCTCATCGCGTCGTGCCTTTGAAATTTGCCTCCAGCGTTTCACTGTCGGCGGCACTGATCACCGCCGCGCATGTAGCGGAGTATCTGGAGCAAGTCAGCCACAATCTGAGTTGCAGCCGGGAACACATTGAGCGCATGCTGATGCAGGTGTTCGCCATGCGACCAAACGATGTTTTTCGAATGCTGGGCGACGTGGATCAGCGCGTCGGTGAATTGAGTGCCGCATTTGGAATCGATGTGGGTCGCCCGCCGGAACTGGAACACATTCTGATGGAAGCACAACGACTCCTCGCGGAGATTGCCATCACATGTCAGCTCCGACTCGTCAATGCACATGTGGCTGTCGGACGTGCTGAACGCATCCGCATGGCTGCTGAAGAGCAGGTCGAATCGCTGCAGGACGACATCTGGCGCGATCATCTGACTGGCGCATTCAATCGCGCGTGGCTGGGGGCTGCTCTCAATTCAACCATTCAACAGGCCCATGAACACAGTGTTCCGATCGGACTGATGTTTGTGGACATTGATGGATTCAAATCGATCAATGACACGGAAGGCCATCCTGCGGGAGACCTGCTGCTGCAGCAGGTGACTGGCATTTTGAGGGAGTGTATTCGCTTGACGGATTCCGTGGTGCGGTATGGCGGCGATGAATTTGTCATCATGCTCAAAGACGTCAACGCTGATATGCTCACGTTAATAGCCGATCAGATTCTCGGTCGTATCCGCACTGATTTGAAATCATCCGAATTTGATCGGACCATCTCCTGCAGCCTTGGTGCCGTGCTGTATGTGCCACAGGATTCGACTGCCGTTCGTGCCGATGCTCTGATCAAGGAAGCAGATTGCGCGATGTACAAAGCCAAACGTCGCGGCGGCGACCGTGTGTTCCTGGCAACCTGTGAAGCTGGCAAATGGGCGTTGGGAGCCGTGGGGGCGGTGTGAGCGGAACGAAGCCAGCCCAAACGCACATATCTTGATTCTGGTCACACGAACCTGAGGGGTCAGCGCGGGACTTTCCTGCCGAGATTGAGCCGCAAAAAACCTGGTCACGCATCGGGTTACAAAAGGCCAGGCCCCAGACGCAAGCCCCCCAACTGTCGCACGGCTTCGTACGCAACTGTGTTGGCGGTGCTGGCAAGATTGAGACTGCGAACGAGATCACTCATGGGCAGTTTGAGATTCCTGGCAGGGTTCTCGTTCAGAATTGAAGCAGGAAGACCTCGGGATTCGCTTCCAAAGAGCAGCACGTCGCCAGCGCGAAATGTGGCTTCCCAGACAAGCCTGGTGGCTGTTTTGGTCAGGCACCAGACCTGGGAATCCGGCAGGCTCCTTCGCACATCGTCCCAACTGTCAGCAACTTGCCAGTCGAGGTGTTGCCAATAGTCCATGCCTGCTCGTTTCAGCGACCGATCATCGACGCGAAATCCTAACGGACGAATGAGCCACAACTTGGCACCGATCGCTACGCAGGTGCGACCAATGTTTCCTGTGTTCTGGGGGATTTCCGGCTGATACAGGACCAGATGCAATAACGGCGGTGATGGTTGAGTTGAATCGGGAGCCTCGGTATCAGTACTTGTCATAAGCGCCCAGCCGGAATGACGAATCACTCTGCCCCTTCATCTGATCGACGCCCGCCAGGCGAATCATCAGCAGCCGTTCGGTCGCAGCGCTGCCAGAGAGAGGTTCAAAGAACAAGCGGCCCGAGTTCCATGTCTCTGATCGTTGCTGACCGATGACGACAATGTCTCCGGTGTGCAGCCGGACGGTGAACTGCTGGTCGTAGAGCGGTACAATGTTTTGCCGCACGGGAAGTTGTTCCATCGAACCGCTGATGCTGAACCGGGCCGTGTTGGCTCCAATGTGAATCTGAGGCAACACGCTCAGCAGAACCATTTCGTCCGTGAGCTCCTTGACTGACACTTCCATCACGCACCGTAGTCCGGATTGATCGCGCAGTGCGGCGAGTTCCGGAAGTTCTTTGAGTGGCAAAATGGACGAATCAAGCTGACTTTGAATTTCAATAAGACTTTTACTATTCTGCATGACACTGAACACCGGTCCCATCGCACTGAACTGGTCCTTCATTTGGATATCTGGTGCTGCCTGGCCTTCTGTAGATCGCAAAGCCGCCTGGGCTTCACGTGCCAGACTTTGCAGGGCCCAGGGAGCTGTTCCGCTTGCGACGGCGACGCGAAATCCACTTTGATTCAGCCGTTGACGCCGATCCGGTGCCATGAGACCGCTCTCATCCAGTTCCAGCCACACATGCTGACGAATTCGCTCATCGTTTGCCGGCCTTGTCACAATACTGGCTTCCAGCCGTGCCGTGCTGAGTGTCGGGCCATCGTTCGCTTCCGATTTCTCCCCGAACCATTCACGGGGCGAGGCAATGTTCTTTGGCACCTCGCCATTCGCATGGAAGAGCGCGCAGCCCGGCAGCAACAACATAAGCGTTGCCGCAGCGAGTGCTGGTGCTTTTGACATAGCGACATCTTCGTGTAGGAACCAAACGATTCAATTCGCCGAGGAGTCTGTCCCGATACTCCAAAACGGTGAGCCGCAAGGCGCTAGCCGCGGGTAATTCGCCTGAAAAAACCGGCGGCTAGCGCCTTGCCGCTTACAAAAACATCGGTATTCAGACAGACTCCTGACGAATCTTACCGATTTTCAGCAACCTCCGTGGACCCGGAATCGTCGAACCGTACGGCAGACGTCGTTTTTGAGTCAACGGCAGACTCGCGGAGACATGTTTGAACCGGCAAATTCCGAGGATTTTGAAGACCGTGTGCCGTGTGCAGCTCACGTACTCCGGCATAGATTGCCGGAAGAATATTAAATTGTTCTCTGCAGAAACCACTGATGGCCAGTGATAAATCGAAACCGTCCAGTCTGCGCGTCGGCGAAGGCCACGATATGCATCGCACCATTCCTGGACGACCACTCATCATTGGCGGCGTCCATGTCACAGATGCCGACTTTGGACTCGACGGGCACAGTGATGCCGATGTGCTGCTGCACGCAGTGATCGACGCCATCCTGGGGGCGACAGGGCAGGGCGATATCGGTGAATGGTTTCCGAACACCAGTGAGGAATGGAAAAATGCGGATTCGACGAAGCTGCTGGATGCCGTGCTGCAGAGTGTATTGAAAGGTGGTTGGAGAATTATCAACCTCGATTGTACCATTCATGCCGAACGACCTCGAATGGTCTTATGGAAACCAAAGATTCGTAACCGGCTGGCAGAGCTGTTGAGGGTGCCATCCGATGTTGTGAATGTCAAAGCAAAGTCTGGTGAAAGAGTTGGCCCCGTGGGACGTGGCGAATCAATCTCAGCTGACGTTATTGTATTGATGACGAATAAAACCAGTTGACCCGGCTGGAAAAGGGGTCAGGAACCAATAGTGCGGAGCACCCTCTGGGCTATTTAGCTATTGGTTCCTGACCCCTTTTCCAGACCTGTTTTCTGCAACACACTTCACACGGACGTGAGCATGGAATTCACCGTACGTTCTCAAAACCTTGTTCAGAAACAGACTCGATATCTGGGCATCGATCCGGGTCTCAACCGTACTGGCTACGCGCTGATTGAACGAACATCGCGCGGGCCATTCCTGCGGGAAGGCGGCGTGATTCAGTCCACGAAAACCTTAAGTCTGCATCAGCGCGTGCATGAGATTGGCTGTGGACTGCGTGAAGTGCTGGCCGAACTGAAGCCGGAAATTGTGGCGATTGAGCAGGTGTTTTCGAACGCACTCAACGTCAAGTCGTCACTGCTGCTGGCACATGCGCGCGGTGCGATTCTGATGACGATCGCCGATGCCGGAATCCCCGTGATCCACTACACTCCCGCTGAGGTCAAACGACTCCTGACCGGCAGCGGAAAAGCTCCCAAGGATCAGATGCAACTTGCCGTTCAGGCGGCACTGAGACTCACGAAGCTGCCCGAACCAAACGACGTCGCCGATGCTTCCGCCGTCGCTTTGTGCCTGTACCATTCCGTGCGTTTTGCCGCGTAGATTGGAAAAGGGGTCAGGAACCAATAGCCAAATGGCCCAAAGGGTGCTCCGCACTA
>CAZFDW010000386.1:0-6667 GCA_964517865.1 uncultured Chitinophaga sp.
GGCGCTTGAAGTGTGGCATCAGGCCGAGGCGGCAACATTGCCTGCCGCCGGAGAACTGGATGCTGCCAGAAACGTTTATGCCGAAGCGAAGAAGAAAGCCGACGAAGCAGGTAAAGCCCTTGCTGACGTCACCGCCCAGCAGCAAACCAAACAAAACATTGCCACCACATTGCGACAGGCAGCCGTCGCCACACGGCAGGCAGCCGATGCGCTGCCAGGCGATAAAGAACTGCCTGACACTGCGCAGAAACTCCTGACACGATCCGAACAACTGACGGCCGAGGCGATGGCCCTGCTAACGACAATTGAAGAGAAAACGACGGCACTCAAACCGCTGGCAGAGGCATTGGACGCTGCAAAGCCTCCGATCGATGCCGCTTTGGTAAAACTCGCTCCCTTGAAAGCAGCGATGACACAGGCGGAACATGCCATGCTGCCCGCGCGACGCAAGGCGGCAACGGATTCTCAGGTATTGGCAGCCTTCGATCAGCGACTCCGCACGACTCAGAGTTTGTCGCAGCTTCCTGAACTCAAGCAAGCGATCGTCGCGGCAACGGAGGTGGTGAAGGCACGCGAAACAGAACTGGAGCTCGCCCGGCAACAACTCGCTGAATATGCGACCATTGTCGCGCAACATGAGGCGAATGTGAAAACTGCGACGGACTCGATGGCAACCGCAACAAATGCAGTGAACGTCGCGACCACTGTTCTCGCAGGTAAGCAGTCCGAAATGAATTCGTCTGTGTCAGAACTCGAAAATCGCCTGATCAATAGTTTCGCGGCAGCTTCACTGAAGCCGCTGACTCCTGAACAACTCTGCTGGAGCGTCTTTCGAGTCACGGGGGTTTACGATCGCTACTGGCAGGCGGAAGTCGCAGAATCTGACAAAGCCAGTCCTCTGACCGACGAACAGAAGCAGGACACGGTTGTGATGGCGAATCGCAACGTCGAACTGGAACAGAAGACATACGATAAACTGAAAAGCAATGTCGGTACGTATGTGACGTACTATGGTGCGGCAGCGGGGCAGCCACAGGGCGATTTCTTTTCAACAGCAGACCAGGCGTTGTTTACCTCCAACGGTGGGTCAGTCAATGGCTGGGTTGCTCCTGCTGCAGACAATGTGACGGAACGCATTGTTAAGCAGATTGACCCGCGAATGGCAGCCGAAGAAATGTATCTGGGCCTGCTGACTCGCATGCCCACGGAAGACGAAATCATGGAAGTCAGCAACTATCTGAACAGCCGGGTTGCCGACAGAAACGTGGCGGCTCAGGAACTTGTCTGGGCTGTTTTGAATTCAGCGGAGTTTCGGTTCAATCATTAGGATTTCATCATGAAGATCAATTATGCCTGCCGTTCAGCAGAGCACGGAGTGGCTCGGCGACAGTTTCTTGGCTCGATGGCAGCAACCGGTGCCGGATTGATGGCGGGCGGGCTGGGAGTGTTTTCAAGCCCGGTGATTGCCCAGCAGTTGCGATCTGACCAGAAACGCATCGTCGTGTTTAACATGCATGGCGGGCTGAGTCAGCTGGAAAGTTGGGATCCCAAACCGGGCACGGGCACGGGCGGACCGTTTCTCGCCATTCCGACATCCGTCCCCGGCATCCACGTCAGTGAGCTGCTTCCTCAGACGGCTCAGCAGATGCATCATCTGTGTCTGGTCCGCGGCGTCAATACCAGCGAAGACGATCATGGTAAGGGAGCTTATATGATGCTGACCGGTCGCCGTCAGACTCCTGCAGCCAACTTTCCCCAACTTGGTGCGGTTGCCGCAAAATCACTGACGCCCGCCGACAGTCCGCTGCCGGGCCACATTCTGATTACTCCCGGAGGCAGCGGCGGTCGCGGAAATGATTCAGCTTATCTGGGGCCGAAGTATTCGAGCATCTATCTGGGTAATGGGAATCCGCCTCAGAATACGACAAGGCCGGAAAACATGGCGGAGAGTTCTGATGCAGCCCGGCAGGATTTTCGACGTACCGTGAACGAAAGATTCCTGAATCGTCGCCGTACAGCCGTGACGGAAGCCTTCGCGTATTCCTACGAACAGGCCGAGCAGTTGATGCGACAGCGCGACGTGTTTGACGTCACAAAGGAGCCGGCAACGGAACTCGAGCGCTACGGCACCCACGACTTCGGACGCCACTGTCTGCTGGCCCGGCGACTGCTGGAACAGGGAATTACCTGTGTGCAGTTGTCGCATTCGAATTACGATACGCACAATGAGAATTTCAACTTCCACATTGAACAAATGGGAGAGTTCGATCGATCATTCTCGTGCTTTGTCGCCGATCTTGCCGCACGCGGAATGCTCGACAGCACGCTGCTTGTGGTACTGTCGGAATTCGGGCGGACACCCAATATCAATCAGTACTACGGACGCGATCACTGGTCGCGCGCGTGGTCAGTGTGCCTTGCCGGATGTCGTATTCCGCGCGGTGCCGTGTACGGAAAGACAAATGCAGAAGGGACTGCGGTCGAAGACGGACAGGTCGATCACGGGGCACTGTTTCATACGTATCTGCAGGCTGCCGGAGTGGATTCGACAGGATCATTCGATATCGATGGCCGCGATATGCCGATCGCCGATCCATCGACGGCTGCTGTTTCACAATTATTGACGTGATGCGAGTTGCAGGGCACCAGACTTCCGAGTGGTTCTTAGTAAATGCTCGGTACTCGGAGGGCTGACGCCCAGCCGCTCGCCGAAATACATTGGCACGAAAAGGTGACTCAATGGCTATTCCCGATGGATTTGATCCCAAACTTGCGCACATGGTTTCGCAGTGGCCGCACGATCGACCGTTGAATACGTGTCGGTTTGACCCAGCCGGTCGATTTGTCTTCTGTGGTTCTGAAGATGCAGCCGTCGAAAGGTTCAGTCTGGCGGATGGCACACGTACGGTCCTCAACGGAGGTCATCAGACATGGGTGTGCGCGATCGCTTGTTCAAAGGACGGAGTTCACGCCATCAGCGGCGGATGCGATGGGAAAATCACGTGGTGGGAATCGGCAGCGACAGAACCTAAACCGATTCGCAGCATTGATGCTCACAGAGGCTGGATCCGATCGCTCGACATCAGCCCGGACGGCACGTTGCTGGTGAGCGGAGGCAACGACAATGTCGTCCGGTTGTGGAACATTAACGACGGCAGTCTTGTGCGTGAATTCAGCGGGCATGCGCGGCATGTGTATTGCGTGACTTTTTCTCCGCAGGGCGAGTTTATACTCAGCGGTGACCTCACCGGCGGACTCAGGCAATGGGAAACCACGACGGGGAAAGAAGTCAGAACGTTTGATGCCACGCCACTGCATTCGTACAACGGCGGGCAGCAGGTGGATTTTGGCGGCATTCGGGCGATCGCCGTCAGTCCCGACGGAAAATGGCTGGTCGTCGGAGGTTTGTACAAAGCGACAAACCCGCTGGGTGCCGTTCACGAACCACTCGTGCTGTTATTTGACTGGCAGACACAGAAGCTGGAAAAACAACTGATCGCAGAAGGCATTACTCAGGGAGTCATCTGGCGATTGAAGTGGCTGAGCGACGGATCAATCATGGGACTCAGTGGAGGTGGCAGCGGGGGATTTCTGGTGTTCTGGAAGCCGGAGACAGAGAAGGATTATCACCGCTTCCAACTTCCCGGCCTCGCCCGCGATATGGACCTCCACCCGGACGGGCTTCAGGTTGCCACCGCACATTTCGACCGCCACCTGCGAGTATCAAGACTCGCCGCGAAAGCTACATAGGACTGGAGCAGAAATAAGTGGGGCACGATTCCATCGTGCCGAGCACGTTAAAAACGTGCTCCACGTCCGGAAGGCGATAGTTATTTCTGCGCCGGTCCATAGACTGCGCGTGGCCAGGTAATTCGTCGAGCGGTAAGTTTCAGGAACGCTCAGGATGGCCGGTCCTTCGTTTTTCGAGCACGCGAATCATCGTCGTCTCAAACTCGCGGATCTCATCAGGAGACATGGGCACCTTGCGAAGATGCTCGATGACGGCGATTGAAGCCCCCAGAATTGAGTCAAGCGTACTTCCCGGGAGGATCGCAGGCCCGCTGAGTTGCTCGCTCCTCCCTGGCAGGGTTTTGGGCAGTGGCTGGCCACATGCTTCCGCCCATTGGCTGTCCTGCTTCCGCGCGAAGGGGATTGTAGTGTCAATTTTGACGCTGTCGAGTTCCCCCGGATTCCCACACCGTCCACAAGAAACGGATGAAGTCTATGCTTCAATCAACCCTTCGCGAATTGCCCAGCGACACAGATCAACCCGGTCGGTGGCACCAATGACGCGCATGATACGGTACTTGTGGCTTTCGACGGCCTTTTGTGAAATCGAAAGAGCTGCAGCCACTTCAGAAACGCGGCGACCTTCAGCAATGTTCAGCAGGACGTCCCATTGTCGATCGGTCAGCTTCTGCATTTGAGCACTTGCGACGCACCGAAAACTGCCGTCTTTCAACAGTTGCAGCCGTGCAGTCAGGTGTTCGGAAAGCACCGACGTTCCCGCCGCGATCTGGCTCAACTGTTCACTGATCTTTTTCACCGAATCCGAACGTGACAGCATGCCGGTCACTCGATTATTGGCGATCAGGTCCAGTTGGCGGTCGGTGAGCGCATCTGCAAAGACAGCGATTCTGGTTTCGCCAAGCCGCACGGCCAGATCAGAGAAAATATCCCGCAGCCCGGCAATCACCAGGCGTTCACCAATCAGGACCACCTGCGGTCGTTGACTCCGAATTGTATGCAGCAGTTCGGAGGAACTGGAGACGGCGGTGACGTTGCGAAATCCTCCGTACGCTTTCAGGCACCACGCCATTGACTCAGCATTGACGCGATTATTGTCGGCGATGACTGCATCTGTCGTCTGGCTCGGTGAGATGTCTGCCTGCATCGGGCGACGTTCGACGGGAGTTTGCATGATGAGCTTGATCCTTCAGTGCTCTGCTTCGGGAATTCTGGTTAACACGACTCGCTGATCGTTGTTCTGCATCCCTGCAGAACGTCGTCCAGGAGAGAGGGTTGTAACTGGCATTCGAATGTTTTCAGAGAGGGATTGCCCACAGGGGGCATGTCCCCATGGTCGTGAGTGTTTCTCTGCAAGATGAATGCTTTGTGTCGGGCCGGGATGTTGAACCTCCACACCATCGGCACGAGCCGGAATGGTTTACTTATACTGCACGCGGTCCTGAGTGAGACAATTGGCGAGCGGCATGCGTCAGCTTGCCGGTACAAAAACGAGGTACCGGAGGGCTCACGCCGCTCCGCTCGCCGAACTCATTTCCGGCCGCGTGGAGTATAAGTCGATGTGGTTGAACGACAACCTTGCTATGACAACGGATCGCCGGCAGCACGGCTATTCATTCATGAAGTTCGGAGCGGGCAAGTCGTCATCGTCCGCTGCATCATCCTGATCATCGGCGTCCTCATCCGCTTCGTCTTCAAGCGTCAGCAGGTCGTCTGATTCCAGATCGTCCAGCGCCAATTCCATCGCGTCTGTATCTTCCGTGGGATCAAGCATCTGGTCGTCGGTGAGTTCCGTCAGTTCAGGCGGTTCGACCTCTTCGTGACGCGACTCGGCGTCTGGATCGTCATTGGCTTCGTTGCGACCACGAAGGATCAAGCGAATAGGGACTTCCTGAAACGGAGTCACTTCACGCAGAAACCCGAGCAAGTAGCGTTTCCATGACTCATCCAGCAGCGCCGGTTCGTTGCACTTGAGCACAATCGTGGGCGGCGCGCCGGCGACTTGCGACGCGAAGAAAATCTTTGGGCGACGATTGGATCGAATGGGGGGGGGATTTCTGTCGATCGCCTGCCGGACGGCCTTGTTGAGTCGTCCAGTACTGATTCGGGCATTGGCCTGCTTGTACACCGACCTTGCCAGATTCAACAGCTTGCGAACGTTCTTTCCGTCTTTCGCTGTGATGATCGCGATCGGAACATGTCGCATGGAAACGAACGCAGTGGTCAGATATTTCGACCATTTGTCGGTCGTCATTTCCTGCTCCAGAGCGCAGTCCCACTTATTAATCACGAAGATGCAGGGTTTATAATGTTCGCTGATTTCTTCGACCAATTGCTTATCAACCTTTGAAATCGTCTCCGTTGCATCGAAAAACATGAGCACCAGATCCGCACGACGAATACTTCGCTGGGCTCGGACAAGCCCGTAAAATTCGATGTCGTTTGCAAGGCTCTTTTTCTTGCGAACGCCGGGAGTGTCGATCGCGACAAACGCTTTGCCATCGACTTCGAATCGAATGTCGATACTGTCGCGCGTTGTGCCTGCAATTTCGCTGACAATCACACGCTCACTTTGCGCCAGTTGATTGATAAACGTGCTCTTGCCCACATTTCTGCGTCCCACGACCGCAATGCGCATATCGGCGGGCTTGAGCAACTGATCGCCTTCGGCAGTTTCTGTCGCTTCGGCTACCGGCAGTAATTCGACGATCTTCTCAACCAGTTCATAACGATTCCGATTGGCTTTGACGCTGGTCGTGATGATGGGTACGTCGCAGAGCTGCAGATATGATGCCGCTTCGAGGTCCAGTTTTGTGGAATCGCATTTGTTGACGACCAGCAGCGTGGGTTTGTTCATGCGTCGCAGGCGGTCTGCGACTTGTTCGTCCAGCGGCGTGAGTCCGGCTTTGGCATCGACAAC
>CAZFDW010000387.1:0-6660 GCA_964517865.1 uncultured Chitinophaga sp.
AGCGAGCGTGGCGGCGTTGGTCAACGTTCAGAGTGCGGAAGCGGTCGGTGCTGAGATCAAGCGGCGGGCGATTGCTCTGAACTGACGGAAGTCATGTTTTCACTTCCATGGCGGAACGAGTGGTCGCGGGGATGCGGTGTACTCCTTCGCGTGGCCTCGAATTCGCTTGGGCTTAACTGCAGCATCTGGTGCAGGCGAATCGCCGGCCATTATTCATCCCCCAGCAGGCGTTGACGAATCCATGCAGATTCCGTTTTCGCCTTCGCAGCCTTCGCACGTCGCATGATCTCCGCACGCTCGGCTCGCGTCACGCGGATGCGAACGTACATGGTTTTCGCTTCTTCCTTTGGTTTTTTTGGGCGGCCCCTCATGCAGTCAGTGTAGTCGCAATAAATCTCGATTGTAAACCCTACTTGACTATTGATTTCTTGTAGTCACACTATTAAAGTGCTGAACACACTATCGCCCAAAGGGACTCCACCATGAACGCCATCATCTACACTCGGTTCTCGCCACGGCCTGTCAAAGACGGCGACGCAGAACGCATCGCGGCCAATGAAGACGCCGAATCCATCCGGCTCCAAGTGGACGTCTGTCATCGCTACGCCGTGATGAAGTCGCTGATTGTTACCGAGACGATCAAGGATCCTGAGACTTCCGCGCGACAAACGCCGTTGTTTGAGCGTGAAGGCGGATCACGGCTGCGGTCTCTGCCGCGAGGAACCCACATTGTCGCCATGAAACTGGCCAGACTGTTTCGGTCGGCCGTGGACGGATTAACGACACTCGAATTCTTCGACAAAAACGGCATCATTGTGCATTTTGCCGACGAGGGCGGGGTGTCTTTATCCACCAACACCGCCAAAGGAAAGCTCGTCACAACAATGCTACTTGCAGTCGCTGAATATGAACCGGGCGAAACAGCAGAGCGAACATCGAAAGCCATGAAGCACCGACAGTCAAACGGCCAGCGGATGACTTCCGCAACGACGATACCATTCGGCCAGATGATAGATCCAGACAACGACTCGATGACAATCCCCTGCGAGGATGAAATCGAAGCCATCCAGTCGGCGCATCAACTGAGCAAGCAGAAAGTATCGTTACGCGAAATTGCCAAACGCATCGGGCCAATCAGGGGTAAAATCCTGTCGCCACAGTCGGTGAAAAGCCTGATCACAAAATGGTCTGATGACTGATCCTGAAGCACCGGCCAGCCGAACTCATCATTCGGTGTCCCGTGATTCTTTTCGATGGTCACTTGGTTCGAATGCCGGTTCAGCTTCTCCTTCTCCTCGGCCGGGACGTGTGAATTCTCCGAACGCTCCGCAGTCCCCGTTTTTCGATCTACTCACCACTTCTCACCACTTCGGGGTGAAAGTGGGTGCAAATCAATGCAATTGAATAGGTTCAATTGCAATGTGAGAAAGAGCCGAATACACTGCTGAATGCTTATGATTCAGTGATTTCGCGGCTGTGGTGTAGTGGCAACACATCAGCTTCCCAAGGCTGTGTGATGCTGACACGTTCGGCACAACGCGAAACGCAAAATATCCAATCCTTTCCGAGTGTTTCGGAAACCTGTTCTCTTTGAACAGTGAGGAACTTGAACGCTAAACCCCCACTTCCATTAGTTCGAAGTGGGGGAAACGGCATCAAGTCACCTTACTTTCGGGAGTAGGTTTCATGGCACGTAAACCAGTTTACGGCAATCACAAGGGCAGCGCTCGCACAACAGTCAACGGCAAGCGAGTTTACCTTGGCGGGTATCAGTCCCCGGAGTCAATCGCCGCATTCGACAAGATCATGGCCGATTGGGAAGCCGCCCACTTTGAGCGCCGGCCGACCGTCGATGTCGCACTGACGGTGTCACGATTGGCGGTCTTGTTTCTGAAGCACGCCGACAAGGAATATCGCCGGGACGGGGTGCCGACCGGGGAGACCGCAAACTTCCGACACGCACTGCAGTCCATGAACAATCTGTTTCATGGCGTCCGAGTCATCGACTTCGGGCCGAAGAAACTGAAGCAACTGCAGCAGCAGATGGTGAAAGACGGGCTCGCACAGCAGACAATCAACGGTCGGATACGACGCATCAAGCAAGTATTCGACTGGGGTGTCTCTGAGGAAATGGTCTCGGTCAGCATATCGCAGGCACTGCGGACTGTTCACGGGCTCCGAATCGGCAAGACAGCAGCACGAGCACCACAGCCGAAGGGGCCGGTCTCTGTGGCCGCCGTCAACGCCATCAAGCCGCTGGTCACCAGTCCGGTGTGGGCGATGATTCAATTCATGCTGTTCACCGGGTGCCGACCGTCGGAAGCGGTGGTATTGAAATGGTCGGAGATCAACACGACCAAACCCGTCTGGACGTACACGCCGAAGCATCACAAGACGTCGCACAAAGGAAAGAACCGGGTCATTGTCATCGGTCCGCAGGGTCAGCAGGTCCTGAACGGAATTCGGGAAATGAGCCGCAGCGACTTTGTATTCGATCCCCAGGTTGGATTTGAGGAATACGTCCGCAAGGCATTCGGCGACAAGGCCAAAGCCCGCAAGGTCGGCGCTTGCTACACGAAGCACGGATTGAACACAGCCGTCCGGAACGCCTGCGACAAGGCCGGCATTCCTCGCTGGTCACCGGGACAGCTTCGCAAGACACGAGCAACGCAGGCACGTCGTGACGGCGATCTGGAGACCGCACAGCAGATTCTGGGGCACTCCAGCAAGCAGACCACAGAACGCCACTACGCTGACGTGGATCTGTCACGAGCCGAAGCGAACGCCCTGCAGTTTGGATGATTCCTGTCTGGTCAGACGAATTCCTGTCGCAGTCGAAGAAACTCGGCGGTTTTCGGCAAACGCTGCTGTTCCATGATTTCGAGGAATTCAGCAACAGTTTTGGGCGGATTCTTCAGACTCGCCCTCTGCCGTTTGGCAGCTTCGCAAACGGCATCCGGATGGAGATCAATCAGGTGAAAGATGAACTCATCCGGATGCTGTGGTTCGATTCCGAATTGATTCAGATACGCTGCCGGAAAGTCCCTCAGATTGAACGTCACAATCACATCAGCACCAGCCCGGATCGCAGCAGCAAGAACATGGCGGTCATCTTCATCTGGCAACGTCAATCCGGGTATCAGGCTTTCGTAGCCGGTCACCAGGCCATCGACATTCTTGTCCATGTTTTGCCGGGTTCGTTGCAGCTTCTCCCGACTCAGATCAGGCCGTTCCTTGAGTACATTCCGAATCCATTCTTCGTGGATTTCGTCCGACCATTTGGCGCGGAACAGGTTCGACATCGCCAGATGCATCAGCAAATCGCGGAGCGGAGCCGGATACAGAACACAGGCATCGTAGACGGCTGTGAAATGGCTCACATCAGTATCCCAGTCCCAATTCCTGAGCTTCCGCCGCCAGTTCTTCCAGGGCTTTGAGCCGTTCCTGATCCGACCGACGATTGTATTCCATCAGATCTTTCAGCAACACTCGGCGATGAGTCCCCACGGTGTGATGCGGAATCTCGCCGGCTTCCAGAAGTTTGACCAGATACGGACGTGAAACACTCAGCAGGTCCGCAGCTTCCTGAGTCGTCAGTTGAGCATGGATTGGCATCAGTGTTACGGAGTTACCGAGCGACAATTGAACCAGCAAATCCTTCAGCATCCGCAGAGCAGCAAGCGGGATTTCGCAGTCCTCCCCGTCGATGGAGACGCGCAGACTCTTCTTCCGCCTCCCGGAAAGCAGGTGAGCAAGCTGCCGACTTGATTCGGTGACCTGTTTGTGGTCAACGTCGTCGGGAGAAACAGTATCGGGAGAGTCTGGCGCTAAGATCATGGCTTTGAATGCTGGGTACAGGAAAGTGAAGGTGAAATCGACTGACCATGCGATTTGACAACCGCAGTGAATACTACGACATTGAACACATTCGAAATAAACGAAACGGTGAATTGTTGCAATAATGCCACACAAAATAAAGCCGAATCGGAAAAAGCCTGCCCGTTTGGGTAATTCGACCCGCCAGCAGCCGACAAAGCGCCACTATGCTGACGTGGATCTGTCACGAGCCGAAGCGAACGCCCTGCAGTTTGGATGATGCGGAGAAATTGCCTACGGGTACTCGTCCTGCAGAAACGTCGGATCTCCAATCAGTGTTCTTGCCGTGCGGACAATTTGAACGAGGTTGTGGTTCAGATGTTTCTTTTCGACTTCGATCAACGGCATATAGTCAGCAAAACCAGAATAGGTATCCGTAGCCGTGTTGCCCTGCAGATATCGAGCGATCAGAGAATCATTCCACAAGGGCCGATAGTGTTTCCAGAGATGGCTGTATCGTGGTTCACGACGGAGAACATCGTTTCTCTGAGCGTGGTCATCGGCATGACGAATTGGGCTCTTCTTGTCCGCTGCGAAAACCGCTTCGATGATGTGCAGTGCTTTGTAGAACGCAATCGTGACCACCCATTGAGGCATTGGAAGTTGCGACTGGCGTACCCAATTGATCGCCGCCGTGTTCTCATGGACAATGCGAAGATGCGAATCCTTACTCGGCATGAGTCAGGATCTCACCGGACGACAGGAATGCCGCTGCAGATTCGCTGTCCACCAAAGGCAGAGACAGCACGTTCAGGGAGATTAGATCAAACGTGGATGCTGTGGAAATCTCAAGGTCCAATTCTGTCAGCCGATCAGCCAGCACATCATCCCGTTCAACCGTTTTTTGCGTGGCGACGAACAGAATGTCGTTTTGCCGCACATTGAGTTTTGCCGTCGAGATATGAGACCGATTTTCGGCAACCCACTGGCTGAGGCGATTCAGCAGGTCTTCAAATTGACGTCCGAACTGAACACCTTTGTCCCATGCTCGGCAGGCCCGGACGGCATCTTGTGCGGTCAGAACAAACGAATCGTTGTCCTTGAGATAGACCAGAACATCGCGTTCCGCTCCATCTTCATAAAGAACAATCGAAGATAGCCGAGTGGTAGACATTAATACGAACTCGTGACTCAAGGATTGATTTCGAAGATCGTACAACAGACCGACCGGTCGCGGGAAGTCGGCTACAGAACATGAATCGACTCAATTCCACTGTACTTTGCAAACGAATGCAACCAACTATCCGGGTTTCTTGCGAATCATTAGTGACTGTTTGTTCACACATTGTCAATTGACCGTTTGTCGGCACACGGATAACGCCTGCGACAAGGCCGGCATTCCTCGCTGGTCACCGGGACAGCTCCGCAAGACCAGAGCCACGCAGGCACGCCGTGACGGAGATCTTGAGACCGCACAGCAGATTCTGGGGCACTCCAGCAAGCAGACGACAGAGCGACACTACGCCGACGTGGATCTCTCACGAGCCGAAGCGAACGCCCTGCAGTTTGGATGATGCGGAGCGGACGGTGGACGGGAGGCAATTCCTCCCGTACCCTGTTCTGGACAAATCGAGACTCTATTTCGGGAAGAGTGATCCAATGGCCGACAAAAGTGATCGTCGCATTCGTATATTCAACGGTCCCCGCCGGCTGGAAAAGGCGATGCACATGCTGGAGGGCATCGTCCGGGGGGTTACGCTTGACCGCCGATTGAATGATGATGAACTAATCGTCCTGTCAGATTGGATTGGCGAGAACTTCGAGTTCCGACACAAACATCCATTCACGGAAGTCGTGCCAAGACTTGAACAAATCATCAACGGATCAATCTTCGACGAAGAGGAACGTGCCGACATACTTTGGCTCTGCCAGCAATTCACGACGGGCAGCAAGCACTTCGACGAAATCACGACCGACCTGCAGATACTGCACGGAATCATGGGTGGCATGGCCGCCGATTCCGAGATTACCGTTGCTGAACTGCGAGCACTCCGCCAATGGATGGATGAGAAACCACACTTGCACAGTTGCTGGCCATTCGATGAAGTCAATTCGATTATCTCTGCGGTGCTAGCCGATGGGAAAGTGGATGCACAAGAGCATGAAATGATTCTTCACTTCTTTGCGGATGTCATGACGTTTCTCAATCACAAATCTCTGAATCGAAAGTCACCGTCGGAATCATCATTTGTTGGTGGCATTTGTGCGATGGCTCCGTCAGTTCAATTTGAGGGCCGCAGTTTTTGCTTCACGGGCAAACCAAAACGCGGACCAAAACGAGAACTGCAAAAGGTCGTAGAAGAACAACTGGGCACGGTAAAAGAGAATGTCGTGATGGATTTGGATTATCTGGTGATCGGAGCCGACGGGAACGAATGCTGGGCGTATTCCGCCTATGGTCGGAAAGTCGAGCAGGCAATTGAGTACCGGAAGTCGGGCAAAAAACTCACCATCGTGCATGAGTTTGATTTCTGGGACGCTGTAGAAGATGCCGGACGATCGAAGGACGAATAGATTTCTGACACTGAAGTTTGCAGGGCTAGGCTGATCCCCGAACGGCGGTTCCCGAAAGCCGCCTGCCCTGCATGTTTTTCACTTTCGGATGATGACTTTCGGGAGTCGATAGGATGGACACATGGCACATTCTTGAACAGCGTTTTCATGAGATTGGAAATCGAGATCATTGCCTTGCAATGACGTTTGAGAAAGAAGACGACGAGAAATACTGGTATCATCTTGAGGGCGGGCTCGGGCAAACGTATCTCGGAAATGGCAGGTGGGCGG
>CAZFDW010000388.1:0-6653 GCA_964517865.1 uncultured Chitinophaga sp.
GTCAGACATCCAGCGCCGCCGCCGCCGCCGAATTCTTACGGCTGATTGAGATCAGCCATTTTACGTGGGTCGGCATCGACCTTGGCGAAGCCAATATGGCGACAAATCCCGCATGTGTAATCAAATTGATGGCGATCCCGGCACGTTTTCTGACCGTGCGCGCAAGTGTCAGAATCCGGTTGATTCGACGAAACTGGAGGCAGACTTTCCGGCATCAAAACTCCCTCAGGATGAACCGTCATGAGTGAGATGCGTTTTCGTATTCACACTACTCGCGTCATATCGACAGACCCGGCAAACGGATCTTCGTCCACTACGTCGGTCGTCACGACCGGAGTGATAAAACGACGTTGGCTTAACTGCTCCGGTCCGACACGCCGGAGCAGCCAACAATTTGATTTGCAAGCGATCGCTCCGCCGTCAAACATCGCAGTCATAATGACTACAACCCCGATGTTGCAGCGGCGAGAGTGATCGCGATCTCGCGCCGCAGCGGCTCCGGCCCAAACGGCTCAGGGGGGGTGTCATGAGTGCGAAAGCGGTATCCGGCACTTTGCACATGTCGATAACACCCATCAAGTTCTTGAGGGCGCGAAGACTGTGGAGGAGACACTCCGAAGGCGGATGATTGCGGTCAGTTGGATTTGCGGTGCCCTTAGAAAGAGTCACAGCAGCGTTTTGTTGTCCAAAGGTACCGGGGTCACTTCTAGAAAAGCGACGACCTATTGGTCGAACGTCACGTCGAATCTCATGGGATTGACCGCGATGCAGAAGCCCCTTTGAAATCAGGAGTTGCGTCGCGAATCAGTCCAGCGACGTCGCTTTTGAATTCCGAAATTGGCGGGCGAAAAAGTTCTATTGGCGTCTTGTTGCCCCGACTTTTCTTCAAATCGAGCCGTTCGACGAAAAATTCGAACGGCTTTCTCTTTGTGGTGACTAGAGTTACGTCGTTCAGGGTACGGTTCAAACAGATCGAATCCAGGATCTGGCGACGAGCCGTGGTGTTTGAACCTCGCCAGATTTCGGCCGCCTTTTGGCTCCAGTCGAACACCGCCAGAACCCTCTGCCGGAGGTGGGGCATCCCGTATTTGTCTCGGTAACTCGGACGCCAGTGACAGGCGGTGATGACGATCTGTTCTACAGCACGGGCTCTGATGCGGATGGAAAGGGCCTCTAGTCTCTTCTGAATGTCGTCGAATTTGGTGATGGCAGTTACTCTCGATTTCTGGCGCTCCATTCATCAATGCGCAGCTTCACAGTTCGGCGATCGATCCCCAATCGTTCGGCGGTCTGCAGGTAGCTTCCTGTCTCGTCGTAAACTCGCTGGCAATACCATCCGAGCAACTCCGTCGCGGACAGGTTCAGTGCAGGAACGTGGGCATTCGCCTGATGAGCGGGATGGTTCGGTTTCAAAGGGTGATACTCGCCGCGAACCACCACGTTGCGGACGCATTGCTCCAATTCACGCATATTGCCTGGCCATGCGAAATCGAGGCCAAGATGTTGAGTGATCCAGTCAACTACCTCCACCGTCAATTGTTCAGCAACCGGCTCAAAATAGCGCCGTGCAATGAATCCAACCAATATCCCGAGCTCCTCGCAATTCCCGCAGACCTGCTCGGCCAGCGTCGGGGTCCGGATCATGTCGGCGCACAGCCGATAGTATAAGTCGCTGCGGAATCGGCCCGTGAGCACTTCAGTGCCGAGGTCCCGATTGGTGGCGGCGATCACTTTTCCTTCAAACCGATGCAACTGTGTGTCGCCCACACGTTGGAACTCGCGATTCTGGAGCACGCGTAATAGCTTTACCTGGATTGCCTGAGAAAGTTCACCAATCTCGTCCAGGAATACGGAATGGGAGCGGACACATTCTTCAAACAATCCGGCGCGATCCTGGACCGCCCCCGAAAACGCTCCTTTGCAGTGACCGAACAGCTCCGATTCAATCAGCGTTTCGGGCAGAGCAGCAAGGTTGATGGGATGAAAGCCGACGGCCGCGTCCTCTTCAAATTGCGCTGACTCTGAGTCAAAGCGAATGTAACGCGACAGGCCGATGGTCTCAGCCACAAGATCTTTGCCTGTTCCCGACGCGCCTGTAATGAGCGTAGTGAGATCGTGCATGTGATCGTAGAGTCCGATCGAATAGCGCCGCATGGCATGGGTAAAAATGGATTCCCAGACAGCCACTCGCAGCCTCCCAGTCGCAGCTGAGCGCCCAATAATGTTGGTATTGATCAATCGAAACGCCCGCACAACCTGATAAAACCCGGCAAACAGATGCGCCGGATCACTCAATGGCCCGTGTGTTGCCGAAGCCGACGGCAGGAAATGTACGACATCACGCTGAAAATCCGTGTAGCATCGGACGCGAGTCTTGCCCCTTGCGGATGTACTGCGGCTTAATTTGACCGTATCCGTCAGTACATCGCGAAGTTGGTCGCGGTAACGAAAATAGAGCACGTAACGTACGAGATCCACGTACAGCCCGGAGTCAGCGTCCTGCATCGCTCCGCCACGCTGCAGCATCGCCTCCGCGAGTGCCTCAGCCCGGCGAATGACTTCCGTGATCAACGGGCGTTCGGCGATGAGGCGGATTGGCGTTGCCGCCACATCAATGTCCTGAGGGAGCGGGATCGCCAACGCTGCTTCCTCCAGACCAGTCTCCTCAGGGCGAAACGGATTTGCGTAGGCTAACCTGGCGACTGCAGCTGCGAATGCTCGTTCCGAACCGTGAAAACGCATAGATCCCCCTGTGCATGCATTGTACATGGCACTGTCCATCTGGTGTCAACAGTTCCTGATGTTCAATGTTATCCTGCGATCAGATTAATCCTTAAGTTATTAACCTGCAACGACTTGCAGATTAATCTCTGGCGTGGCACGGTAGTTGTAGAGCAGTGATTCCAGTCTCGCCCCTTTAACCATTGGAACCACCACCGTGTCGCCAAAAACCTTGCAGCCTGCAGCCAGGCATCAATCACCATCCCCTTTGCGTCCCTTGCCGCCGGGGCCCCGAGGGTCGTGGCTGCTCGGAAGCCTGCGGGATTTCCGAGCGGGCATGCTTTCCTTCTTTGATCGCTGCCGTGCTGAACACGGACCGATCAGTTATTTTCGGCTTGGACCACGCCGAATTCTGCTGGTTTCCGAGCCCGCGGCGATTGAAGAGGTCCTGGTCACGCAGAATCGGAATTTCCAAAAGCACTACGCGATCCGACTTCTGCACCCAGTGGTTGGGAACGGTCTCCTGCTCAGTGAAGGGAAGTTCTGGCTGAAACAGCGTCGACTCGTGCAACCGGCCTTTAGCCGCCGGGCAGTCGAGGGATTCGTCGATGTTGTTGGCAGGCAGGTGGATCGGTTGGCGTCGCAATGGGGAACCGATGCCAGGCGGGACATTTACCGTGACATGACGGACTTAACAGTACGCATCGCGGCTGAAGGGATGTTGGGCTGCGAGCTTGCTGCCGATCACACCGCGATCTCTGAAGCTCTCGAAATCGTTCATGCGGATTTTGAAGTCCGTTTTATGTCTGCCATCAACCTCCCGATGTGGATTCCGAGCGCTGCCAATCGCAAGTTGCGCGGGGCAGTCCGTACGCTGGATGGGATCATTGAGAAACTCATTGCCGACAGGCGTTCACGGCCCGTGGGGCAAGTCGACGCGTTGTCTCTGTTGCTGCAGGCTGGGGAGGAAGCGAACAGCATGACGGATCGCCAGCTCCGCGACGAAGTCATGACGCTGCTGCTGGCTGGGCACGACACGACCGCAAATGCACTTACCTGGGCCTGCGTATTGCTGGCTCGGCATCCGGAAGTCATGCAGAAGCTGCGGAGCGAATCACTGACCGTGCTGGGAACAAGGACTCCCGTCGTCGGCGATCTGCCGCGGCTGACTTTCAGCCACCAGGTAGTGCAGGAAGCAATGCGGCTGTATCCACCCGCCTACGTGTTTGGCAGGGAAGCGATTTGCGATACTTCCGTGGCTGGTTATCGCGTGCCCAAAGGGACGAGCGTGTTGATCTGCCAATGGCTGATGCATCGTGACGCTCGTTATTTTTCCGAACCGGCTGAATTTCGCCCGGAACGCTGGACCGAGGAATTCCAACGCGAGTTACCCAACCATGCTTACCTCCCCTTTGGCGGCGGACCTCGAGTCTGTATCGGCAAGGATTTCGCCATGGCGGAGGCGACCTGCATTTTGTCACGGCTTGCTGCCCGTTTCGATTTATCGCTGCTCTCGGACCCACAACCCTGGCCGACAGTCACGCTTCGACCGAGCGGCCCGGTACCAACCATGGTCACCCAGGTCTGCCGCACCACTTAACCTGCTTCAGTATTGTCGTTCCTTGTTTTCGAGATTTCCAAAGGAGAAACAACATGTTCGCAACTCCATTTAAGCTTTGGTTTGTCGCTGTTCTTGTGACATCGGGTGCGATTTGTGCCGTGGAACCGCCGCCTCCGATTCCTGAGGAAAGCACCCTCAGTGCCGGTCAGCAGAAGGTCTATTCATTAGAAGAGCATATTAAAGAGGGCCTCGTCACCGCGGACAAAATGGCGTGGAGAAGAACCCAAAGGGACGTTCGCCCTTCAGATCCAGCCTTCGACCGCGTGATGCGTCGTTTGCCGACGCATTCGCCAATTTCCGGCGACCAACTCGGCAAAATTGTCGAACTCCTCGCGAGCAAAGATTCGCGGGTGCGCTACGTAGCGCTGGCGCTCATCGCTCGCGATTGGAAGATCGCCAACCAAGGTTCAACTACTATTCTCCAGGACAACACCGCGCTCCAGGCACGCCTCACCGAACTGTTGCAGGACGAATTGTGGGAAACGGCCGATGCCGCCGCGTTGCAACTGTCGGTTCTCAATCCCAAGGAATGGCCCAGGGCCTTGACGGACCACGTTGTCACGCTGCTCAAGAGCGAACACGCCGCCGTCCAGGTTCGCGCCGCCCGACTGATCCGCACGACCACGAATCCGCCGGCAAAGGCAGAGGCGCTACTACTGGCCGCCCTGAAGTGTCAAACCTTGCAGGCTGAACGAAGCGAGTTCGCCTGGGCCCTGTTTCACTATGGCAAAATCCCAGCCGAGTCCGTGCCGGTGTTTATTGAGGCCCTGCGAAACTCAGCCTGGCTGGGTCTGGCAGGGGGCGGGATGTGCTGCGCATCGAGCAGCGTAGTGAGCGAATCGCCGACAGACAAAATGCGTAAGGAGTTTTATGCCATCTTACCACTCCTCGGCCCGGACGCTGCCCCGGTCATTCCCGCGCTCATCGAGTTGCTGTCCACTGGAGATATTGAAACGCGTCGCTTGGCGGTCGTTACCTTGGGCAAGTTCGGCCCGCTTGCGAAGGCGGCGCTTCCGCATTTGAAAACCATGAAGACCGAACACGTCCAAATTCGCCATTCGATGATCTTTGGTGGCCAGTTTAGGGTGGCCACCCACATCGACGCGGAGGTAGCCAAGGCTCGTGACCAGATCACGGGATGGCAAAGGTTCGAGGCGACGAACGTGCTGTTCTTCCCAATATCGGGCTTGTACGAGATTCTGCGAGCCCTGCTGCACGCATCTCATGCACTTCGTTCGTAAAAAATCCGAATTGATACTCGATGGAATGGGCCTCCGTTCGGGCATGAGCACGAGTGACTGAACGTACTGGGACGTCTCCATTCCTGACATCCATTTCCCGTTCAGAAAAAACCAAATCAGAAGGAACTCGTCGATGAAAGTCCGACGCGTAGTTACTGGTCACACCCCCGCTGGCAAAGCGACGGTGGCGAGCGATACCGAGGTCGCTGCCATCACACTTGGCCTGTTGCCGGGAACCGAGTTCCATCAACTCTGGGGCGGCGACGAAGCACCGACATTTCCAGATGACGGATCACCGCGACCCGCGCTAGCCTACTATCCACCGGTGGGTGGATTTCGGTTTGGGCTCTTTACGGTCGCCCCGTTGTCGGTGGCGTTACCCAAGGATTTCAATCTTCAATCCGCCCTGGCGGAGATGGAGGAGAAACTGCCCGGCCTGGCGGCCCACTTGGAAGTCGACAACCCCGGCATGCACACCACGAACACCATCGACTTTGAATACGTCATCTCTGGTGAGGTCTGGCTGGAGTTGGACGATGGGAAAGAGGTCCATCTACGGGCAGGAGACACGGTGGTGCAGAATGGAACTCGGCACGCGTGGCGGAATAAGAGCACCGAGCCTTGTCGACTATTGCTCTGTAGTATCGGTACACACCGTCGGTAAGCGGCTGCTTCCAAGCGACGAACGAGCAGGAGTTTGATTCAATGAACGACTTCGCGAAAGTCTTGGAGTTGCCCATCTCACAGTTGCACACTTACTTGAGTAAGGAGTTGAAGATGAACCCCGTGCTCAATCTCTTTGCGGTTGACTCCGTATCGGGTCAACCTTGCGATCATTTCGATACCGACATAGACGAAGAGCTTGAAGTTCGTCGCTTGACCGCCGCACAGATCAAAGCGATGGAAATCCTGCAGCTTCCCCTTGAAGACCTGCGACGCCGCATCGAAGAAGAACTAGCCGAAATGGGTGCTCTGGCCGAGCCTGACATTATCCTGGAACGGCTGCTGACCGGCGAGAAGCACAAAAAGGTGTCAGGAACCGAAAACACATTGCTGGCGGGTGGCGTTGG
>CAZFDW010000389.1:0-6645 GCA_964517865.1 uncultured Chitinophaga sp.
GTTGAAAATTGACTCCCGTCCGTTACTCAAGGTATGCTTTCGCAGTTCGATTGCGGCGAAATACTTGCTTCAGTGATCGAAATCCCTCCTTGTTTTCCCGCCTTTTCCCCTTAGGAATTGTCACATGCTTCGCGTCAATGCAGGCCGTTCGTCGGCGTATTGTGACGGGCATTCGCGTCGGAATTTTGTGCAGATCGGTGTCGCTGGAATGGCTTCACTTGGATTGCCCCAAATTCTGGCGGCAAAAGCACAGGCAGAGGGACAAGGCACGAAGAAGCACGATACCTCTGTGATTCTGTTGTGGCTGGATGGCGGTCCAGGACATATGGACACGTACGATATGAAGCCGGAAGCTCCAGCTGAATACCGTGGAATCTGGAAGCCGATTCCCACCAACGTACCCGGCATGGAAGTGACGGAATTGTTCCCGCTGCAGGCGAAAATCGCTGACAAATTCTCTGTCGTCCGATCGTTGCATCACGACAGTGGCGACCATTTTACTGGCGGGCATTGGATGCTGACGGGGCGTGGCGAGGGGGTCAGCGGTGCGAACACGAAGGGCAAGTATCCGTTCTTCGGTTCCGTCGCTACCAAAGTCACCGGAGCGCGGCAGCCTGGAATGCCGGCGCATGTTGCCGTGCCGTATGGCATGAGCATCGGTTTGCGGCCCGGCTATTTTAGCGGCAATTATCTGGGCGTGCATCACAATCCGTTTGAAACCGACGGTGATCCGAATGCGGAGAACTATCAGGTGCAGAACGTCGGTCTTTCGCAGGGTCTGACGCTGAATCGCCTGAGTGATCGACGCACATTGCTGACATCCATTGACAGTCTGCGACGTGAGGCAGATACCAGTGGGATGTTTGAAGCGATGGACAAGTTCGATCGCACGGCATTCGATATGGTCACGGGAGCCAGAACGCGTGAAGCGTTTGACTTGTCGAAAGAAGATCCCAAAACACGGGAACTCTACGGACGCCATTCGTGGGGTCAGAGCACGCTGTTAGCGCGTCGCCTGGTCGAAGCGGGAACCACATTTGTGTCCTGTCACTTCGGCGGCTGGGACCATCACTGGGACTTGAAAACCGGATATGAAAACTATCTACCGAAAATCGATCAATTGGTTTATGCCTTGCTCACCGATCTGTCAGATCGCGGAATCCTGGATCGAGTTCTCGTGGTGCTGTGCGGAGAATTCAGCCGCACGCCAAGAATGAACGACGGCGGTAACGGAGGTCCACCGCTCAGCAAAGGCACCCCCGGCCGCGATCACTGGGGCAACGCCATGTCGTGCTTCATGGCAGGCGGCGGCATTCAGGGCGGTCGTCTGATCGGTTCTACCAACCATTTGGGCGAAGCGCCCAAAGAACATCCCCTCCGCCCGGGCGACATTCATCACACGATCTTCAACGTTCTCGGGGTCGATCCCTCACAGCACTTCCTCGATCATTCCGGTCGACCGGTGGTTGCCGTGGATCATGGGGCGGTGATTGGTGAGTTGTTTTAGTTCTGAAACAAGTGACAGTCATTTGGAGTGCGGCGACCGGTCGCCGCTTTAGGGTTTAGTTCGTTCAGCTTGCCGTTGCGAAATTTCTAACGCTGCAAAATCCCGTCGGCGGAGCGACGGGTGTACCGTACACCCGTCGCTCCGCCGACGGGATTGCCTGCACTTTCGCACAACCACGTCCCAGACATAGCCCGAAAGACACCGATTTATTGATGGACAAGTCTTGGCGAAGCAAGCCCCCGGTGTCTCGGGCGATCGCCCACAATCCAAGCCAGTCCAAAATCAAAATTTGACAGAGCGCTGGTGGTCAATCCATGACCAACTGTGTGAAATGCAGCGGTTGCATTGTTTGTATTATCACGACTGCCCTCTGCCCCCAGCGCCCTGTGCTGTCGTCGAAACGCACCATGATTGCCGCCGCATGGCGTCTGCACTACGATTTCCAGAATGGCAGCGATTGAAGTCAGGGAATTGTGTCGGACGTATCAGGTCTTTCGTAAGCGCGAAGGTGTGTGGGCGTCTGTGCGTGGATTGTTTCATCGGGAATACGATGTCGTCAGTGCGGTGCGCAACGTCAGCTTTACAATTGACGAAGGCGAGATGGTCGCGTTTCTCGGCCCGAACGGTGCGGGCAAGACCACGACGTTGAAATTGCTGTCGGGACTCGTCGTGCCAACCTCCGGCACCGCGCATGTGCTGGGGCATGTCCCGTGGAAACGTGAAGACGCTTATCGTCGCCGGTTTTCACTGGTGACCGGACAGAAGGAACAGCTCTGGTGGGACCTGCCGGCTCAGGAATCGTTCCGCCTGCACAAGGAAATCTACCGGATTTCCGCCGCCGACTATCGCCGCCGACTGGATGAGCTGACAGATCTGCTGGAAGTGGGCCGTCTGATGTCACAGCCCGTGCGCGAATTATCGCTTGGGGAGCGGATGCGAATGGAACTCATCGCCGCCCTGCTCCACCGACCGGACGTCTTGTTTCTGGACGAACCGACAATCGGACTGGATGTCGTCAGCCAGCGGCGAGTTCAGGAATTCCTGCGCCACTACCAGCGCGAGCAACGCATCACGGTGATCCTGACCAGCCACTACATGAAAGACGTCGAAGCGCTTTGCGATCGAGCGATTGTGATCAACAAGGGAATCGTGATCCATGACGGCCCACTGGCGGCGATCATTGACCGGTTCAGCCGGCACAAGATCATTGAACTGCAGTTTTCGGACAACATCGTGCCACAGGGGCTCGAACGCTACGGTCGCATTCTGGAATCGCGTCCACCCAAAGTCCGGATTCAGGTCGAAAAGCAGCGCGTGTCGGAATGTCTTTCGAGTGTCCTCAGTCAGCATTCTATCGACGACATCAGCGTTGCTGAACGACCGCTGGAAGATGTGATCGCCGAACTGTTTTCATCCGACGATGCCGCGAGGGCCGAGAAATGACCGCCACGCCTGCCCATGCCGAATCTGAAACGGCACTCAGCGAAATTCGCGCGCGATTGCGGCTCAAATGGCTGATTCTGCGGACGGCGATTGAAGAACGATTGACCTATCGTGCCGACTTTGCGTTTTCGACGCTCGTCCGATTTCTGCCGATCGTAACGCAGATTTTTCTGTGGAGCGCCATTTTTCAAAACGCACCGGGACGATCGATTCAGGGTTATAATTTCAGTCAAATGGTTTCGTATTATCTGCTCGTAATGCTGACGCGGGCGTTCTCAAGCATGCCGGGACTATCGACTGGAATCGCGGGTTCGATTGCCGACGGTTCGGTTCGGAAATATCTGATTCAACCTGTTGATATGCTCGACCATCTGTTCTGGCATCGCATTGCGCACAAGCTGGTGTACTATGCCGTTGCCACCGGGCCGTTTGCGCTGGTGTTCTGGCTGTGTCGAGCCCACTTGCCGGACTTTCCGGGCTGGCCGGTGATGCTGGCCTTCTTCTGTTCGCTGCTGATGTCGTTCCTGATTGGTTTTTTGATCGAGACTTTGATCGGGTTGATTGCCTTCTGGTTCCTTGAAGTCAGCTCCCTCGTCTTCATTTACATGATGCTGAGTTATTTCCTGTCCGGACACATGATCCCGCTGGAACTGCTTTCGAAGTGGCTTCCGTTCGTGGACTATCTGCCGTTTCGATATCTGGCCTACACCCCGACCGCGATTCTGCTGGGCAAGATTCCTCCTGCACATTTGCCGATTGAATTACTGATTCAGGCCGGCTGGATTGCAGGCCTGTTAGTCCTCAATCGCTACACGTTCAATCGTGGAGTGCTGCGATATAGTGCGTTCGGTGGATAAGCCCATCCTTTGGGAGTGCTCCGGCTTGACGGAGCTTTGGCTTGCGGCGGAGCCGCTTTCTTTCTTTCGTTCCGCGTCAGTTCGCTGCCAACGTTTCTTTCCGGGCATTGATTTCAAAGAAAGCGGCTCCGCCGCAGTGGAAAGCGGTGTCGAGCCACCGCACTCCAAAGGAGGCAATGACCTCTTCATGCCGCGTCGGTTGACTGCTCAACTGGTTTTGGTCCGATCGATTTCGAACCTCCTTTGTGCCGCGCCTTGAGATCGAACAGTCCGAAGATCTCTGTCGCGTTGAGTCCAAGCGATATGTTGTTGTTGTCGCCGTCGCCCAGAATGGCTGCGAAGAGTTCGCGCTTCTCGCGCAGCACTCGATCGATGCGTTCTTCGATCGTATTCTTTGAAATGAATCGTGTCACGATCACCGGGTTCTTCACGCCGATGCGGTGGGCTCGATTGATTGCCTGATCTTCGATCGCCGGATTCCACCAGCGGTCGAACAGGAAGACATATCCTGCGAATTGCAGATTGAGTCCAACAGCACCGGTCCCGTAACTCATTAATAGAATGTGAGCATCTTTATCTTCTTTGAATTTTGCAAGGATCGGTTCCCGTTTCTTCGTCGGAACGCCCCCATGATAAATCAGCGGATTGAATTCTTTGAGCTTTGGTGCCAGCCAGTCGATGGTCTTCGTCCACTGACTGAACAGAATGGCCTTTCCACCGCTCGCCCCGATTTCTTCCATATCGGCCATGAGCCGTTCCAGCTTGGCACTTTCACCGGTGAGCGGATCGAAGTTGGTGATTTGTTTCAGCCGCAGCACAAGTTCAAACACGTGTTGCACGGTGATGGTATCACCCATGTCGTTCAACTGAATAATGCCTTCTTTTTCCGCCGTGCGATACGCCAGTGCCTGTGCGTCCGTGAGTTCCAGTTCCGCATCGCGATCGATACGCGGAGGCATGTCTTTCATCACCAGATCTTTGGTCCGCCGCAGAATATATTTCTTCGCCAGCTTTGAAAGTTGTCGCAGATCGGGGTTCGCCGCTTTTGGAATCACTTCCATGAATTCAAAAAGTGCGGCCAGTTCTTCCGGCCGATTTTCAATCGGTGTTCCCGTCAGCGCCCAACTGCGGCGGCGTCTGATAGACCGTGCGGCTTCGGCGGTGCGCGAGTCGCGATTCTTGATACGTTGTGCTTCATCAAGGACCAGCAAGTCGAATTTTGGCTGTTCGTCTTCGGGAATCTCGGCAATGTCGCGTGCCATCGATTCGTAGTTCGCGATCAGAATCGGAATGCCGGGCATGGTCCAGAGCATCCGCCGCCGCTGTCCGTTTCCTTCGACAGTGACAATGGGCAATTCCTCCGCCCATGTCTTGAATTCACGCTGCCAGTTGGGAATCAATGGCTTCGGGCAGATGAGGACGATCCGCCGGGCCTGACCGCTGCGCAGCAGCAGGCGGATGGCAGTGATCGTCTGCATCGTTTTGCCGAGTCCCATCTCGTCGGCCAGCAGTGCGGAATGGCTGGAGAAGAGCCACGCGATACCTTCATACTGATAGCCGAACGGTTCGAACGGCATAATGAGTTCCTGCTCGGCCAGCCACGATTCGAGCGGCGGCTGCAGCAGGTAAAACAGGCGATCCTGAAGCGACAACGCATCAGACGGGGGTTTGATCCGAGTGACCTTGCGCGGTTTTTCGCCGTCGTCCGCTTCGTGTACGTCTTTCTTCGGCGGGCCGATTCGTTTCAGTTCGAATCCGTCAGATGACTTCGTCGTGTCAACTTTGGGAGGCAGAAACTCCATGCCTTCCGGAAGCGTGAGTCCGATGCACTTGATGGGAATTCGTCTGGCGGTCCACGAAGGCACAAAGTCCAGCACCGTATTAAGTGAGACCGTCTGTGTTTCAATCGTCGGCATTCGTCCCAGTGCCGGATTAAATCCAGTCTGCGCGACATCGACTCGAGTGCCGCGTTTTGCTTCGCGGATCAGCGCTGGATCGATGACATCCGGGGGATTCCCGGCTGCATTGTCAAATTCAAAGTCGTTCATCGTGCAAACACCGTCTTGACGGTTTCCGCCAGGGCTTCGCGAACGCGTTCCAGTGGTTCAGCCAGGTCGGCGGAATCGGGTATCAGGTGCTTCTGTTTCGACAGCAATTCGGCATCCAGGCCATGGCTTCCGTGAAATCGAAGGATGCTGCCGCCGAGACGCAGGGTTCCGCCCTGCTCTACCACTTTGGATTTTGCATCCGCCGCACAGGCGACCGGGATTGATGTGTGATTGCGCAGCTCCAGCAGATTTGGATCACTGGTAATGATGATGTTCGGTTTGATGGAAACTCGATCCAGCAGCGTACTGCCGATGAGTTCGCCCAGCAGCCACGCACGCAGCGATTCGCCAAACAGGATTTCCTGAGTGCGATTCGGTTTGACTGGAGTCGTACACTGAAACTCCAGCGGGCGCCCGTTCTGATTTGTGATCAGCAGCCCACCGATGTGACCGCGACCATCGACTTCCATGGTCTCCATGAAGCCCAGTCGCAGATGTTCCGTTTTCCCCGCCCCTGACATTCCGTTGTCTTTCCTCGGGACTGTAACCGATTGGATTTACCATACACCGGCACGAACTGCCGGTTGTCTGTGTGCTGAGGCCTGGAAAAGGGGTCAGGAACCAATAGTGTGGAACACCCTTTGGGCCATTTGACTATTGGTTCCTGACCCCTTTTCCAAGCCCCAGGTGACTGATCGTCGAATCGGCATTGGCAGCTTTAGCAGGCGTTGCAAAACCGACACGGCAAAGCAATCGCCATGTGATCGCGACTGGATAACCGTGCGCGCAT
>CAZFDW010000390.1:0-6628 GCA_964517865.1 uncultured Chitinophaga sp.
CACAATGTCCTTTTCGTGAATGTTGGGGAGTCACTGGTACCGCGAGACTCGGGAGATAGCGGAATGTATCATTTTTAATAAATATTCCATAGAGTTTTTACAACGACTTCCGTTGCTGCCTGAAGCGCAACCATAGACGTCGCGACTCACGCAGGTCTTGTAATGACCGTGAATTTCGCGACTGCGCGAAACGGCAGAAACTGCCAGATGAGTCTTTCTCGAATTGCAGGCAATTTTCTGCAGATAAACTGTAGCGATCATACCAGCTGTGCCGATCACAACAGTGGTTAGGACTTTTTGCAGTCTGCCAAGGATGGCGATTGCTCCAACGAGGATATTTCAGAAGGTTTGAAAAGATGCGAAAGCACACGATTCTCGCCAAGGCCGCCAGCGTCGCTGTGTGCTTTGGAATTCTCCTGTCACACACCGCGTCTGCATTCGCAGGAGGCCCCGGCCCTTCTCCGGTCGCTCGCGATGTTGAGCTGCGGAGCGACGGTACTCTGCACGGACAGATCTACACTTCGGAAGGCCGCGTGGTCGAAAACGCCCCGATTGAACTGCGCTATCAAGGCACTGCTGTGGCTCGGGCCATGACTGGTGCCAACGGCGACTTCGCCATCACCGGTGTCCGAGGCGGGGCTCACGACCTGTCTGTCGGGGCAGCAACAACTTCGGTACGACTGTGGAAGAACGGCACTGCACCGGCTGGTTCAGTGGACAGCCTGGTATTCGCAGGTGACGAAAATGTCGTTCGCGGTCAGGGGATTGATGAATACGGTAATCCGTGCAACACGTGTCCTCCGCCAAGCTCCGGTTTCGGACTGATCGACGTCGTCACACTCACAATGCTCGCCACTTCAGTGACGGCACTCGTCTTTGCAATCGAAACGCAGAATGATATTGATGACCTTCAGGATCAGCTCGCGTCGCCGTAACCTTCCGTTGCGGAATCTGGCCTGGTTGAGTAGTCAGAATATCAAACACGAAGCAGCCCGCAGTTTTCTGCGGGCTGATTTTGTTGAGTGCCGAGCTTCCTGCACCGCTTTCCTGGCACAGATCTACAGTGCTCCTTCGCCGGTGATCACGACGCGGATCGTGCGGAACAGAATCTTGATGTCGTTCCACACGCAGCAGTTCTGAAGGTACAGCAGGTCATACGAGACCTTGCGACGAAATCCTTCCAGTTCATTGTCATAGCCGTTGACGACCTGCGCGATGCCAGTCAAACCGGGCTTCAGGCCAAGGCGGTCGATGAAATTGGGGATCTGATCCTGCAGCTTCTGCATGAATTCGGGACGTTCCGGTCTGGGTCCGATCAGAGACATGTCGCCCTTAAGAATATTCCAGAGTTGCGGCAATTCGTCGATTCGGGTGCGTCTCAGCACACGGCCGATTGTCGTAATTCGGGGGTCGCTTTCCAGGGCAAACTGGGCACCGTTGTGTTCCGCGTCATTTCGCATTGTGCGAAATTTGTAGATCGTGAATGGGCAGCCAAAGTTGCTCAGCTCCCGGCGATCCCGGCCCGGTTGACGGCGGTCAGAATCCTGGGTCGGTTCCTGTGACTCGGCGCGTCGATCATTCGTCTGCTTCTTCCGTAGATTGAGTCCGATGCGTGTCTGCGAATAGATAGACGGCCGGGCGACGTGAGCTTCACCAGAATCGCAGCGGTCACTGTCAGCGGTGAAGTTGCAATCAGCAGAAATAGTGCGGCGAAGATGTCAAAGGCCCGCTTCCAGAATCGCAATGACAGCGAAAGGCAACGCACGTTTTCCCGAGGTTCATTCAGCTCTAATCGCGTGATCCATTCCGTGTCCGCAAGCTCAATCGTATGTTGTGCAACGAGCGTAGAGAACGCAGCGTCTTCGTCGGAGTGGCGATGCACGTCGGGCCGGATTTCGACGGGATAAAGTAGTGTCGAGGTGGCATTCATTGAGCAGGAATTCCGAGCAGACGCATCGCCGAACGGTAGCGCATCGCAGACGAACTGCGTACCTGTATCGCGTCAATCTTAAGATACGGTCGCGTGGCTGGAAGCTTTGTCTGTCGGGAAATCCACACGTCCGGAACTCAAGGAGGCGTGGTTCACTTCTGTGCGATGCTGTTGCAAAAAGACAACAGGAGAACGGAACGTGACCTATGACTTGTGTCCGACATGACGTGTTTCATCGTGACAACCTGCAAAACCGGCGACGGCGGCAGCAATCGTCTGATCGATATCCGCGTCGGTGTGAACAGCCGACACGAACATGGCCTCAAACTGGCTGCAGGGCAGATAGACGCCACGATTCAGCATTCCATGAAACCAGCTGGCAAATCTCGCGGTGTCGGACGACGTTGCCGAGTCCAGGTCGGTCACCGTCTGCGAGGTGAGAAAGACTGTTAACATGCTGCCGACCCGATTGATCTGCACATCGACACCTGCCGCATTTGCTGCGGACTGAAATCCGTCCGCCAGCTTCTGACCGGCCTGCTCCAGACGCGGATAAGGATTTTGTTCGCGGATCAGCTTGAGCATCGCGATCCCTGCGGCCATCGCCACCGGATTGCCCGACAGCGTTCCTGCCTGATAAACTTTTCCGATCGGGGACACACAGTTCATGATGTCGGCTCGCCCGCCATAAGCGCCGACCGGCATCCCGGCTCCAATAATCTTGCCTAGTGTTGTCATGTCCGGCGTGACACCGAACAACTGCTGAGCCCCGCCAGCGGCGACCCGGAACCCTGTCATCACCTCATCGAAAATCAGTACTGTGCCGTGCTCAGTACAAAATCGACGCAGCAGCGACAGGAATTCGGTTGTCGGAATCACGCAACCCATATTTCCCACGACCGGTTCGAGGATCACGGCCGCTAATTGATCTTTGTTTTTCTGAAATGCGGCTTCCAGACTTTCGCAATCGTTGTATGGCAGCACGACGGTATCGGCTGTGGCACCCGGCGGAACACCTGGACTCGATGGACACCCCAGCGTCAGCGCGCCGCTGCCGGCGGCGACCAGCAGGCTGTCCACATGGCCGTGATAACAACCGGCAAACTTCACGATTCCGTTTCGACCTGTGAATCCGCGGGCAACGCGAATTGCGGACATCGTCGCTTCGGTGCCGGAGTTCACCATCCGCACCATTTCGATCGAAGGCACCATCTCGATCACGCATTGAGCCATTTCGGCTTCAGCTTCGGTCGGTGCCCCGAAACTGGTGCCGATGAGCAGCGCCTGCTCGATCGCCTGCAGAATCACCGGATGCCGATGGCCGAACAGATGCGGTCCCCACGAACCAATGTAGTCGATGAAGCGATTGCCATCGACGTCGAACAGGTACGCACCTTCACCACGATTCATAAAAGGCGGTGTGCCACCGACAGCACCGAACGCGCGGGCCGGGCTGTTGACGCCTCCCGGAATCAGCTTCGACGCATGTCTGAAAATGGATTCACTGCGAGTGCGTTTTGATGTGTCAGGAAGCACGGTTACTCCACAATCTCGATGCCGGGCTTTGCTGACTTTAATGCCGCGATGGTTTCTGGTTTGGGCTGCGAATTACTGAGGTTCAACCACTTCAACGCAGGCAGTTGGCTTAACTGAAGAATGCCCGGATCACCCATCTGTGATCCCGCGACGCTTAAGCGTTCCAGCTTCTGCATTTTGAGCAGTGTTGGTGCGGACTCGTCAGTGATTCGCGTGGCTTCAACATTCAGTTCTTTGAGATTCGTGAGGGTGCCGAGCTCGGCAAAATTGGCGTCATTCACTTTCTTGATCTCTCGCAGTTCCAGATAGGTGAGTTCCGTAAGTTTACTGAGTTCGCCAATCGTCCTGCCTTTCAGAGTGCGGCATTCACTGATGTCGAGGTAGGTCAGATTAGGAAGGCTGCTGATGATTTCCAGACTGCCGTCGTCGATGGATGTTTCGCGGAGTTCGAGACGCCTCAGTTCTTTCAGCCCCGCAAGATGTTTGATGCCTTCGCCGCTGATATTGGCCTGTCGGCAACCGAAGCGTTTGAGTTTTTTGAGTTTTGCGACTTCCGGCATACCGACGTCTGTGATGCGTGACGTATCCATCTGCAGGGATTCCAGTGTCGTGATGCTTCCGATCGCTGGCATGGCGGCGTCCGTGACGACGGTGTAGTTGAGGTTGAGTGATTTGAGCGGCAGGCCTCGAAGGTATTCAACACCGGCATCGGACACTTTCGAGTTTTCCAGCTGCACATCGACCAGCGTTTTGATTCCTGCCAGATGTGCGACACCAGCGTCGGTGATGTTGGTATTTCGCAGATCAATGGCCCGCAGTTTTGTCAGCGTTTTGATCGATGCAAGGCCAGCATCTGTAAACCCGGCTCTTCGCAGCGTCAGCACTTCAATCGAGGGAATGTCTCCGACAACTTTCAGGGTATCATCGCCGATGGAAGAGCAATCGGTGAGGTCCAGTCGTTTCAGAGATTTGAGGCTGGAGAGAAACGCCATTCCATTGTCATTCATTCCCGGCCCGCCAAAGCGTGCGATGGTGACATTGGGAACGCCGACAAGGTGCTTCATCGTTTCTGAGAAATCGGTATCAGATGACACGGCAATTTCAGTGACCAGACCTGCCGTGTCCTGCTTGAGGCTGCAGCCGGCTTTTTCGAGTGCTGCCACGGCGGCCTTGTCATCGGGCGTAACTTTCGTATTCGCGCCTTTGTGTGGAGCAGGATTTTCAACGCAGCCGACGAACAGAAAGCAGCCCATGAACAGCGCTGGCAGATAGCGACTGAAGTTGCGTGGGGGAAATTCCATGTGATTCAACATCCGGGAGTCCAATAAACGGTCGCCTGATTCCGGAGCGTACGTCGAAGCCTGCACTTTCGCAACGGTACACGGCGTTCATCGCCGTTTGCCGCTTGCAAAGGACGTTGCTGCATGTCCCGCAGGAATTCTGCGAATCATTGTTGTTTTTTGCGGCGTTGTTATCGTAGGAGACTTGTCTTCGGGCGATTGTGCCTGAAAATAGCGTCCGTTGGACGGCCGTGCAGTGTTGCTCGGGCTTGAGTCCGATGGTTTATTTGTCCCACCTGAATCCTGAGGTACGCTCAATGACGCAAAAAACATCACGTCGCGGTTTTATCGGCACGACTGCCGCTCTGGGAACCGCATTCTGGGTCGCTCCACGCTCGTTCGCCAGGCCCGGACGATCAGCTCTTCAAGGTCTGACTGCGGCCTGCGTCGGCGTGGGTGGTAAAGGCGACAGCGACTGCAGCCATATTTCGGATCAGGACGTAGAAATTGTTGGCATGTGCGACGTCGATCGCCGCACGCTCGACAAGAAAGGAAAAGAATTCAGTGATGCCGCGCAGTTCACTGACTTCCGCGAAATGCTGGATACGCTCGGCGACAAAGTCGACATCGTGACTGTCAGCACGCCCGACCATACACATGCGGCAGCGGCCATCAAGGCCATGAAAATGAAGAAGCATGTCTATTGCCAGAAGCCCATGACCTGGTCCATCCGTGAAGCCCGCATGATGCGCGAAGTCGCCGCAGAAATGGGCGTCGTGACTCAGATGGGAAATCAGGGGACATCCGAAGACGGGCTCCGTGAAGCTGTCGAAGTCATTCAATCCGGAGCGATCGGCGATGTGGCAGAAATTCATATCTGGACCAACCGTCCGATCTGGCCTCAAGGCGTCGGTCGCCCACCCGGCGAAGATCCGATTCCGGATTACCTGGACTGGGATTCATGGATCGGACCTGCCGCGATGCGTCCATACAAGGATGGCATCTATCATTCATTCAAATGGCGCGGCTGGGCCGACTTTGGAACCGGCGCCTTGGGTGATATGGCCTGCCATACAACCAATATGCCTGTCATGGCGCTGGAACTATGGGATCCGATCGCAGTCACGGCCGTCAAGAATCCCGGTATCTTCGAAAATGAAACCTACCCAGGTTCGTCCACGCTGATGTTCGAATTCCCGGAACGTAACGGCAAAGTCGCCTGCAAGTTCTACTGGTACGACGGCGGCAATCTGCCATCCGACGACTTGATCGCTCATTTACCTGCAGATTTCCGCAAGCGAATCGACGATCAGAGAAAAGGTGATCCGAACAAAACCAGCGCGGCTCTGATCGTGGGTAGCAAAGGGATGTTGCTGTCGGAAAACGATTACGGGGCACAGTACACGTTGCTGCCGGAACCTGATTTCAAGGGATTCAAGAAACCAGCACAATCGCTGCCTCGAATTCCATTCAAGGGCGGTACGGACGAACGACAGAAATGGGAATTCGTCCAGAGCTGTCGTGGCGAGTACGAGCCAGGCACAATGTCGAACTTCGGCTACGCAGGTCGCCTGACCGAAACCATCCTCGTCGGTAATCTCGCTGTCCGAGCCGGCGAAGGCCAGCGAATCGAATGGGACGCGAAAAATCTCGTCAGCACCAACCTGCCTGACATTAACAAATACGTCCAGCGGGAATACAGAGAAGGCTGGGCTCTGTAGTCCGGCAGCTTTTGCTGCGTTCAGTTCAACATGACAAGGCCCGGCATCCAAAGATGCCGGGCCTTCTTCGTGAATTGACTCCGGGTTTGGGGACTTGGGTTGAATTTGTAGGCCGGACCAAGCGCAGCGCCGTTCCGGCAATTGCCAGACACCTGCCGGAA
>CAZFDW010000391.1:0-6622 GCA_964517865.1 uncultured Chitinophaga sp.
TGCGTACTGATCGCCGGTTGCCCGATGTGCAGCTTCTCTGCCGCTCGCAGAATCGTGCCTTCGCGAGCGACCATCCAGAAATACAGCAGGTGATGATAGTTGAGCCAGTCCATGCGGCGAACAATACTTTCATTTAATCAATGATTCAAGACGTAACTTTAAATTAGTCAATTCTCGTGAAAGCCGTAGAATTCGGTCGATGGAGCAGAGTAGTCTTCGCACTCCGGCAAAGTTGCAAAAGGAGCATGAACGATGATGACATATCATAGTGACGATGTGCTGAATCCTGACTTTCCGTCTGATGCCAAAGCACTCGACTTTAACCGTAGAACATCGGTTGGTGTGGTGGCGCAGGAACCTCAATGGCCGTTGGCCGGGACAGATGAGTCGGCGCACCAACGGAACTCAGGACAACGCCGTCGGCTGCGGAAGCAGCTCGATGCGTCAACAGACATCGGCCATGCCCCGATGTTTGACTTGTGGGCATTCTCGGGTGGTACGGAGCTTGACTGGGACTGGGACTAAGAAATCCTGTCGCCCGGTTTGGAGATTTGTTCTGGTTACGTATCGTCAGGCGCGCTCAATTCTGTTTAAAAAGAAATCATGGTCATGGAAATTCAGATTACGTGTCGCAATGTCTCACTGACCGAAGTTCAAATGGCGTATGCCGAGCACAGACTGCGGCTGGCCCTTGGACGATTTGAATCCAGAATTCGTTCCGCAAGAGTCACGCTGACCGACGTGGATGGCCCGGAAGATGGCAATGATATTCTGTGCCGCCTGAAGGTGATCCTGAAGGAAAAGGGCGAAGTCATTGTGGGAGACACCGATGTGTCCGTGGAAGCCGCAGTTGCCAATGTCGCCGACCGTGGGGCCAGGTCTCTCGCTCGTCTGCTGGATCGACAGCGAAATTATCAGGGAATTTCCATGCCACAGCATGCTGCCTCTGCAGGATCTAACGGCGACGCGGAGACCCCGTGATGAGATCTAAAGAGCTTTCGGCTTCCGACTCGCATCCGTGGGTGACGACAGGACGCTGTCGATTTCTTCCACCGAAAGGCCGACCGTCGCTTCTTTTATGAAGTGAATATAGCCCGAGGTGACATCGTACATTGATCCTACGATTGCGATTTTCCGTTCTGCGACAAGCTTCGCCAACGTGCGACTCTGGACGAGGATGTCGGCTACGATGTGCTTCACATTGGAAAGTGCAACACCATCAACGAGTGCCTGACGATCGGAATCACTCAGAGATTTCACATCACCCAGTTTGGCAGGGTCAAAATGAGCCTGAATGTCGTGCAAAATGGCATCCAGATGCTGACAGCCGGTGACTTCTTCTGTGGACGTAGCTGACCCGGAAAGCGAAACGGCCGCTCCGACGGCACCGCAGCGAGTATGCCCCATCACAATCGCGACCTTTGCCCCGGCCACTGCGCAGCCGTATTCCATACTTCCCAGAACCTTGGGACTGATTACATTTCCGGCAACCCGAACACTGAACACATCGCCGAGTCCCAGGTCCAGAACCAGTTCGACGGGAGTGCGGGAATCAATGCAGCTGAGTACCACGGCGAGTGGATGTTGTCCCACAGCCGTCGCATTCAGCTGACGCCGCAGATCACGAGTGAGGTGATGGCCGGACAGAAATCGTTCGTTGCCTTCTTTGAGCACTTGCAGTACCTGCAGCGGAGTCATCTGCTGCTGAAGTTCCCGGGTCGAATAATCCACGTAACGAATCTCATCGTCGAGCTGATACTTCTGACGAAAACCTCGCAGACTAAGCTGAACTCCCTGCACAGGAGCTGTCACCGTACGAAATTCCTCGATCAGACTCAGAACGTCGGCATCAATATAATCAGTCCCACGAGCATCCAGCAGCACATGCGTACCCCGTGGTGCTTCACGGAGTGTATTTTCCAATGCGGCCCTGTTGAGAAAACTCACCTGGTTCGCCAGTTCAATGTGCAGCACTTCGCCGCCGAGATGTCGTTCAAGGACACGTCGTAGCGGTCGTCGCAGATTGCTGTTCAGAATAAACGTGATGCTGATCGCAAGCCCGATCAGTGTGCCAACCAGCAGGTCTGAGAGAATAATGGGAATGATCGTGGCCATGAATGGCAAAAACTGGTAGCGACCGGATTTCCACATCTGCCGGAAAACACGGAGGTCACAGAGTCGCATCCCGGTGAACAACAGGATCGCAGCGACGCTGGCCAGTGGAATGCTGTTGACGATTGACGGAACAAAGATCACCAGCAGTAACAGAATTCCCTGCGTAATCATCGTCACACGCGACCGACCACCGGAATGCAGTCCTGTCGCGCTGCGGACGATTTCAACCGTAATCGGAAGACCACCCAGGAGTCCGCAGCACAGATTTCCGCTGCCCTGCGCCACCAGTTCACGGTTCAGGGCATTCTTCCGCTGGTCAGGATCGAGTTTAGCCAGTGCTTCGAGACCCAGCAGCGATTCCAGTGATGCCACCAGAGCGATGAAAAGCGCGGCCTGATAGACCAATGGATTATTCCACTGGCTGAACGCGGGCAAAGTCAGGATCCCGAAATCTCCTCGCTCAGGGTCCAGCGCGGGCAACTGAATTAGATGGATGGGCTGAATGCTCCATTGACCGCCGATTCTCTGGAACAGCTGGTTCAGTGCAATGCCAAGGACGATGACGACCAGTTGCACAGGGACAGGAAACCGCCGGAGCATCGGCACGCGGCCCCACGCCAGCATCAGCGCAATCGACAGTAAACCAACAGCCGCCGCTCCCGGATGAATATCGCGAGTGAGCTCAGCCAGCTCAGAGAACGTATTTTCACGGTCCGGCTGCAGAAACGCCATTTCGCCTTCGGGGTCTGTGTCGTGGCCAAGGACGTGAGGGATCTGCTTCAGAATCAGGATGATGCCAATCGCGAACAGGAGACCCCGAATCACTGATGAGGGAAAAAATGCGGCGACACTGCCGGTCCTCACACATCCCAGAATGATCTGCAGGAGTCCGGCGAACATCACTGCCAGCAGCAGCGCTTCGAATGACCCGAGGACTGCTAGTTGTGTGGCAACCACGGCCGTCAACCCGGCCGTAGGTCCGGTGATCGCCGTCCGGGAACGACTGATACTGCCAACCAGAACCCCACCAATGATGCCACTGAGAATCCCGGCCCAGGCGGGAATTCCGGGACTGATGGCGGCAATTCCCACGCACAAAGGCACCGCAACCATGGCGACGGTCACTCCGGCCAGCACGCTGCGCTGCACGACAGCAATCCGAGCGGCAGGCAGAACTTCCACGGGCGAATTCTTCAAAACAAAATTCTCTGCCATCACTGATTACTCCGGAATTCAGATCCTGCTCGATCTGGCGTAAGTCAGACTGCGCAGCCCATCACGTTGTTGCTGTCAAAGGAATTGGACGTGACTCGAAATCACGTTGTACATCGCCGGGACAATCATCACTCGACCATCCGCGACGGCGTTACTGATGGCCGGGCTGAGTTGCAGAACCTGCTGAACAGCCCGGGCCACATGTCGATGGGAAACGGCATCGACAAGATCCTGCTTCTCAACGTCGCTCAGGTTGGCAAAACGTGCGGTATCGGAGGCGTCGATGGAAAGTGCGATGTCATCCAGCACCGACTCCAGATTCATGCAACCATCGACATCTTTGTCTCTGATCAGGGACGCCCGCCGTCGAAGTGCAGCGGTCACCAATCGACTTTGCGTATGTCCCATGACCACGATCAGCTGTGCACCGTTGATCACGGCGAACTCAAGTCCGCCGACGGCACGGGGGTCCACAACATGTCCCGGCATTCGGACGACATAGGCATCACCGAGTGCAAGGTCAAAAACCATTTCGACGGGCGTTCGCGAGTCAATGCCTGTGAAAATGGCTGCCATCGCACGTTGCTCCTGGCCGATGTGATTGCCGTGAGGACGGAGATCGCGATCCAGAGGATGTCCCTCAACAAACCGTACGTTTCCCTCAGCCAGTATTTCCTGGACAATTTTCGGCGTCAGCTGATCGCGCAGTTCCTGAGGTGACAGGTCCACTGTTTCCAGCACATCGTCATACATGTAGTGACTGCGAAACCCCAGCAGGTGGACCTGAATATTGTAGGCCGGAGCAGTCACATCCTTGAACTCTCGAATCAGACTCAGAACATCCGGATCGATGTAATCCGTGCGTCGCGCGTCCAGCAACAGGCGACTGCCCGCCGGTGCCTCACGCATCGCGCTCTCCAAAGCGGCACGATTGAGAAAACTCACCTGATTCGACAGCTCGATGTGCAGGACTTCGCCGCCAGCATGCTTCTCCCGGATGCGACGAATTGGTCGCCGTAGATTACTGTACAGAATAAAGGTAAGACTGATGGCAAGACCGATCAAAATTCCAATCAGGAGATCCGTCAGCACGATTGAAATCAGAGTCAGTATAAATGGCAGGAACTGGTAGAATCCTTCGGACCACATTTGACGAAACAACTTTGGGCTAGCCAGCTTCACTCCCGTGAGCAGCAAGATCGCGGCGAGGCACGAAAGAGGAATCGAATTCAGGTACGCTGGCAACACCGCAACACACACAAGTAACAGAATGCCATGGAATATTGCGGAGAGTTTTGATTCCGACCCGGCGTTAATGTTCACGGAACCACGAATGATGACCGAGGTCACAGGAAGCCCGCCCAGCAGCCCGGAGGCCACGTTTCCCACGCCCTGAGCCAGCAACTCACGACTAGGCGGTGACAACCTTTGCTTCCTGTCGAGCTTATCAACTGCGTCAAGGTTCAACAGAGTTTCAAGTGACGCGACCACGGCGATTGTGATGCCGCCCACGTAGACAGCCGGATTAAACAACTGAGTGAAATCGGGAAACTGCAGGAATCCCAAAAACTGTTCCACGCTGTCGGCAACCGGCACCTGAACGCTGTGTTCCGATTCAATGATCCACGGCGCACCGAACCCTCGAAAGACTCTCGACATCAGAACACCCAGAAGCACGACCACCAGCGGCCCAGGAACCAATGAGTTTTTCAATCTCTTTGACTTGTCCCAGAATACCAGCAGTGCCACCGAGCAGAATCCGATTGTCAGGGCTCCAACGTGCAGTTGATCACTGAACAACTGCAGGATTTCCGATACCGTGGTCTCCTGATCAGGCTGCCGGAACGACATTTCGCCCTCAGGATCTTTGTCGTATCCCACCAAATGGGGAATCTGCTTCAGAATCAGAATCACCCCGATCGCAGCCAGCAAGCCCTTGATGACGCTCGATGGAAAGAACGCCGAAAGTGCTCCGGCTTTCACCAGGCCCAATACAATCTGAAGTACGCCGCCAACGACGACTGCGAGCAAAAACGTTTCGAAGGATCCCAGTTTGGCGATCTGTGCAGCGACAATTGCCGTCAGTCCGGCAGCAGGACCCGTGACACTGGTGTGCGATCCGCTGAGTATTCCCACAACGATGCCACCGACAATTCCCGCGATGAGACCCGAGAACAACGGCGCGCCCGATGCCAGCGCAATGCCAAGACAAAGCGGCAATGCGACCAGAAAAACGATCAGCCCCGACAGCAGATCTTTGGTAACATTCGTTGATAATGTATGCTTGCCAGTTTTCATAATGAATGAGTGCCTTCTCGCACAAGCCCGGCTGGAGTTTGGAGAGCCAGGAGTCTGTCTGATGACCGCTGGTTTTGTGAGCGACAAGGCGCCAGCCGCCGGTTTTTGCAGATCAATTACCCGCGGCTAGTGCTCTGTCAGTGATGGATTGATGGGTTGTGTGCCACTGGCTCTGCCAGTGTTTCATGCCGATGGAGAACACTGGCAGAGCCAGTGGCACGCATCCAGGCACTAGCTGCTCGCGGCTCACGATTCTGGAGTATCGGGCCAGCGCTGTGTGGCAAGGTTGCTGTGTGGCAAGGTTGCTGCGTGGCAAGGTTGCTGTGTGGCAAGGTTGCTGCGTGGCCCACAGAGCATCGCCACAGCACACGCTGGCTATCAGGCAGCGTTCCTCAGCCGAGGATGTGTTATACCAGCAATGGCGTCAAAGCTCTGCCGCCAGGGAGGTGCCCGGAAACGAAATACTCTCCGGTCTGCCGCAAATTGCGACAACAAGCCCCGGCGCCGGCAGAATCAGGACGACGTCTTAACGCAGCGCCAGCAACTCTGCGGGCAACAGATCTTCGCGATTCGCAGCGAAGATGACACTCCTCCAGCAATTCCATGAGTTCAGTCAGATCTTCAGATTCGACTTCCGTCGGACTGGAAATCCATACACCGAATGTCCCGGGCACGATCAACAGGATCGCCGAAATGCAGCACGCCAGCAGATTGTTAGTCGCACCGTTCTTCATGCCCGGATCTTTTATTCCTGCGAGTGAGCATCGTCATCGATTTCCACGTTCATCAATGCAATTTTCGGCTCAAGCTCTGAACCTTGTCCTGTAAAGTGTACACACGGCGCTGGTTGGACGCGATATCACGTTGAATCGTGGATAACTTTTTCATGAATTCAAGGTATTTCTCAAAGTTTTGCTTTGAGCGTTTGACTGGGGTTGTTCTGCAGTCTGAAAATCTCAGTCGCGGAGCGACTGAGCTACGTAGGCGAGTCGCT
>CAZFDW010000392.1:0-6607 GCA_964517865.1 uncultured Chitinophaga sp.
CGACTTCCTCCGCGTAAAGCCGATTCTGATTGAACAGTGCGTGCTGCTGTTCGGCCGGAACCGCGATCACCTGCAACCCGGCCTGACGGCCGAGCATGCGGATCCTTGCCAACTGATACCAGTGACTGACAACGATGATGCGTCGGTCTTCTTTGAGTTCCGGCAGCGCGGCGGCATATTGAACTGAGTCTGCGGCATTGATCCCGGCAGAGTCGAGCAGCAAATTGGTCTCCGGGACACCGGCTTCCAGTGCCAGTTTTTTCATAGCTGCGGATTCCGTGACGCTGCCTTCGCCCGGGCCTCCGGACAGAATCAGCAGCTTTCCGTGCCCGTCAAGAAACAACCTGTTGCCCGCCGCCATGCGGTCTATCATGGCTTCGGACGGCGTGCCGTCACTCTCGACGGCACAACCCAGAACCAGAATTGCGGGAGCCGCATCCGACGGAATCGTGTCGCCGATTGAACCGGACTGCAGCGTGACAACAACAAACCCGAGGACCGCCAGGAGGCTGCTGCCGGCAATGATTAAGAGCGACGACTTTCCGTATGCTGAAGTCGAATCGCCGACAACGATTCCCATACCTGCGACTGCGAACAACATGAGTATTCCCAGCGGACGACTCATCGCCGTCTGGCGCAGATTTTCCGCAACGTGCTGAGTGACGTCCCACAATTCCCAGCCGGCAAACACGGCCACAATTGCGACAAGGCCAAGCGTGGCCATCCAGACCGCACCTGGCAAAGCAGGTTTCACCGAATACATCAGTGATGCGGTCGCCAGCATTGCAAGGAGGGCGAGACAGAGCGGCTGAGTGAGCATGCGAAAATTGCACAGCCAGTTGTTCACGGCGCTCGTGTTGAAGGCGAAGACTTCGAGCAGATTCAGCGTGGTGATCATGGCAATGCCGAGTGCCGCTCCTCGTGAAACGCCAATCCAGCCGGGTGCGTTTTGAGCTCCATAGCCCTGTGCTGTGTATCGAGGTGCAGGGCGAGGTGCGGGTGCGGCGGGTTTCATTCTGCTGTTCCCTGACTGTCATTCTCCGGCGTTCCGGACCTGCGTGGCAATGTGACTCCTGGACGCATCACGGGACGAGGTAACAGAGCCTCTGCTTCTGCCAGAACTTCTGACAACTGTTCTCCCAGAAATCTCGAAGCAATCACGGCCTGCTGGAAGTTTGTATGTGTTGATGCGTGCCAGGCATCCTTCGCAAACTGCTCCGCCGCCGCTTTCAGTTTACCCAGCTTCTTGCGAACTGTCCTGAAGTAACCTGCCGGATCGTGGATCTGTGTCTCCACCGCGCGAAACACATCAAAAATTGTCCTCGCCATTTCATTCAGTTCCGGGAAGTCTTCGACTTCGTCGGAATGTTTGACGAAAGTCCGAATCATCCACGCATGGGACATGAGTTTCTGACTACGTTCCACCAGCCTGGCAAGTTGCTGTGCATGGACATCACTCGCTGGTTCCGTCGGGATCGCTCTCAAATTGTCCGAATCAGTTTCTTCTGCAGAACCCATGTCAAAATCTCGATCAGAGTCTGTCCCGATACTCCAGGACCGTGAGCCGCAAGGCGCTAGCGGGTTGTTGACTTAATCGTTTACCGCCGAGCCGGAGGCGACGGCTATTCCGCGAGCCGTCGCCTCCGGCTCGGCGGTAAACAAAGATGCGAAATCGGGGACTAAATCAACACCCGCCTAGCCGCGGGTAATCAATCTGCAAAAACCGGCGGCTAGCGCCTTGCCGCTCACAAAACCAGCGGTCACCAGACAGACTCCCACGCAGTCGACAAATCTGGTTTATTCGGTGTCACATCATTATACTTCGACTGTCCCGGATTCGCGGCGTTTCTCTTCTGCATAACTTAATCGAATGTAGACAGGTTCCAAACTGTCAGGATCTGAGAATTGCTGGTGGTCAAGCATGTACAGTCCGATGCGTCCGACACTGACGGCGTATGGTTGCCACAGAGATTCGTCGAGAACATCAAATCGATTGAGTGCAGCGGCCCCGAGTTTGTTGCAGGCCGGGCCGACAATCGGATAATCCGTCGGCAGATCAGCTACCGTCGCCAAACCGACATCATTGATTGCAAAGCGAAGTCCGAGTTCTGCATTCCAGCGATACGTCGCGGCAAAGTATTCCGTCCGCTGCGCATCAACGATTGCCGTCACGTATTCTATGGTCGATGGAACCTGTTGAGTGATTGCGCGCAGGGTATCGACAGCCACCAGCGTGGCATCATTCAGCCATGCAAAGGTTTTTGCAAATGTCAGTCCGACGCGTAGTCCGGTAAAACTTCCGGGTCCGATGCTCACAGCCACAGAGCGAATACTGCGCGGCTGCAGGTTGCATCGAGCGAGCACATCGGCGACTTCGGCGGGCAACGTCTGAGCATGACGGGTGCCCGACACGCCAAGGATGCGTTCGAATCGCAGCGTCCGGCCATCAAAAATGGCAATGGACCCCTGCATCCCGGATGTCTCAATGGCGAGCAGCATGACTAATCCTGCCGTCGCGCAACGGCATGTTCCATACCCTCAGCCATTTCGCCGGCATGATAACTGCTGCGGACAAACGGACCGCTGGCCACCATACTGAAGCCCAGCTTGCGGGCCTGTTCGCCGACTTCATCAAATTCTTCCGGCGGTACATAACGTTCGACCGGCAGGTGATCAGGACTCGGCTGCAGATATTGTCCCAGTGTGAGCATGTCACATCCCACGCCGCGCAGGTCGGCAAAGACATCGAGCAGTTCTTCCCGCGTTTCGCCAAGTCCCAGCATGAGCCCGCTTTTCGTCGGCATTTCCGGTGCCTCGTCCTTGATTTGTTTCAGCAGATCGAGCGTACGCTGATACTCGGCATTGCGGCGGACGCGATGATAGAGCCGAGGCACGGTTTCCGTATTGTGATTGAAGACGTCCGGACGCGATTCGATCACGCGGCTGATGGCTTTGCGATTTCCCAGAAAGTCGGGCGTCAGCACTTCCACCTGTGCTCCCGTGAGTTCGCGGACGGCCAGCACCGTGCGATACCAGTGATCTGCGCCACCATCCGGAAGGTCATCGCGGGTAACGGACGTCAGGACCACGTACTTCAGTCCCAGTCGCGCGGCGGCTTCCGCGACTCGTTCCGGTTCGTCAAGTTCGAGGCGTTCGGTTTTTCCCTTCGGCACGGAGCAGAATCCACAAGGGCGCGTGCAGACGTTGCCGCCGATCATAAATGTTGCTGTTTTCTGCGACCAGCATTCAGTGCGATTCGGGCACTTGGCGCTTTCGCAGACCGTTTCCAGCCGCAGGTCAGAAATCACGTTGCTGGTGTAGGCCATGCCTGACTGAGGCAACGGACGCTTGAGCCAACGCGGCAGGCGGCGCTGAGGCGCGTCCGTCGGCAGCATCGCATTGAGCGGCACGATATTCAACGGCGCAAGATGCAAAGATGCAGCCTCCAGCGTCAAATCATTCTTCGGTTGATTGAGGATTGGCAAACTTGTCATGGATCAGGGTCCGGGTTCGTTTCAGAAAAGGATGACCGGTGTGCAGATGATAGTCAGGATAGCCCAGCTGTGTACACACATGCTGAATCAAAGCCGATCGAACCTGCGGCATCTGCGTCGGTCGGACGCGTTCAGCATTTAAAGAAGACACGCGCTGTCCCAGCAGGCCACGTCCGATCCCGCGTGCTTCGTCCAGGCGACAGCTCACGTTCAGGAAAACCCCAAAGCTGGTCACGCCGTCGTCAACATGAATTCCCAGTTCTGCCACCACTCCATGTCGGCCGAACACGGCCGTTGGATCGCTGGGTGAGGTTGAAGCGACAACCTGGACTTCTCGACACGTCGCAACGACCGCCTGTTGCAGGCATGTGCGAAATCCAGTTTCGTCCATACGACAATCGGACAGCGATACCACGACATATGCGGCGATCTGGCCGGGCTGATGCAGAATCACATGTCCATCCCGTCGGACCCTATGGACAGTGATCAGGCGAGATTCCAGCTCGCGTGGCGATTCCGGAAGTTCCAGCAGACTGGCACCTTCCCCAACGGTGACGGTCGGCGGATGTTCGCAGATCAGGATTGCCGCATTCGTGCGACTTTGACACCGCACGTCATGTTCCATCAGCGTCTGCAGCGCCAGGACGGACGACAGATCCACCGCGCCGAGCAACCGCACTTCAGCTGTCGTCGGCGTATGGTGGGTGAAGGGCTCCCAGGCGATGGTCATGAGTTGTCTGGCTGGCAAATTGTCTGTCTGGCGAACGATTGAGGGAATCTTCGCAGAGGAACGCAGGATTGTAGACATGCCACCATGCGGGCTCCACGATCGCGCGCCTCGGTTTCGCAAATATCCCGGCACCGGGTGCGAGTCCGGTCAATCCTGTACTTCCTGTCAGTACAAAAATAGCAACAAATCCAGCAATTTCAGCCGATCGTCTTGCAGTTGGGCTCAACTTATGAAAAGCTGTACCACCTGCAATTGTCAATGGCACGAGTAAGAGCGGACAAACAGGACTCAACCGACTGCTTTTGGTGGCCTTTTTGCTAAACGGAATTCGTTCCAATGAAAGTGGTACTTGAACTGCAGGATCAGCCGTCGAATGTTCGTCGAATCACCGTTCGGCACGACATTGTGATTGGTCGTGGTTCTGACTGCAACCTGCGCCTTTCCGCGCCTCAAGTGAGCCGCCGCCACTGTTTTCTTCGCGTTGGACGTGACTCAGTCTCTGTCACCGACCTTGACAGCAGCAATGGCACCTACGTGGATGGGGCACGTATCACTGCGGGAAAGCGTTACGACATTGTCGATGGTGCTCAACTCGCACTCGGGCCCATTCGATTTATCATTCATATGCGTTCAGAGGCCGTGGCGGCGGACAGTGCAAGATCAAAGATGGCTGCAGGCATTGTGAATGAATCGCGGCGTGATTCCGTTCCATATCTGCAGACGGCCAATGATGGCGGCACGATTGCCGGTGGATCGGGAATAGCGAATTCAGATATCCCGATGGACTACCATATGGAACAGGGAGGTGATTCTGCGGAACCGCATGAGCCGACGGAAGACAATCTTGGCCATCCTTTTTTGGCCACCGGTCTGGCGGGGTTGATTTCTCCCGCGCCTGATCTGATGGACAGCCGACTTGAAATCATTGACTTCGGTCGCCGCCTCTCTGAAGAGAGTCTGAGTGCAGATCGGACCGGTGCGGTGCCTCAGGGTGACGGTTTTCGTAATTCCCAAAGCGATGAAGATGAAGAGCCGCAATGGGAGTCTGCGATCGTTGATTCCTCGGATTCCCCTGAACACCGGGATGTGTTCAGTATCGCCGATGGCTCAGGCGTGAACAGCAGTTGCGATCGTGAGCAGACGTCTGACTCAGCAGCATCGATGGGTGCCGCTGCGGGTGATGCATGGCTGTCGATTGATGCCAGTGAGGACACTATTTTTCCACAGCCATTTGCGGATGCTGCGGTCTTCGGTCCGACAGACGTCGTTGCCGATGACTTTCTGGATGTTGAAGTGATCGACGAGATTCTCGAAGTGGCCGATGATGTCCTGGAAGTGGATGAGGAATCTCATTGAAAACGATTCCTCGAAAAATCACGGTTCCGGTGTTCCGTGATCTGGCCGCCCAGGGTCAAAAACTCACAATGCTCACGGCCTACGATTATCTGTGGGCTGGAATTATGGACGAAGCGGGCGTGGATAGTATTCTCGTCGGCGACAGTCTGGCTATGGTCGTGCAGGGTAGATCCACCACGCTGCCAGTCACGCTTGAGCAGATGATCTATCACGGTGAAATGGTCGCCCGCGCGGTGCGGCGGGCTCTCGTGGTTGTCGATATGCCGTTCATGTCGTATCAGGTCAGCCCAAAACAAGCCGTACGAAGCGCTGGTCGCATCATCAAGGAAACCGGTGCCGATGCGGTGAAACTGGAAGGCGGCGCAATCCAGTCTGAAACGATCCGTGCCATCGGCCGCGCAGAAATTCCCGTGATGGCACATGTCGGCATGAGACCGCAGGCCGTACGGCAACTTGGCGGCATGGGAAAAGTCCAGCGGGACGAACAGCAACTGCTCGACGACGCTCGTGCCGCTGAAGATGCCGGAGCATTTGCGATCGTGCTCGAACTCGTGTCGCAGGACATCGCCGCGCGGATCACAGAAGCCCTGTCAATTCCCACGATCGGTATCGGGGCCGGAGCCGGATGCACCGGACAAGTGCTCGTTGGCCCCGACATGCTGGGCCTCAACCCTGACTTCCAGCCAAAGTTCCTCAAGCAGTTCGCGGACCTTCGAAACCAGGCAACAACCGCAGTCCAGAGTTACATTCAGGAAGTCCGGAACGGCTCATTCCCCGACTCACAACATTCGCATCGCTGAGCAGTGTTAACCCGAACTTGAACGGCTCCCAAATGAGCTTTGAGCGGTAGAAGACTGGGATTTGGTCAAAGAACGGCAACTATCAAATTACATATGTAGCCAGAAAATATCAAGATTTTCGTGGACTTTGTGTTTCCTGCCGCTCCAAATCCGTCATGAGCAAGCCAGACAAACGCCCCGTGCATGTTGCGGAAATCAAAAAGACGTACAAAGGCAAGGTCCACGTT